>USBO01000045.1 GCA_900552955.1 uncultured Alistipes sp.
TCTATCTGGCCGGTGCGGTCATGGCTTCCGTTCGGAAAAATTCATTTCAATCCCACCTTCTTTATTCCGCACCGGCCGTTTTTGATAAACGCCCCCGATTCGGCGGACTGCAACTCGCGGGGCTCGTGCCGTCGCCGCCGGCGGCAAACCGCCGCGGGGGCAGCTACCGATCCGCGACCGGAGCGGGGCGCACGGAGTGACTATCATAACATGCCGCCTCGCGGCGGCACATCCTCTACCGATCAAGCCTGTCACTCCGCGGCGCCCCGTCCTTAAACAAACGACCGGCTCTGCGGAGCCGGTCGTTTTCGTTGTGCGGAGGGTCGTCAGGCGTCCGCCGTGGCGTTTTCGAGTTTCTTCATGATCGAGAAGATGAACGCGGCCGACAGCAGGCAGAGGCCGATGAGCAGCGCCCAGACGCCCCACAACGGCAGCTTGTTCCACAGCAGACCCGGGATCGAGACCAGGTAGTTGCCGATGGCCGTCGCGGCGAACCAGCAGCCCATCATCATTCCCTTGTATTTGGGCGGCGCCACCTTCGAGACGAACGAGATGCCCATCGGCGAGAGGAGCAGCTCGGCGAACGTCAGCACCAGATAGGTCGAAATCAGCCAGTCGGGCGACACCAGATCGGGGCTGACCGTCCCGTCGAGCGCTTTGGGCGAAGCGAGTCCCAGCGAACCGACGGTCAGGATGAGGAATCCGACGGCGGCGACCAGCATGCCCATGCCGATCTTGCGCGGTGCCGAAGGCTCCTTGCCCTTGGCGGCCAATGCAGCGAAGATCGCCAGCGAGACGGGCGTGAGCGCCACGACGAAGAAGGGGTTGAACTGCTGGAAGTCCGACGGCAGAATCTCGACCGTGGCAGGCATGGCGGCATAGATGGCATAGGCGCCGCCCCAAAGGGCCAGCGTTGCGGCTCCCGAAAGCAGTTTGCCGCGCTGCGTGGCGGACTGGAACGCACCGAAGAGCGTGTAGACCGATACGGCGATCAGCACCAGACTCCAGATGTTGAATCCGATGCGGTTCGCCCCTTCGACCGTGCTCTGCGTGTAGTCGCGGGCGAAGAGCGTCATCGTCGCACCGTTCTGGTGGAACGCCATCCAGAAGAAGATCACGACGGCGAAGACCAGCAGCAGCGCCGTGATGCGCTCTTTCGTCTGTTTGGGCGTGAGTTCAACAGCGGCCGCTGCGGTGCTTTTCGCCTGCTTGGCATTGACGTCGGCGTGACGGAACCACTTGCGGAAGCCGAAGTAGATGGCCAGCGAGACGACGAGCGAGATGCAGGCCACGCCGAATCCGTAGTTGTAGGCCGCCGAGAGTTTCTCGATGTAGAGACGGCTGAATTCGCCCGCATCGGCGATGCCGGCCGGCATCGAGGCGGCGATGGCGCTGAGCCGGTCGAGATTTTCGGGCGAGATCACGCCGTCGAGGTACTGATGCGCCAGCGCCGGAGCGTCGGCCACGTAGGTCAGGCCCGATTTGGCCAGAAACCAGTTGGTCACCGACTTGGCCATCGTGGGGGCGAACATGGCGCCGATGTTGATGGCCATGTAGAAGAGGCTGAAGGCCGAATCGCGCTTGGCGGCGTATTTCGGATCGTCGTAGAGGTTGCCCACCATCACCTGCAGATTGCCTTTGAAAAGGCCCGTGCCGACCGAGATGAGCGCCAGCGCGGCGAACATCAGAACCTTGCCGCCGAGCGACGCCTCGGTGGGAATCGACAGGCACAGGTAACCGGCGAACATCACGGCGATACCCGTCGTGACGCACCGTCCGAAGCCGATGCGGTCGGCCAGAATGCCGCCCACGAGCGGCATGAAGTAGACGGCGGCCAGGAAGATCGAGTAGATCTGGGTCGCCACGGCGGCCGTGAAGCCGAATTTCGCCTGCAGAAAGAGCAGGAAGATGGCCAGCATGGTGTAGTAGCCGAACCGCTCGCCGGTGTTGGCGAGGGCCAGCGCATACAGACCTTTGGGTTGTCCTTTGAACATAGAGCGGATTGATTTGGGGTTATTTCGAATTCCATGCGGGATTCCGATTGCCGACAAATATAGCGAAAAAATCGGAAAAAGTCCCTGTGCCGCTGTAAAATCGGCAGATCGTCCGTTCGGGTGCATCGCCGCCTTTCGCGCAGGAAACGCCATCTCCTGCATATTCGGCCTTCATTTCGATCATCGGTGATGACGTAAATGGTTGTTTTTATATCCGGAATCTTCCTTTCAGTCGTCCGATCGGGTGCAATTACCTGCCGATCAGTGAATCTCTGCTGCGCCTTGCCTAACTTCCTTTTGGCATAAGCCGCAAAACGTAAATTCAGAGATTATGAAAACCAACCGAAATCACCCGCTACGGACGAAAGCCATTCAGCGATTCGATGCGCTTTTCTATGCGGACGGCGACCTGCAACGCTGCCATCGCCGGATCTGGAGCGACCTTGCACGGCACATCTGGGGCATTTCCTACAAAAGTTATCTCAATGAACTGCACCGCGATGTGAGCGGCCTGCCCGATCTGCCGCCGCAGGCGCTCGGCGCGCTGAAGATTCTCGTGCGTGCGCTGCTGCACGATGCGCCTGCGTGGAAGCGCGAGCGCTATGTCCGTTGACGGATGCCGAAAGGCCGGGCGGCTTTTCCCGCCGTCCGTGCGCAAGGCCCGAAGCCGCCGGACGACAGCTCCTGCACAGCCCCGATCCCCCGAAGGTCGGGGCTGTTTTGGGTGCGGCGGGCGGAAAGTTTGCGGAGCGTGCGGCGGAATCGCAGAATTTTTGTATATTTGAAGAGAATAACCCCTCGGCGCCTATGGAAAACGCACACCGTCTGAAAATGGTCGAACGCGACGCGTGGCTCCGCCCCGTCGAACGGCAGCTGCTCGCCCGCCACGAAGCTTACGAACGGCGGCTCGGCGAAATTCGCCGTGCGGCCGGCTCGCTGGCCGACTATGCCAACGGACACCGCTATTTCGGCTGGCAGTACGACGCCGTGCTCGAGGGGTGGTGGTTCCGCGAATGGCTCCCCGGGGCCTACGACGTCTGCCTTTTCGGCGATTTCAACGGCTGGCAGCGCACCGAACTGCGGCTCGACAAGGATACACACGGGGTCTGGAGCATCTTCCTGCCCGATGCCATGTACGCCCACAGGCTCCGCCACGGATCGCTCTACAAAATCCACGTCCACGGCCGCAACGGCTGGCTCGACCGCATTCCGGCCTATGCCGCGCGCGTCGTGCAGGACGAGCGGACGAAGAACTTCACGGCGCAGTTCTGGGCCCCGCAGCCGTTCGACTGGTCGGGCGACACGTTCGACATCGCCCGCCACGACCAACTGCTCATCTACGAGGCGCACGTGGGGATGGCGCAGGAGCGGGCCGGTGTGGGCACCTACCGCGAATTCGCCGATGCGATCCTGCCCGTCATCGCCCGCGACGGCTACAACACCGTGCAGCTGATGGCCGTGGCCGAGCATCCCTACTACGGGTCGTTCGGCTACCATGTGTCGAATCTTTTTGCGCCGTCGTCGCGCTTCGGTACGCCCGAGGAGCTCAAGGCGCTGATCCGCCGCGCCCACGAACTGGGGCTGGGCGTGGTGATGGATCTCGTCCACTCGCACTATGTGCGCAATCTCAACGAGGGGATCAACGAGCTGGACGGCACGGATCATCTCTATTCGCCCGCTGGTGCGGCCGGCGACCAGCCCCATTGGGATTCGAAGCTCTTCGACTACGGCAAGCCGCAGGTCGAGCACTTCCTGCTGTCGAACGTCAAATACTGGCTCGAGGAGTTCCGTTTCGACGGCTTCCGTTTCGACGGCGTGACGTCGATGCTCTACCACCACCACGGCTACGTCGACTTCGACAGCCGCGACCGCTATTTCGACGAGGGGGTGAACGAGGGGGCCGTCACCTACCTCTCGCTGGCCAACCGGCTCGTGCACGACCTGCGTCCGTCGGCGGTCACGATCGCCGAGGATGTGAGCGGCATGCCGGGCATCTGCTTCCCGCAGGAGGAGGGGGGCATCGGCTTCGACTACCGGCTGGCGATGGCCATTCCCGACTACTGGATCAAGCAGTTGAAGGAGGTGCCCGACGAGCGATGGGACATCGGCGAGATGTGGTCGGTGATGACCTCGCGCCTGCCCGGGGTGAAGACCGTCGCCTACGCCGAGTCGCACGATCAGGCGCTGGTGGGGGATCAGACGATCGCTTTCCGGTTGATGGACAAGGAGATGTACGATCACATGGATCGGACGTCGGAGAGCCTTACCATCGAACGCGGCATGGCGCTGCACAAGATGATCCGCCTGATGACCATTTCGACGGGCGGCGACGCCTACCTCAATTTCATGGGCAACGAGTTCGGACATCCCGAGTGGATCGACTTCCCGCGCGAGGGCAACGGCTGGAGCTATGCCCACGCGCGCCGGCAGTGGTCGCTGGCCGAGAACGGTTTTCTGCGCTACGCCTGGCTGGGGGCGTTCGATCGGGCGATGCTCGCGCTGGTCGAGCGCTACGGAGTGCTGCGCGACGGCTACCCCTATAATTTGCAGATGGACAACGAGAACCAAACGATTGTCTTCTCGCACGGCCCGCTCGTTTTCGTCTTCAACTGGCATCCTTCGGCCTCGGTGCCCGACTACCGGTGCCGCGTGCGCGAGGCCGGACGCTACGAACTGATCCTCTCGACCGACGAAGCGCGTTTCGGCGGCACCGAACGGGCCCGCATCGGCAGCGAACACTTCTCGGAGCCCGTCGCGGGCGAGGAGGGCGCCGCGACAACGGTCATCCGCATCTACAACACTTCGCGCACGGCGGCGGTGTACCTGCGGACGGAGTGAATAAATTTGCCGTGAAAAAGTCTCGCCGTGCGATTTTTTACCTATCTTTGCACCAGATACCTGTCCTCTCTGCGAACCGATGAAGTGGTGGCTCGAATGCATGCGTAATTACGTCAATTTCCGCGGGCGTGCCCGCCGGCGGGAGTTTTGGATGTTCACGCTGTTCAATACGCTCGTCTGCGGGGCCCTGCTCGCCGGCTGCTGCGCGGCGGTCGGTCTGCTCGTCTGCCGGCGGAGCGCCGAGGAGGTGAATGGGATGACGGCGACGCTGACCGTATGCGGTTTCCTCCTGCTCGTTTACATCTGGCTGCTGGCCACCTTCCTGCCCGGTTTGGCCGTGCGGGTGCGGCGGCTGCACGACATCGGACTGAGCGGCAAATGGCTGCTGGGCTATTATGCGGTTTATACGGTCTGCCTGCAATGGCTCTGTGCGTCGATCCTTCGGTTTATCGACATCGAAGCGCCGCAGCAGTCGTCGCTGTGGGAGTCGGCGGTGGCCTTGTGGATATACGTACGGCCGACGGTTGTTGCGATGGCGGTGCTGTCGGCGACGGGGGTCGCTGCGATGTGCATCGGCTCCGAGAGGGGGCCCAATCGCTACGGTGCCGATCCCGGGGAGGTCGGCGCGCCGACTGCGGCCGGGAAAACGGAATGTTTAACCCAAAATAGATAGCTTATGAAATGGTGGTTGACCTGTATTAAAAATTATGTGAAGTTCGAAGGCCGTGCGCGCCGCAAGGAGTACTGGATGTTCGTGCTCTTCAATGCGATCTTCATGCTCGCGGCGATGCTGCTCGACGTGCTGCTCTTCGGGGCGTCGCTCACGAACCCCGCTAAACCGCGGTACCTCTCGTCGTTGTACGGATTGTTCGTCTTCCTGCCCGCGATGTCGGTGATGGTGCGGCGTCTGCACGATATCGGCCGCAACGGCTGGTGGGTGGCCGGTTACTACGGCTTGGCGATCGTCTGCACGGTTCTGATCGTGATCGGCGGTATTCTGGCGCTGGGCGGCAAGGGCATCCGTGGAGTATTCACCATCGCCGGTGCGCTCGCGATTGTGGTGGCAGCCGTCTGGATGATCGTCTGGATGTGCAAGGACTCGCAGCCCGGAACCAACGAGTACGGCCCCAATCCGAAAGAGATCGCCGAGTGATTGCCGGCCTTCCCGCTGCGGAGGAGATTCCGCAGTCCGGTGTTTCGCGTCGTTCCCGATTCGGGAGCGACGCTTTTTTCCTACTTTTGCGGTGATGGAAGTGAATGAAGAGTTGATCCGCTACGTCGAACGCGCGATTCTGCCCCGTTACGATGCGTTCGACCGTGCGCACCGGCGCGACCATGCGCGGACGGTGATCGCTGCGAGCCTGCGGCTTGCGCGGCATTACGAGGTGAATCCCGATGCGGTCTATGCCGTGGCGGCTTACCACGATACGGGGCTGTGCGAGGGGCGCGAACGGCATCACGAGGTTTCGGCACGTATCGTGCGGGAGGATCGGAACCTGCGCCGCTGGTTCTCGGAGGCCGAAGTGGCGACGATCGCCGAGGCGGCGGAAGACCATCGGGCCTCGGCGTCGCATCCTCCGCGTACGATCTACGGTCGTATCGTGGCCGAAGCCGATCGGGTGATCGACTGCCGGACGACGCTGCGCCGCACGGTGCAGTACGGGCAGGAGCACTATCCCGCACTCGGACGCGATGGGCAGTTCGCCCGCTTCGCCGAGCATCTGCGGACGAAGTACGGCGAAGGCGGTTATCTCCGGTTGTGGCTGCCCGAATCGGAGAACGCGGCGCGCCTGGCCGAATTGCGGGGCGTCATCCGCGATGAGAAGCGGTTGCGTACGCTGTTCGAGGCGATCTATGACGACGAGCGGGCGGGCTCCGGCGAGATTCGATGACAAAAAAATGAAAACTTTTTTTGTTTTGTAAGTTTTCTTCCCTATCTTTGCCGCCGTATCAATGCGAAATGCGTATGCAACGGGATGCCATTATCAAGTCTGCGGCCGAGATGTTCGTCGAGCAGGGGATCAAGGCGGTGCGTGTGGACGACATCGCCCGTCAGATCGGCGTGTCGAAACGGACGCTCTACGAGCAGTTCGGCGATAAGGAGGAGCTGCTCTATCAGTGCCTCAGCTACTATGCGCGCGAGCAGGATCGCCGCCACGCCGAACTGGGTGCGCAGGCGGAGAATATCCTCGAAGCGATGCTGCTGGTCTTCGGCAAGGTCATGGAGACGGCCGAGGTGGGGCTGCGTCTGCAAAGCAACCTGCGGCGGTTCTATCCGCGCGTCTACGAGCGGCTCATGGACGAACATCGCCGGCAGAAAGGACTGGAGCAGTTCAAGATCGCTCTGAGGCGCGGCGTCGAGGAGGGCTACTTCCAAGGGGGGGGGTATCTCGATTTCGATCTGGCCATTACGCTGTTGCGCTACTCGGTCGAAGGACTGGTGATCCGCAAAGATGTGCTGCTGTCGCATAATATGTCGACGAACGATGCGTTAGTGTTCTTGGTCGTCAACTTCCTGCGGGGCATCTCGACCGAGAAGGGCATCCGTTTCATCGACGACTTCCTCGAAAAGCAGAAAGCGAAGAAATAATTTACTGAAGAGAAGAATTAGGTATGAAGCGATTGATTTCGGCACTGTGCATCGGTGCCTTTGCAGCGGGGAGCGCTTCGGCGCAGCTCCGTCTGACGCTGGACGATGCGATCCGCATCGCCCTGAGCGAGAATCCCACCGTCAGGGTGGCCGACCTCGAGGTGGAGCGCTACGATTACGTACGCAAGGAGACGCGCGGCAACCTGCTGCCGTCGCTGTCGCTCAGCGGCGACTATACGCGAGCGATCGAGAAGTCGACGATGCGCGGCGGCATCTCGTTCGGTGCCGACAACACCTTCACCGGTACGGCCAGCCTCTCGGTGCCGCTCTTCGCGCCGACGGTCTACGGCACGCTTAAACTCAACCGTGCGCAGATTGCAGCGGCCGTCGAGGCGGCGCGGTCGTCGCGCATCGTGCTGGCGTCGGAGGTGAAGAAGGCGTTCTACAACATCCTGCTGGCCGAGCAGTCGCTCGCCACGCTCGAGGAGTCGCGGGCGACGATCCAGCGCACGGTCGACGACACGCTGCTGAAATACCGCCAGGGACTCGCTTCGGAGTACGACTATCTCACGGCGCAGGTGGAGCTGAGCAACCTGCTGCCGACTATCACGCAGACGAAGAATTCGATCGAGGTGGCCAAGCTACAGCTCAAGATGTATCTTTCGGTCCCCGAGGAGGTCTCGGTCGAGCCGGTCGGCGATCTCGACGGGATGAAGAATGTGGTGCTGGCGGGCGGCGAACCGCTCTCGACCGATGTGTCGCAGAACAGCGACCTGCGTGCGCTGGACATTCAGGCCGAGATGCTGCGCTACCAGCTCAAGACGACCAATGCGGCCCGCATCCCGACGATCGCGGCCTTCGGGTCGGCGACGATCACCGGCAACGACATGGTCGACTTCCGCAAGATGATGGCCGGCGGCGAAGCCGGCACGGGCGAGGCCGTGGCCGATCTCAACAGCAGCAAGTATTTCTGGACGCATCCGATCTCGGTCGGCGTTCAGCTCTCGATCCCGATCTTCTCGGGGCTGAAGAACACTTACAGGGCCCGTCAAGTGAAGAACCAGATCGAGCAGCTCGACCTTCAGCGCGACTACGCCTACCGTCAGACGACCGTTGCCGTCGAGTCGGCCATCAACGACCTGCTGACGGCGCGCGAAACGATGCTGGCGCAGGCGCAGACGATGGCGCAGGCCGACAAGGCTTACCAGATCGCCGACACGCGCTTCCGCGCGGGGGCGGGCACGATTCTCGAACTCAATACGGCGCAGCTCAACCGCACGCAGGCGCATCTGAACTATTCGCAGGCGATTTACGATTATCTTTCGGCGCAGGCCGACTACGACCGGATCGTCGGCCGTGAGCCGGGCGTGAACTGACGGAGGGTTTGAAACAGAAAAATAACAGACAGATAGAAGTATGAAAAGAGTTTTGGTAATGTTGGCTGCGGCGGTCGCCGTCGCATCCTGCACGGGCAAGAAGCAGGCCGAGACGACGGTCGCCCAGCCGCAGAAGGTGTTGACGAAGACGATTCCCGCCGTGCGCGAGGTGATCGAGCAGAACGAGGAGTACACCTCCGAGATCGAACCCTACAAGGAGAACGACATCACGCCGGCGGCTTCGGGCGTGCACATCGACAGGATTCTGGTCGACGTGGGCGCACGCGTGAAGCAGGGACAGCTGCTCGTGACGCTCGATCCGACGCAATACAATCAGCAGCGTGTACAGTACCAGACCGCGCTCGACGACTACAACCGCCTGGTGCCGGTCTACGAGGCCGGCGGCATCTCGGCGCAGGCGCTCCAGCAGAGCAAGGCGGCGCTCGACGTGCAGAAGGAGGTGCTCGACAATCTCAGGAAGAACATCGAGATGCGCTCGCCGATCACGGGCGTCGTCACGGCGCGCAACTACGAGGCGGGCAACCTCTTCACGGGGACGCCGGTGCTGCATGTCATGCAGCTCAACCCGCTGAAGATCATCGCCAACATTCAGGAGCAGTACTATCCCGCCGTGAAGATCGGAATGCCGGTCGAGATCCGCAGCGATATCTTCCCGGGCGAGGTCTTCGCCGGTAAGGTTTCGCTGATCTATCCGGCGCTCGATGCGTCGACGCGAACGTTCACCGTCGAGGTGACCGTGCCCAACGGCAATGAGAGACTGCGTCCGGGCATGTTCGCCCGTGCGATCTTCAACATGGGCGACAAGGAGGGTGTCATGGTGCCCGACGTGGCGGTGATGAAGCAGATGGGCTCTTCCGAACGTTACGTCTATGTCATCAAGGACGGCAAGGCCGAGCGCCGCAGCGTGAAGGTCGGCCGGCAGGTCGGCAGCAATGTGGACATTCTGTCGGGCGTCGAGGCCGGCGAAGAGGTGGCCGTGACGGGGCTGTCGAAACTGACCGACGGTGCCGAGGTCGAGGTCAAGGAGTAATCTATTAGCACGCACCGAATTATGAAAATATACGAAACCGCGGTCCGAAAACCCATTTCGACCGTACTGATCTTCGTCGGCGTCATCGTCTTCGGCCTCTTCTCGCTGAAGAACCTCGCCGTCGATCAGTATCCCGACATCGAGATCCCGCAGATCGCCGTCATCACGACCTATGCGGGTGCCAATGCGGCCGACATCGAGACCAACATCACCCGCGTGCTGGAGGACAACCTCAACACGGTGGAGAACCTCAAGAAGATGACCTCCAAGTCGTCGGACAACTTCTCGATGATCACGCTCGAGTTCGAGTACGGATCCGACCTGACCGAAGCGGCCAACGACATCCGCGATGCCGTGAGCCGCACGCAGTCGCTGCTGCCCGACGACGTGGATTACCCGACGATCTTCAAGTTCTCGTCGTCGATGATTCCGGTCATGATGCTCGCCGTCACGGCCGACGAAAGCTATCCCGCGCTGAACAAGATTCTCGACGACAAGCTGGTCAACGACCTCAACCGCATCAACGGCGTGGGTTCCGTCTCGGTGATGGGTGTTCCCGAACGCGAGGTGCAGGTCAACGTCGATCCCAATAAGATCGAGGCCTACGGGCTGTCGGTCGAGCAGCTCGGCAACATCATCGCCGCCGAGAACGTCAATATCCCCAGCGGTACGATCGATATCGGCAACAACACCTTCAATCTCAAGGCCGACGGCGAGTTTTCCGACGCCTCGCGGCAACTGGGCAGGGTGGTCGTGTCGAACCGCGAGGGGCGTAAGGTGCTGCTGAGCGATGTGGCCGAGATCCGCGACACGCTCGAAAAGGCGACGATGGACGAACGCGTCAACGGTCAGTTGGGCGTGCGCGTGATTATCCAGAAGCAGTCGGGTGCCAATACCGTCGACATCGTGCACGAGGTGCAGAAACGGCTGCCGGCGATCGCCGCCTCGCTGCCGGGCGACGTCGACATCCAGTTGATCTACGAGGCGTCGCAGGAGATCACCGATGCCATCAGCTCGCTGTCGGAGACGATTATGTACGCCTTCATCTTCGTGGTGCTCGTGGTGATGGTCTTCCTCGGACGCTGGCGGGCGACGTTCATCATCTGCCTGACGATCCCCGTCTCGCTGATCTGCTCGTTCATCTACCTCTTCGCCGTGGGGTCGACGCTCAACATCATCTCGCTGTCGTCGCTGTCGATCGCCATCGGTATGGTCGTCGACGACGCCATCGTGGTGCTCGAGAATATCACGTCGCATATCGAACGCGGTTCGCAGCCTAAGGAGGCCGCCATCTACGGCACCAACGAGGTGTGGCTGTCGGTGATCGCCACGACGCTGGTGACGGTGGCCGTGTTCCTGCCGCTGACGCTCGTGTCGGGCCTCTCGGGTATCATGTTCCGCGAGCTGGGCTGGATCGTCTCGATCGTGGTGAGCGTGTCGACGGCGGCCGCCATTTCGCTCACGCCGATGCTCTCGGCCTACATCCTTCGCAAGGAGGGCGGCGAACACGACTATAAGGGGATCGGCGTGATCTACAAGCCCATCGACAAGGCTCTTTCGTGGCTCGACGATGCATATGCCCGTCTGCTGAACGTGGTGCTGCACCATCGCCGCTGGACGCTGGGCGTGGTGTTCCTCGTCTTCGGCTCTTCGCTGCTGCTGCTCTCGCGGGTGCCGTTCGAGTTCTTCCCGCCTGCGGACAACGGACGTATCTCGGCTACGGTGCGCCTGCAGCAGAACGTGAGCGTCGAATATACGGCCAGGATCGCCCGCCAGATCGACAGCATCATTCATGCGAAGTACCCCGAAATCGTTCTGATCTCGGCTTCGGCCGGTGCAAGCTCGGGCGACAACGCCTTCTCGGCCATGCAGACGACCGGTTCGCACATCATCAACTACAATCTGCGCCTGCCGCGCTCGAGCGAACGCGAACGTTCGATCTATCAGATTTCCGACCTGCTGCGGCAGGATTTCGACGGAATTCCCGAGATTGATCGCTACGAAGTCTCCCCGGGCGGCAATCAGGGGTCGATGAGCGGAGCGTCCTACGTGCAGATCAAGGTCTACGGCCACGACATCAATCAGACCAACGACGTGGCCAACGACCTCAAACGGAAACTCTCGCAGATACCCGGCCTGCGCGACGCTCAGCTCTCGCGCGACGATCTGCGGCCCGAATTCAACGTGGTCTTCGACCGCGACAAGCTGGCCTACTACGGCATGAACTCCGCGACGGCCTCGCAGGCGGTTCGGAACCGTATCAACGGTCTCGACGCCTCGAAATACCGCGAGGACGGCGATGAGTACGACATCGTGGTGCGTTACGCCGAGCCGTACCGAACGAGCATACAGGATGTCGAGAACATCGTGCTCTACGGTGCGAACGGTCAGCCTGTGAAACTCAAGGAGGTGGCGACTGTCGTCGAGGAGTTCGCCTCGCCGTCGATCGAACGCGAGAACCGCCAGCGCGTGATCTACGTCAAGGCTTCGCTGGGCGACGGCGTGGCGCTGGGTACGGTCGTGCCGCAGATCAGGGAGATTCTGAGCGAGTATCCGCTGCCCGACGGCATGAGTCTCGATCTGGGCGGAACGGTGGAGGATCAGGGCGATGCGTTCGGCGATCT
>USBO01000046.1 GCA_900552955.1 uncultured Alistipes sp.
GCGCCGTAAATCCCCTCCTCGGAGGGGACTTCGAGGCCGCTGCGCGACCTGTCGGCGGCCCTGGACGGGGAGAGGATAGCCGACGCTGCGGCCGATTATGTGGAAAATGGAAAAACGAAATAACGAAATGGAAACGCCGCGTTTCACGGTGATATGCTGTTCGGTCGATCCGACGGCGGCCGAGGCGTTGCGCCGCAATGTCGCCGCGACGATCGGCGAAGCGTTCGAATTCGACGCGTGGGACAACCGCGGCCGCAGCGTCGGGCTGTGCGAGGTCTATAACCGCTGCGCCGGGCGCAGCGCGGGAGAGTATCTCTGTTTCGTGCACGAGGACGTCCGGTTCCTGACCGAGGGATGGGGCGCGCGGCTGGCCGCGAAGCTGAGCGAGCCGGCGTGCGGCGTCGTGGGCTTTGCGGGGAGCGTGCTCAAGCTGCGGCGCATGACGGCGTGGCTGCACGGCGTGGGCGACATGCGCGCCAACTACGTGCAGCACCACGGCGGACGGCGGCATCTCCATGCGATGAACCCCGAGGGGGCGGACTTTTCGCCCGTGGTGACGCTCGACGGCATGTGCCTGGCGGTGCGGCGCGACGTCTGGGCCGCCGTGCCGTTCGATGCGCGGACGTTCGGCGGGTTTCATTGCTACGACCTCGATTTCACGACGGCCGTGACGGCCGCGGGGTTTCGCAACCACGTCTGCCACACGGCGCTGATCGAACATCTCTCGGCCGGAGCCTTCTCCTATGGCTGGCTCGGGACGCTCGGGGTCTACCATCGCAAGTGGGCCGCGCGGCTGCCGCTGAGTGTCGAACCGCTCGACGACGCCCGTCTGGCCGATCTCGACCGGCGTGCCGAAGCCTATTTCCTGAAGCTGCTGTGTCAGAAGCGGCTGTTCGACGCCTGTCCCTTCGGCCGCATCGCGCGTTACGTGCGCACCTATCCCGGGCATGCCGTCTCGTGGGCGCTGCCGTTCAAATACCTGAAATATCACCTCAAATCGCTGGTCACTCATGGCTGATTCCGACCGTTCGCTCGTGCGGGTCGTCGTGCCCGTCTATCGGGAGCTGACGCCCGACGAGGAGGCGTCGCTGCGCAACAATGTCCGCACATTGGCGGCATGGCCTTTCACCGTGCTGCACCCCGAAGGGGTGTGTCCGCCCGCCTGCTGTGCCGAGCTGCATCTGGAGACGCGCGCCGTGGGCGACGAGTGGCTCGGGCGGCGCAACGGCATCGCGGGGTACAACCGCATGATGCTCAGCGAGGCGTTCTATGCGATGTTCGCCGATGCGGAGTATGTTCTGATCTGCCACACCGACGCGTGGATCTTCCGCGACGAACTGGCGGAGTGGTGCGGGCGGGGCTACGACTGCGTGGCGGCCCCGTGGCTGCGGCGGCCGCTGTACGACCTGCCGCTGGTGAAGCAGTATATGCGATGGCGGGAGTGGGCGAAAGGCCGCCGCGGGGAACTCTCGCGGCAGGTGCTCTACGGCCGCGTCGGCAACGGCGGTCTGTCGCTGCGGCGCGTGGAGGCGTTCCGGCAGGCGTGTGCGGCCTACCGCGCCGAGGCTGAGACTTATCTTGCGAATCCGCATCACCTGCACAACGAGGATGTTTTCTGGGCGACGGTGCCCCGCGGGTTCCGCTATCCGGCGCCCGACGAGGCGCTGCGCTTCTCGGTCGACACCCATCCGGCCTATGCGCTGCGGCGGCTGGGCGGCGCGCTGCCGTTCGGCTGCCACAGTTGGACGAAGCGCCGCATGCGACGGGCGTGGCGGGGGATCATCCCCGCTGCGAAGTGAACGTGCTGCCTGCGGCGTCGGAGATCACTCCGGCAGTTTGCCGACCAGTCCCGCCGTTTCGGGGTCGGGGTTCAGGTATTGCGAGATGCCGTGTTTGCACCGCAGCAGGCGCCGGTTGCGCGTGAGGTTGGCCAGCACCTGGTTGGCTACGGCCTTGTCGCGGGCGCGGACGTTGTGGTAGAGGTGGTAGACCACCCCCGAGAACTTGAGCGAGAAGTGCTGCACGCCGATGTGCCACAGACGGATGCCGAATTCGTAGTCCTCGCTGCCCCAGCCCTGGATCAGCTCGTTGTAGCCGTTGACGCAGATGGCGTCGTTGCGCCAGAAGGCCATGTTGCAGCCGCGCGTCACTCCGGGTTTGTAGCGGCCGAAAATGGGTGACATCCACGGGAGACGGATGGCGTTGAACTTGTTGGAGACGTCGGGATTCCACACGCTGATGTCGGTCGAACGGTTCTCCAGCAGCCACGTCGAATAGTCGGGCCCCAGCAACACGCGGCTGCCGCTGACGAAACGCCCCGGGCGTGCGACGGCGATGTGGTCGCGCACGAAATCGGGATGGAGCACCACGTCGCCGTCGACCTGAATGATGTAGTCGCTCGTTGCACGGGCAATCGCCTTGTTGCGGATGCTGCCGACACGGAATCCGGTGTCTTCCTGCCAGACGTGGATGATCGGTGTGGGCGTCAGCGCGCGGTAACGTGCGATAAGCGACGCGGTGCGGTCGTCCGAACCGTCGTCGGCCACCAGAATCTCCGCTGGGGCGACCGATTGCTGCATACAGCTCTTGAGGCAAAGCTCCAGGGCTTCGGGCCAGTTGTAGGTCGAAATGACCAGTGATGTTTTGAATCGTTCCATCTTCACATTAAAAAAACATACGATCGGGCAGCATCCCGTAGATCCGGTACCACGACCTTCGCAGGCGGTTGAACCGGTAGACTTCGCACCAACTGCTCCACAACTGCCGGTAGGCGGCGTTCCATCCGAACCGCCGGCAGGCCCGGTGCAGCCGGCAGAGCTGTTTGCCTTCGAGCGCCCAGCGCACCGGTGCGGCGACCCGCATCCGCGCGAAGACGGCCGGAAGGATGCGCAGCGTCTCCTCGTAGAGCCGGCCCGTCCGCTCGCCCTGCGACGTCGTGGCGGCGGCGTGCCGCCGGAAGGCGTTGAGGGGTTCGAAAACGGTGGAGACATGGCCCTGCAACGCGACGAGCATCCAGAAATACCAGTCGCCGGCGTAGCGGAATCCCTCGCACGCCTCGGGTGCGGGAAGGGCCGAACGGCGGAAAACGGCCATGCTGGCGTTGTAGATCTCGTTGCGGCGCAGCAGATGCCGCAGCACGAAGGTGCGGCCGTCCGTGCGGCGCACGGGGCGGCCTGCATGGCGGACTTTTCCGAACGGCCGGCCGTCGGCGTCGACCGTGCGGCTCAGCGTGTGAGCCACGACGCAGGCGGGGTCGGCGTCGAGCTCGGCGACGCAGCGTTCGAGAAACGCGGGGTCGGCGAAATCGTCGCTCTCGGCGATCCAGATGTAGTCGCCCTGCGTGAGGGCGAAACCTTTGTACCACTGCGAGAAAGCCGAGCCGCTGTTGCGGTCGTTGCAGACGATGTGCCGGATGCGCGGATGGTTGCGGTAGCACTCCAGGATCGCCTGGCTCCCGTCCGTCGAACAGTCGTCGAGCAGCACCACTTCGATATCGGAGTAGGTCTGCGCGAGCACCGAGTCGATACGCTGTCTCAGATAGGGTGCATGGCAATAGTTGGGAATGATGACCGAAACCATAGCTTTATTTGATAGGGCTTGATAGGGTTTGCAAAGTTACGACTATTTCACCGGAAAACAAGAACAGCCGATTGCTCTGTAATTGATATGATAATCAATGTTTTATAGATTTATATTAAAATTTATTCAAAAAATCGTAAAATTTTTTACTAAAATCCTTGCGCAACTCCCGAAAACCGTTTATCTTTGCACTCGAAGTTTTAAGGTTCATTTAGGTTAGTAGTTTTAGGTTGGTGAGGAAACAACGAGCCGCGACGTTCTGTCCGGTATCGGGTTTCCTTCTTTTTTTGTCGCTGCCCGATCCCCGGGAGCCAACGTTTCGGGCGGTCTTTCCGTGCGGCAGTCGGATGCCCCTCCCCTTGCTCTGCGACGCTCAGACGCCGAAAATCCACAAAACCACACAGTTGCTAAAAAAACTGAAAAAAATATTAAAAAAATTGTTAAAATCCTTGCATGCCTCCGAAAAACGCCTTATCTTTGCACTCGAAGTTTTAAGGTTCATTTAGGTTAGTAGTTTTAGGTTGGTAGAGGAACTCGAGAGGTTGTAACGGACTTGTTTCGTTACTAAGATTTCAGGACGGTGCTCGTCCGGAATCGAATACCTTCTCGAATTACCTCGATTTTTTTTATCTGTCCGACCGCCTTTGGGCGACCTTCCCTCCACCGTTTTCCGTCTCTGGTCCCGGCCTTCGGTATAATGTAAATGCCTGAAGGGACGAAATCCTGCACGACTGCAATGAAAAATTTGCAGACAACGCCAATTTCACCTAATTTTGACTTCGAAAAATCCCGATCGCTATGAGAATCGCATCGTTTGCATTGCTGCTGACCGCTCTTTCGGCCGCTCCGCTCGCCGCACAGCCCCGGTTCGAGGTCGCTCGCAGCGCGGAGGGCTTCGTCCCGCGATGGGAACACGGCGGCTTGAACATGACGCCCCCTGCTGAGGGGCTGTGGTCGATCGCCCTGGGCTGGCGCGACGGCGCTCCCGACGACTGGCGGCATGTGCATGCCTCGACGTGCGAGCGCGTCGGGGAGTGGACGATCCTCGCAGGCGAACTGTCCTGCCGCGGCGGCCGCTGGCTGCTGCGCGACGCCTACCGCGTCGAGGGCGACGTGCTGCACGGCATCCGCCGCTACGAGTGGGCGGAGGGGCCGACGCTCGATTCGGTGACGCTCGGCATCCGGTGGCAATTGCCCGAATGCCGGACGCGGCCTTTCCTGCCAGGGATTCTCTACTACGGCAATCCGTCGGGGGCGCGCAACACGCCCGACAACGTCGTGCGGTACGAGGGCCGTGCGGGCGAGTTCGCAATCTTCGAGGAGCATCGCTATCCGATGCCGTTTGCGGCCTTCGAGGCCGAAGGCGACGGCGGGTGTGCGGCGGCAGCGACGCTCTTCACGACGCCCGGCCCGCTGGCCGGTGCGCGCTATGCGGATCACTGGTGGTCGCTCGGGGTGCGGCAGACGGATGAGCGGCCCGAACTGCTGCTGCTGTCGGGGCCGATCGGTTACAACGGTTGCGCGGGGGCCTGCAAGGCGCTCCAGAGGGGGAGCCTGCGGCTGCCCGATCCGTATCTGACCGTTCGGCCCGGGACGGTGATCGAGAAGGAGTTCCGGCTGGCGATCGACCCTGCGCCGGCGCGCGGTGCGGCCTTCCAGCGGCCCGTGCATCGGGCGCTGGCGCTCTACGCCCCCTTCTCGTGCGAGGGGCTGCCGCCGTACGACGAGATACTGGCTGCGAAGTACTTTATGACGCGCTCGCGCTGGATCGACGAAGGGGCGGTCGCCGGCTTCAACATGTATCCCGAGCCGCGTCGGGCCATCGTGATGGGGTGGTGCGGACAGGCGGCCTCGCCGGGCTATTTCCTCCAGCATCTCGGGGCGATCGGGGTCGGGGCCGACGAGGTGCGCGCCATGGTGCAGCGGTCGCTCGACTTCCTGACGCAGGCACCCTTCGACGAGGAGGGGTTTCGCGTGCGGTACGACGTGGCGACGCAGCGCTGGTCGTCGCCCGATCCGGTCTCGATGGGGCAGGCGATGTACAACTTCGCGCTGGCGATCCGCTCGGCACGCCGCACGGGCGGTTACGACACGTCGGAGTGGGAGGCGTTCCTGCGCCGTGCCTGCGACTTCGCGGCCCGACGCATCGCCGATCCGGCATGGCGTCCGCGTTCGACGGCCGAGGCCTTTTTCATCGCGCCGCTGCTTGCGGCCGCCGGGCTGTTCGACTGCGAACGCTATGCCGCCGCTGCGGTGCGTGCTGCCGACCACTACGCCGCGCGGCATCTGTCGATGGACGAACCCTACTGGGGCGGCACGCTCGATGCCTCGGGCGAGGACAAGGAGGGGGCGTGGGCCGCTTTTCAGGGGTTTCTGGCGCTCTACGAACATACGCACGACGCCGAGCAGTTGCGGCGGGCGCAGCATGCCGCCGACGTCTGTCTGAGCTATACCGTGGTGTGGGACATTCCGCTGCCGGCGGGGCGGCTGGCCGATCGCGGACTGCGCACGCGCGGCTGGACATCGGTCTCGCCCCAGAATCAGCATCTCGACGTCTACGGCGTGCTCTATGCCCCCGAACTCTACCGGCTGGGCGAGTATACGCACGATGAGGAGCTGAAAGCGCTTGCACGCGTGATGTTCCGCAGCTGCGGTCAGCTGATCGACCCGTGGGGCCGGCAGGGCGAGCAGATTCAGCAGACCAATTTCGCGCAGCGCGGCGATCTGAGCGACGTGACGCAGTTCCGCGGCGGTTATGCCGAGGGGTGGACGGTCTTCTGGATCACGGCCCATTTCCTCAATGCGGCGGCCAAGTTCGACGAGATGGGCGTGCGGCTCTGAGTGCGGGCGGGGTGCCGGAGGACGGTTCTGTCGTCGGAAACCGAACGGGCCGGCCCTGTGAAGGGCCGGCCCGTGCAGTCGGTCGGCGGGGAGATCAGTTCACCTCGATGTCGGTGTTGACGTTCCGGTGACCGACGAGTGCATAATAGAGGAGGTAGAGCAGACCGGCCATTACCACCCAGAAGGACATCATGTAGCCCGCATGGTCGGCCACCAGTCCCTGGATCAGAGGCAGGATGCCGCCGCCGCACACCATCACCATGAAGATGCCCGAAGCGGCCGAGGTGTATTTGCCCAGCCCCTCGACGGCCAGATTGAAGATGCCGCCCCACATCACCGAGGTGCACAGACCGCAGAGCACCAGCAGCATGATGCTGACGGGAACCTGCGCCATGCCGAACGAGATGTCGCTCTTGAAGACGGGCATGCTCACCACGCTGCTCACGGGGCAGAGCATGGCGCCGATGACCAGCAGACCGGCGAGCGTCGCAACGGTCGAGAGCATCGTTTTGGCCGAAATCCTGGCGCCGAGCGAACTGCCGGCGATACGTCCGACGAGCATCAGGAACCAGTAGGTGCCGACGACGGAGCCGGCCACCGTGGTGTCGATCCCCAGATCGGTGGTCATGAAGAGATTGGCGAAGTTGGGAATGCCCACCTCGACGCCCACATAGACGAAGATGGCCACCGTGCCCAGAATGAAGTGACGGAACGACAAGGCGCTGTGCTCGTTCCTCTCGGCCGTCTTTTCGTTGGTCAGGGCGTAGGGCTCGGGAATGTTCATCACGAGCAGCACGATGAAGGCCAGCGCGAAGATGCCCATGGCGATGAACAGCGCGGGTGCCGCGTCGCTGATGGTGGCCTGCGCGGAGTTGCCCATCAGGTAGCCCACGAAGACGGGGACGATGGTGGCTCCCAGCGAGTTCATCGAACCGCCGAACTGCAAGAGCTGGTTTCCGCGGTTGCCGCCGCCGCCCAGCGTGTTGAGCATGGGGTTGACCACCGTGTTGAGCATGCACATCGAGAAGCCCGAGACGAAGGCGCCGATCAGATAGACGCCGAAGCTGGCCTGCAACCCCGACAGGTAGGAGATGCCGACGCCGATGAAACCCACGGCCACGGCGGCCAGAGCCGTCTTCTTGTAGCCGATGCGCTGGAGCATCAGGCCCGCCGGCAGCCCCATGAAGGCGTAGGCGATGAAGTTGGCGGCGTTGCCGAGCTGCGACATGAAGTTCGAGGCGCCGAACTGGTTCCGGACGATGATGCCCATCGGGTTCTGAAGTCCTGTCACGAACGAGATCATGAAGAACAGCGCGAACATCATCGCAATGGGCAGAACATAGGTTTTTTTCTGTTTTTCCATAGTATTTCGGATTGGTTTTCGTCGTTCATCGGTTGCGTTCGGCCACGTAGGCGCAGAGGTTGACCAGCGCCGAACGGATCGGCGAGTCGGGCCATTCGGCCAGCAGCGCCGCGGCTCGCTGCAGGTAGCCGTGCATCGTTTCGGACGCTTCGCGCAGCCCTCCGTGCTCCTCGACGGCGCGCTGCAGGGCATCGACCGCCGTCTCGTCCTCGTGGCAGCGGGCCAGCAACTCCAGCAGTTCGGCGCGGCGCGCTGCGTCGGCACGGTCGAGCAGCACCAGCAGCGGCAGGGTGATCTTGTGCTCGCGCAGGTCGTTGTTCGACGGTTTGCCCGTGGCGGCGCCGCGCGTGAAGTCGAGGATGTCGTCCTGGATCTGGAACGCCATGCCCAGCGCGTCGCCGAAACGGCGCATGCGGTCGACCCGTTCGCGGCCGGCACCGGCCGAAAGCGCTCCGACGCCGGCGCTGATGCCCAGCAGGCTGGCCGTCTTCTTGTAAATGATCTCCAGGTAGGCGTCGCGCGTGATCTCCATGCGGTCGGCGCGGTCGCTCTGCAACAGCTCGCCCTCGCACAGCGTGGCGATCGACGCGATGACATACGAGACCAGATCGTACTGCCCGCTGCGCATACCCAGTTCCATGTTGCGTGCCAGGAGATAGTCGCCCAGCACGACGGCGTTGCGCGACTGCCATTTGGCGTTGGCCGAGGCGCGCCCGCGGCGGATGTCCGCCTCGTCGATCACGTCGTCGTGGATGAGCGACGCGGTGTGGATGATCTCGACGAGCATCGCCGCCAGATAGGTGCGCTGCCCGATGCCGCGCCCGCCTGCCGGAGCGTTCAGCCCCGCCGAAAGCAGCACGAGCAGAGGCCGCACGCCCTTGCCGCGCGAGGAGAGGATGTAATCGACCATGCCCGAAAGCAGCTCGTTCTCCACCTTGAAGTTCCGGCGGACGAAGGCGTCGAACTCCTCCAATTCCTGTGCGACGGGGCCGCGTATCGCGTCGAGTGTGACCATAATAATGGGATGACGTTTTGTAGGACAAAGATAGTCATTTTTCCGAATCGCACATCGTGACTCATGCTTTTTTCGTGCCTTTGATACTCCCGCTCGGCAAAATGCGGGCAAACCCGCTTTTGCCTTCGGCTTATTCGCACTTTGGCTGCGCCGAAGACACTCCCGCTCGGCAAAATGCAAATAAATTTGCTTTTGCGCTCGGCTTATTCGCACTTTGGCTGCGCCTTAGATACTTCGCCTCAACAAAATCGCAAACAAGGTTGCTTTTGTTTTCGGCTTATTCGTATCTTTGACTTCGTCGAAGATACTCCCGCTCGGCAATGCTCAAATAAATTTGGCATTGCCCTCGCTTATTCGTATCTTTGGCGCTGCTATGACCATGATCGCATCCACACTTCGAAAATTGCTGCCGGCTGCCGTGGCCGTCCCCCTTTTCTTCGCGCTGGCGGCCCTCTATTTCGCACCCCAGTTCGGCGGTGACGTGCTGCCGCAGCACGATGTGCGGCAGTATGAAGGGGCGAGCCGCGAAATTTACCGCACGCGCGAGACCTATGGGGACGATCCGCAATGGATCGGCTCGATGTTCGGCGGCATGCCCGCCTATCTGGTCAATGTGCGTTATCCCGCCCAGTTGGTCAAGCAGACGGCGGAGCGGCTGGTGCGGCTGGTCGGCACGCCGGCCGGATTCCTCTTCTTTGCGATGTGCGCCTTCTGGGCGATGCTGCTCATGACGGGGGTCAACCCCTGGGTGGGGATCGTGCCGTCGCTGGCCTACGGTCTGTCGACCTACTTCCTGCTCATCATCGGGGCGGGCCATGTGACCAAGATGTGGGCGCTGGTCTATGCGCCGCCGATGATGGGCGGCATCTGGGCGACGCTGCGCGGCCGGCGGCCGGCGTGGGGCGCGGCCCTCACGGCGCTCTTCGCGTCGCTCGAGATCGGGGCCAACCATCCGCAGATCGCCTATTACTTCCTGCTGGCGGCCGTCTCTCTCTGGGTGAGCGAGGCGATCGTCGCATGGCGCGGGAGGCTGCTCAAGTCCTTTGCGCGGCGTACGGCGATGCTGGCGGCTGCGGGCGTGCTGGCCGTGGGCTCGAACTTCGCACCGCTGTGGTACACGGCGCAGCATACGAAGGATACGACGCGCGGCGGCTCGGAACAGACGACGCAGACGACGGGCGACGGGCTGGATCTGGCCTATGCGACGGCGTGGAGCTACGGCCGCGCCGAGAGCTGGAACCTGCTCATTCCCGACTTCATGGGCGGCGACTCGGGCCGCGCGTTCTCGCCCGACGGCCCCGTCGCGGCGGCGCTGACGCCCTACGGCATGGCGCAGGCGGCCCAGCAGCTGCCCGCCTACTGGGGCGACCAGCCCTACACGGGCGGCCCGACCTATCTGGGTGCGGCGGCGCTCTTTCTGGCGCTGCTGGGGGCGCTGCTCGCCGGCAGGCGCGACCGCTGGTGGATCGTCGCGGCGAGCGTCGTCATGCTGGCGCTGGCGTGGGGGCATCACTTCATGGGGCTGACCGAACTGGCCTACAGATACCTTCCCGGGTACAACAAATTCCGCACGGTCTCGATGGCCCTCGTGGTGGTGCAATGGACGGTGCCGCTGCTGGCCGCGCTGGCGCTTCAGCGGCTCTGGAGCGGAACGCTCCCGCCGCAGCGGGCGCGACGGGCGCTGGCGTGGGCGGCAGGTGTCGCGGGCGGACTGTGTCTGCTCTTCGCCGTGGCGGGCGGCCACCTCTTCGGTTTCGGCCGCGAGGCCGCCGTGGAGCAGATGACCGTGCAGTTCAACCGGATTCTCCGGGCCAACGGCGCCGACGACCTGCTGCGGCAGGGGCTCGACGTCACGCTGGGCGAGCAGGTCGGCGAGGCGATGGCCGTCGAACGCGCAGCGATCATGAGCGCCGACGCTTGGCGCTCGCTGCTCTTCGTGCTGCTGACGGCCGGTGCCGCAGGGCTGATGATCGTGCGGCCCCGCTGGCGCGGGGCGGCGTTGGCGCTGGCCGGAGTGCTGGTCGTGGCCGATCTGTGGGGTGTCGACAGGCGCTATCTGTCGGCGGACGACTTCGTGTCGCCGCGCCGCCAGCAGTGGACGCCGAGCGAGGCCGACCGGCGGATTCTGGGCGATTCCACGCTCGGCTTCCGTGTGCTGAACCTCACGGTCAGCCCCTTCAACGACGCCACGACGAGCTACTACCATCGTTCGGTGGGCGGCTACCACGGCGCGAAGATGGCGCGCTACCAGGATGTGATCGACCGCTACCTCGCGGCGAACGACGAGGCGGTGCTCGATCTGCTCGACACGCGATACCTCATTCTGCCCGGGGCCGACGGAGAGCCCGAAGCGCATCTGCGCCCCACGGCGCAGGGGGCGGCGTGGCTGGTGCACGGCATCGTGACGGCCTCGACGCCGCAGCAGGAGCTCGCGGCGCTGGCCACGGCCGATCTGCGCCGGCAGGCGGTGGTCAACCCCGCCGACTATCGCCGCATGACGGGGGCCCGCGCCGATGCGCTGCCTGCGGTCGACACGCTCGGCGGCACGATCCGCCTCACGGAGTACCGTTCCAACTATCTGAAATACGAATACGCATCCCCCGCACCCGCCACGGCGGTCTTCTCCGAAATCTTCTACGACAAGGGGTGGACGGCCTGGGTGGACGGCGTGGAGACTCCCTATTTCCGGGCCGATTACCTGCTGCGCGCCATCGAGCTGCCGGCGGGGACGCATACGGTCGAGTGGCGGTTCCGCGCGCCGCGCTGGGGGCTGACCGAAGCGGTGACGGGACTCTGCTCAGCGGCCATCCTGCTGCTCGTGGCAGGGCTGGGCGTCGCCGAATGGTATAAACGCAAAAAACGATGAAAGACAACAAGCGACTCAAACGGCGCGTGCGCAACTCCTACATCGTCTCGACGGTGAGCATGGCGCTGGTGCTGTTCCTGCTCGGTTCGGTGGGCTATCTGATGACGGCCGCGTGGCGCGTGGCGCTTACGCTGCGCGAAAGCGTGACGGTGAGCGTCGAACTGGCCGACAGCGCCGATTCGCTGCGCCGCTGCGAGATCGGACGCCGTCTGCGCGGCGACGAACTGGTGCGCGACGTGGAGTTCGTGTCGAAGCAGACGAAGCTCGGCGACACAGAGTTCCGCCACATGTTCGAGAACGAGATCGAGGAGGTGCTGCTCGAAAATCCGCTCAACGACAGTTTCGAGGTGCACCTCTCGGCTGCGTCGGCCGATTCGGCGCGGCTCGACGCCTTTCTGGCCAAAGCCCGCGGGATGCGGGGCGTGGAGCGGGCGACCTGTCCGCTGCCGATGATTCGGCGGATGCACGCCACGGTGAACCGGATTCAAACGGTGCTGGCCGTCTTCGCCGTCGCGCTGCTGGCCGTGTCGCTGATCCTGCTGAGCAACACGATCCGGCTCTCGATCTATGCGAAACGCTACCTTATCAATACGATGAAGC
>USBO01000047.1 GCA_900552955.1 uncultured Alistipes sp.
CCTGCTGCGTTACGAGCAGGCCGATTCGACGCTCACGGCCGACGACTGCCACTATCTCTACTACGGCTACGCCTACCAGCCGCAGTACCGCCCGCTGGAGAGCGATCCGGCGCGCGACCGCTTCTACGAGGCGCTCGCGCGGCTCAACGTCGACGCTCCGTCCGACGACGACCTGCGCGCCGTCATCGCGGCAGGCACCGAGACGCTGGCCGCCGATCCCTTCTCGCCGCAGGTGCTCAATCTGCTCTCGTTCGCCCACGCGCAACTGGGCGAGGAGGCGCAGGCAGCGGCCTACCGCGACCGAATGGGGCTCGTACTGGCGACCATCGAACGTTCGGGCGACGGACTGACCGAGGCGACCCCGTGGCACATCCTCATGTACGGCCACGCCCTCGATCTGCTGGCGGCCAAGAACATTCCGGTGCGCGAAAGTTCGATCGTGAGCCGCACGGTGGAGTATATCCCGCGCGTCAAGAAGGATGACGACGGGGTGAAAGGTTACTATTTCGACTACGGCCGCATCTACTGGAAAAAACCCGAACAGGGCTACAAACGCGAACGGTCGTGGCAGTTCAACAATCTCAAACCGTGGAAAAAAGAGACCGAATAACCGTTTTTGTCCGAACGCTGCTCTGCGCCGTGCTGCTCACGGGCTGCCACGACACGGAGGAGTCCATCCCGCAGCTATCGCTCGACAAGGAGCGGATCGTTTTCGACAATCCCGCGGAGGGTGCCGCGGCATGCGCCGCCCTGCATCTCGACGCCGACCGGCCCTGGAGCGTCCGCTATCATGGCAACGGGCATGACTGCCGTGTCTCGGTCACCGCTGGCGACGCAGGTGCGCACGACCTGGTCGTGGAAACCGCCGAGGCCAACGACGCAGACGATCTGAGCACGCTGGGCAAGTTGGTCTTCTCGCTCGCCGACGGTTCGGCGAGCCGGACCGTCGACCTCGTCCAGCGTCCCCGCATGGCGCAACAGACCCTGCTGATGTACTTCTGCGGTTCCGATCTCTATTATTATTACAAGAACAATCTGTCGGACGTCGCACGGGCGCTCACACGCAACATCCTTCCGCAGGGACGGATCGTGGCCTTCACGCAGCCCGCCTCCGGCGAGGGTTACGTCGTGGAATACCGTTACGACGAGACGACGAACGCCTGCCGGCGCGACACGCTGATCCGTTACACTCCGCTCGCAGGCCGCTCGACCGATCCCGAAATCATGGGACGCATTCTGAGCGACATGGCGGCCGCAGCACCGGCCCGCCGCTACGGCCTTCACCTGGCCTCGCACGCAAAAGGGTGGCTGCCCGCCTCGATCGAGAGTTCGTCGTGGCGTCGCAGCGCCGCCCGACGCGATGACGACCTGTGGCGCAAAGCTCCCGGTGCCGCCGAAACGCGCTGGTTCGGCCACGACCGCGGACGCTACATGGATATTTCGGAACTGGTCGCAGCGATCGACGGCGCAGGCGTGCGCTTCGACTACCTGCTCTTCGACGCCTGCTTCATGTCGTCCGTCGAGGCACTCTACGACCTGCGCCGCACGGCCGACCACATCGTCGCCTCGCCCTGCGAAGTGATGGCGCACGGATTTCCCTACGACACGGTGATCCCCTCGCTCTTCGCCGACGACGGCGCACGCCACGACCTCGCGGCCGTATGCCGGAATTACCGGGACTATTACAACTCGGCGGTCTCCTACAAATCGGGCTGTGTGACGCTCACGGTCTGCTCCGAACTGGAAGCGCTGGCCATCGCCCTGCACGACATCCATGCCGGCCCGACGAAAGCGGTCGATGCGACGACGCTGCAAAGTTACGACGGCCTCCGTGAGCACGCGTTCTACGATCTGGAGCAGTACGCCCTGAGCCTGACGGCCGACGATGCCCTCGGCCAGGCATTCGTACGCCAAATGGAACGTTGCTTCCCGCTCGAGGGACGGTTCCGCACGGCGCAATTCTATTCGACCTACAACAACCGGATGAACGATATCCGCTACTACTCGGGCGTGACGACTTACGCACCGGCCGAGACCTACCGCGCCGACTGGCAGCAAACGACATGGTATGCAGCAACAAAGAAATAGGACCAAATACGGCTCGCTGAAAACATACGCCCTCGCTGCCATAGAATTGCCCGGTCCGCTCTGGCTCTTCGGAGCTTATGTCATCCTGGATTGTTCGGCATGGCTGAATACGTTGTGGATCGAAACATTGGACCGGAACTCCGTTTCATGGAATTGGACGACGGCACTCATACAAGTCAAAACTCTCTGTTTCCACCTTTTCCAGATAGCAATTCTACACGGACTTATCCTCCGGCGCCCATACGCCTTTCCGCTCACGGCGTGGTTTGCCGGCATTCAATTCGCGCTCTGCGGACTTGCGTTCATGAACATACTGAGAACCGCATCGTTTTTCATTCCCTTCCAATACGGGACACTGAGCGCCACGATTCTGAGCATCATTATCAAAGGCACATTATGGATGCTGCTGTTGCGCTACCTTGAAACCTCTGCCACGCAGGCACGCATCTTTTGCCCGGAAAATCGCCATGTCGCAAAAAAATACATCCTGCTCCTATTGGTGTTGCACATATTCTGACGACCGACGGCCGGCAAATAGATGATTGCCGGCCGTCGGTCAGTCGCCTCCTCAGAACAACTTCTTACGCGAAGTTGTCGCTACGAAGTTCTTGAGATAGAAGGGTTCGAAATAGGCCGTATCGGCGAACTCGTTCCGATCGTAGGCCGCCTGCGCCAGCCGTGCCAGCCCGCGCGCCGAAGGGGTCACGGGCACCGTCACGGCATCCGCCAGCACCTCGGCGCACTTGGCCGCACCGTTGCCGAAGATCACGAACGGCCCCTTCGCCCGCCATTCAGCGAAACTCCCTGCATCGATCACTTCGGCCGCGACCTCCGTAAGCGGACGCCCCTGTGCATCGAACAGCCGCGTATAGACCTCCATGCGCCGCGCATCGACCATCGGGCACAGCACGGCCCGCTCCCACTCCTCGACGGCGAGAATTCCCGCCTCGTGATCCTCGCGCGCCACTTCGCAGAGCGCATCGAGCGAACCGACGGCAATGAGCGGCTTGCGCAACCCATAGCACAGCCCCTTGGCGAACGACACGCCGATACGCAATCCCGTATAGGAGCCCGGCCCCTTGCCGACGGCCACGGCATCCAGATCCTCGGGGTCGATCCGGTTCTCCCGAAGAATCTCCCCCACGAAAACGCCCACCTTGCGGGCATGGTCGCGGCCCTCGTCGCTCTCGCGCAGCGATATCAACTCACCGTTCTCGGCAATCCCGACCGAACAGATGTCCGTGCCCGTCTCGATACATAAAATCAATGCCATATCTCAGTCTATAATACTCCGTAATGTTGCAATGCCTGCAGAACGCCGTCGTCGTCGACCGATGCCGTCACATAATCCGCAGCCTCCCTGGCGGCGTCGACGGCATCGCCCAGCGCCACGCCGACAGCCGCATGGCGAATCATCTCCACGTCGTTTCCCCCGTCTCCGAAAGCCATCGAACGGCTCCGGTCAATCCCGTAGTGCGACAGAAAAACATCCATGCCGCTCGCCTTCGTCACGCCGCGCATATTGACGTCGGCCATGAGCGGGCTCCACCGGCTCGACATGCACTCGGGAAACTCGCGCATGATCCGCCGCTCCTGCTCGGGCGACATGAAGACGCACAACTGGCGGCAGGGCGTGCGACGCGCCGCTTCGCGCAGATCGGCCACCGCAGGATCGGTCGGCATCCCCAGCGCCTCCAGAAACGCACGCATCCCGTCGTTGACGCCGCTGGCGATCATCCCCTCGTCGGTGAGCATCGCCACCGGAAAGCCTTCGCGCCGCCCCACGCGCAGCATGCGGTCGAGGATCTCCCCGGGAATCGGACGTTCGGCCAGCACCTCGCCCTCGGCCGTCAGGCAATGTCCGCCGTTGACCAGCACATACCCGTCGAAGGTCATCCCCTCGAGCGGCGGCAGGCTCCGCCGGTCGCGGCCCGTGGCGATAATCACCTTCGCCCCGCGCTCGCGCAGACGGGCGAGCGCCTCGCGGGCCGAGGCGGGAACCTCCTGCGTCTCGAAGCTGCGCAGCGTGCCGTCGATATCGAAAAAGAAGATTTCGTACATGGTCTCTCCTCGGTCAACGATCGATCCGGTGCAGTCCGTCGCACGAGACGTAGTGCTCGACGATCCCCTTCTCCTCCATCCAGCGCCGCGTCTCGACGCTTTTCCACGGGCCGGTGTCGAAGCCCCCGCCCTGGTCGTTATCGTAGAGCCATGTGGCCGTCGGCCACAGACAGGCACGAAAACGAATGCTCTTGTAGAATCGCTCGCTGCATCCGTTCTGACCATGATGCGCCATTTGCAGGTAGTCGCAGTCCAGGTCCTTGCGGAAGGCCGAGGCCAGCAGTTTGTCGCCGCCCTCGATCCCCAGATCGCCGAGGAAAACCACCGATTTGGCATCGTCCCACACACGGAACGCCATGCTCGAATTGTTGTAGACGTTTAGTGTGATTTCGGGGCTGATCTGCGACAGAATGCGGAAGCGGACGCCGTCGATCGCGAACTCGTCGCCGGCCCTGCACTCGACCGTCTCGATATCCGCCGCGCCGTCCAGCAGCGCGTAGAAGTCCCGCACGCGCGCCGCAGCGCCCGCCTCGGCATCGATCATCCTGGGGGTGAACCGCGATTCATAAACCCGATGCACCCGCAGCCCCCGCCGGTCGCGGAGCAGCTCGTTCATCGCACCCACATGGTCGAAATGCGGATGGGTGACGATCCAGGCATCGACCTCGTTGCCCAGCGCCGCGAGAAATCCGCGCAGATAGTCGGCTTCGGCCGCTTTGCCGCCGTCGATGGCCACCACACGCCCGCTGGGCGTGCGGATCACATAGGAATTGCCGTGGTCGTCGGCCTGAGAAGGCAGCTGCCACAGTGTGAAACCTTCCTGCCGGCCGCGCGTGCATCCGCACAGGGCGACAAGCGCCCAGCACGTCACACACGTAAGAAATCTTATCATAGCGGTTCTCCTTTATTTATAACGTTTCATCGCCTTGTCCATCTCGCGGCGGGCGTCGTTCTCCTTGAGGTACTCGCGTTTGTCGTACGCCTTGCGGCCGCGCGCCAGACCCACGACGATCTTCACCAGCCCCCGATCGTTGAGAAACATCCGCAAGCCGACGACCGTCAGCCCGCGATCCTGCAACGAACGCTGCAACTTATTCAGCTCCTTGCGATTGAGCAGCAGCTTGCGGTCGCGTTTGGGGAGATGGTTGTTGCAGGTGCCCCAATGGTATTCGGCGATCGTGACGTTGCGGATCCACAGCTCGCCCTTGTCGAAATAGCAATAGCTGTCGACCATCGACGCCTTGCCCAGCCGCACGGACTTGATCTCGGTGCCGACCAGCACCACGCCGGCGACGTACTCCTCCAGAATCTCGTAGTCGAACGTCGCCCGTTTGTTGCGGATATTTATCGTTTTATAATCGCTCATCTATCTCTCTGGCTTTGACACATGTAAAACTTATCTTTCCACTTTCGTGCCCGTCGGCGGCGTTTCCGGCACTCGGTTTGCACGTGAACGGGCGTAAGGCTGGGTGAAGGTAACTAATTCTTTTATCTTTGATATGTTTTACACATCTTTCTGTTTATTTTCTGTTTGCACACGGTATGCGTAGCGATACGTGTACGACCCAGCCTTACTTTTTTTGACATTCTGCGAATGTAAAAAAAGTAAAAAAAGCTATTTTTACATTCCCTCCCTCAAGCTCCCTCCCTTTGACAAAGGGAGGGACTCTTTATCGGTCTGTCTCTCTATTTTTGACATTCTGCGAATGTAAAAAAAGTAAAAAAAACTATTTTTACATTCCCTCCCTCAAGCTCCCTCCCTTTGACAAAGGGAGGGAATTTTTCATGCCCCGAGCCCCCGAAAGCCGCAGTTGCACCCTCAGGACAAGGCATCTTCGGTCAGCGCATGCTATCCTGCAAAAATAGCGACTTTTTTCGGATTAATCAAATCGGGAAGCGGACACCGGCCTCTGCGGCGCTGCCAGACACGCAACTACAGAATCGTCCGCTGAACCTTGTGCGAAATCGAGACCATCTCCTGATTGAGCGTGGCGATCAGATTCACCGCCTCCAGCTCTTCGTCCTCGGAGAGTTCGCCCGAGGCGAGCCGCTTCCGCTGCTCCTCGATCAACCGCTTGATCGCATTCGACTTGTAGAGGATCACAGCCTTCGGAACGCCCGCCGACAACTTCTCCTCGTCGCTCTCGACGTGAATCTCCTTCTGCTCCCAGAGCTTGCTCGGCAAGTAGTTGTCGTCCGACGTGAGGATGTCGACCGCCGCATTGCAGACCGCCGGATCGGGATGGTTGACGAACAGATGCGCCGGCACCTCCGTCCCTTCGCCGAGTTCGGTGCGTCGCTCACGATAGGTGTCGAACATCTTGCGGTAGGTCTCGGTTTCGAACTGCAACCCCTGCGCATCGAGATTCGAGAAGATCACGTCGGCGACATTCATCGCAATCACCTCGCGCCCCTCCTTGAAATCGAAGCTGCGATGGCCGAACTTGAGCAGGTATTTGAGCAGCTCCTTCTCCAGCTCTTGCGTGGCGCTGCCGGCCGCCACTCCCTTCGTGAAGTCGACCTGCGGCTCGGGCGCCGCGGCAGCCTGCTCCTCGCGGCGCTGCCTCATCTGCTGCCGACGGATGAAATCCGACGCTTCGCGGCCGCCGCCGGTCTGCACCACCCGCTTGCGCGCCACCTCCTCGACGAGCACCCGCTCGTCGATGTCCATCAGCCGCGCACACTCCTTGACGTAGACCGACCGCTGGATCGCATCGGGAATCTGGGTGATCGACTGCACCATGTCGCCGATGAGCGACGCCCGTTTGATGGGGTCGTTCTGCGCCTCCTTCATCAGCAGTTGCGCCTTGAAGGTGATGAAATCGACCTCGTTGGCCTTGATGTACTCCTGCACCTCGGCGGCGCTGTGCGCACGGGCGAAAGAGTCGGGATCCTCGGGTTCGGGCAGCAGCACGATGCGCACGTTCATCCCCTCGGCCAGGATCATGTCGATGCCGCGGATCGAGGCGTGGATGCCCGCCGCATCGCCGTCGTAGATGACCGTGATGTTCTTCGTGAAGCGGTTCAGCAGACGGATCTGCTCGGTCGTGAGCGACGTGCCCGACGACGACACGACATTCTCCACGCCGGCCTGGTGCATCGAGATCACGTCGGTGTAGCCCTCGACCATGATCGCATAGTCCTGCTGCTGGATCGCCTTCTTGGCGAAATAGAGGCCGTAGAGCTCGCGTTTCTTGCTGTAGATCTCGCTCTCGGGGGAGTTCAGGTACTTGCCGACGTTCTTGTTCGTCCCCAGAATGCGGCCGCCGAAGGCCACGATCCGCCCCGAGATGTTATGCACGGGGAACATCACGCGGTCGCGGAAGCGGTCGAACAGACGCCCGTCGCGCTCGCTTTTGATCGAAAGTCCGGTCGAGAGCAGAAACTCCTCCTTGTAGCCGGCGGCCAGCGCGGCGCCGGTCATCGCATCGCCTTTGGCCGAGCAATAGCCCAGCCCGAACTTCCGGATCGTGGCCTCCGTGAATCCGCGCTTCTGCCGGAAATAGCTCATGCCGACGCTCTGCCCCTCCGTCGAATTGCGCAGGTAATCGGCGATATAGTCGTAGACCCAGCCGTTGAGCGCGAACATCGATTCGCGGTCGTCGTTGCGGCGGATCTCCTCCTCGGTGAGCTCCCTCTCCTGCACCTCGATGCCGTAGCGCTTGGCCACCATCCTGAGCGCCTCGGGATAGGAGACCCCCTCGTGCTCCATGACGAAGGTGACGGCATTGCCCGCCTTCCCGCAGCCGAAGCATTTGAAGACCCCCTTGGCGGGCGACACGACGAACGACGGGGTCTTCTCGTTGTGGAACGGACAGCACGCCTGATAGTTCACGCCCTTGCGCTTGAGCGTGACATAATCGCCGATGACCTCGACGATATCGGCCGCCGCATAAATGCGGTCGACGGTGGCGCGATCGATAAGTCCCATGTCCGCAAAGTTACGAATAATTCAGCACGAGGAACAGAATTTGCGGAATTAAATTCGGAGCCCTCCCGTTGCGGCTTCTGCGACAGCCGGTTCGCCGCCGCCGGAAAAATCCCGCCCCTGCCGGATACGATCTCCGGCAGGTTCCGCGTTGGAAAAGGGATACGGAATTCTCCTCTCTTTCGGATTCCGAATCCCGATTTTATTATACCTTTGTACTATGGATTTCAAACTCGTCTCGGAATACGGCCCCACGGGCGATCAGCCCGAAGCCATCGCGCAGCTCGTCGATTCGATCCGTCACGGGTCGAAGCACAACACGCTGCTGGGCGTGACGGGTTCGGGCAAGACCTTCACGGCGGCCAACGTCATCGCCGCGCTGAACAAACCGACGCTCGTGCTGAGCCACAACAAGACCCTCGCAGCGCAGCTCTACGGCGAGTTCAAGAACTTCTTCCCCGAGAATGCCGTCGAGTATTTCGTCTCCTACTACGACTACTACCAGCCGGAAGCTTATCTGCCGGCCACGGACACCTTCATTGAGAAAGACCTCTCGATCAACGACGAGATCGAGAAGATGCGGCTGCAAACCTGCGCCACGCTCCTCTCGGGCCGCAAGGACGTGATCGTCGTCTCATCGGTCTCGTGCCTCTACGGCAGCGGCAACCCCGAGGATTTCCACGCGACGGCCATCTCGTTCAAGGTCGGCGACATCGTCAGCTATAAACAGTTCCTCTACAAGCTCGTCGAGGCGCTCTATACCCGCACCGAGCGCGACCTGCTGCCCGCCACGTTCCGCGTCAACGGCGACACGGTGGACATCATGGCCGCCTTCGGCGAGTTCGGCAGCCAGTGCTACCGCGTGATGTTCTACGACAACGAGATCGAGGCGATCTGGATCATCGACCCCGCGACGGGGGCCCGCATCCGGTCGATCGACACGCTGACGATCTACCCCGCGCGGCTTTTCGTCACCACGAAGGAGCGCATCAACGCCGCCGTGCAGCAGATTTACCTCGACCTGGGGAGTCAGATCGAGTTCTTCGAGCGCGAAGGGCGCCCGATGGAGGCGCAGCGCATCAAACAGCGCGTGGAGTACGATCTGGAGATGATCAAGGAGCTGGGCTACTGCCCGGGCATCGAAAACTACTCGCGTTACTTCGACGGCCGCGCCGCCGGCACGCGCCCCTTCTGTCTGCTGGACTACTTCCCGAAGGACTACCTGCTGCTCATCGACGAGAGCCATGTGACGCTGCCGCAGGTGCACGGCATGTTCGGCGGCGACCGCGCCCGCAAGGAGAATCTCGTGGAGTACGGATTCCGTCTGCCGGCGGCGAAGGACAACCGTCCGCTGCGCTTCGAGGAGTTCGAGCGGATGATGGGCACGACGGTCTACATCAGCGCCACGCCCGCCGACTACGAGCTCATGAAGAGCGAAGGGGTGGTCGTCGAGCAGCTGATCCGCCCCACGGGGCTGGTCGACCCGCCGCTCGAGGTGCGCGTCACGGAGAATCAGATCGACGACCTGCTCGAAGAGATCGACAAACGCGTGCGCGTCGAGGACAAGGTGCTCATCACCACCATCACCAAACGCATGGCCGAGGAGCTGTCGAAATATTTCGACCGCATCGGCGTGCGCAACCGCTACATCCACTCGGACATCGACACGCTCGAACGCATCCAGATTCTCGAAGACCTGCGCGCGGGGATGTTCGACGTGCTGATCGGCGTCAACCTGCTGCGCGAAGGACTCGACCTGCCCGAGGTGGGGCTCGTGGCCATTCTCGACGCCGACAAGGAGGGATTCCTGCGCAACGTGCGGTCGATCACCCAGATCGCGGGCCGCGCCGCGCGTCACGCCAACGGAAACGTGATCCTCTACGCCGACCACTGCACCGACTCGATGCGCTACGCCATCGTCGAAAGCAACCGCCGCCGCGAGAAACAGGTGCGCTACAACCTCGAACACGAGATGCTGCCGCGGCAGGCGCAGCGTAGCGGCACGGGGCAGAGCACGCTGCTGGCGGCTCAGGGCGAGAGGATACAGGAGGCGACGCCGGCCTTCTACCTGCCGGCCGAGGATCATTGCATGCAGGCCGCCGACGTGCAGCGCACCTACGCGGCGAGCGAGAACCTCGACACGCTCATCGCAAAGGCGAAGGAGGAGATGGAGCGCGCGGCCAAGTCGCTCGACTTCCTCGCCGCGGCGAAGCACCGCGACCGTATGTACGAATTGCAGAAACTCAAGGAGGAGAACCGCAAGAAGCGATAGCCGTCGCCTGCAATGGCGATCGGCAGCCTGATCCGGCTTGTCCGGCAATCCGCGGAACGCCTTCTCGAAGACGAAAAGCGAGAGGATGCTCATTTTCCGAAGCACCCTCTCGTCTTATTCCGAAATCCGGTCACCCGAAGTCAATCCTCGGCAGCCCCGCGAAAGGTGAAACAGCGTGCCGCAAGAAAGCTGTAGACCGCCGAAAGGCCGGAAGTCAGAATCTTGGCAGGTGTCGGCCAGATGCCGGCGACATCCACGAACAGTTTCATGCAGAGATAGTTGAGCACGATGGCTCCGGCGACCGAGAGCGCATAGCGCAGCAATTGCGTACGCGTACGGAGCGGCGACGTGCGGAACGCCACGTTGCGGTTGAGCCAGAATCCGGTGAAAAAGGTGATCGGAAAGACCAGAAACAGCGATGCGATCGGCGCCGACACCGCGACGAACCCCAGATCGATCAGCCGTCCTTCACCGATCACAAAGTGGTAGATCACGAAATACCACATCGCATCCAGCGCCAGATTCAACCCGCCGCAAAAGGCGTAGCGGAACAACTGCCGCGAAATCGTCCCCTCCAGCCGCCGCCAGTAGAACGCATCGACCGCACGGGTGACGAACGAAGCGAGCGGGCTCATCGTTTCGCGTAAATCCACAGGTCGGGCCATGCCGGACGGTGCTCCCGCACGAAACGTTCGCAGGCGGCGCGATCCTGCGCGGCGAAGGGCGCCACCATGTATTTCGCCCCGAAAGGATAGACGCCGACCGTCAGCGACGGCTCGTCGCGCAGCAGCTGTTCGCGACAGCGCGCGGCATTCTCCTCGGTCGAGAAGACGCCGAAAACCACATAGCACCACCCCGACTGCAACCGATCCGCCGTCGGCACCGAACCGCCGGCCGGCGGCACAGGCTCGGCAGGACGGACTCCGGCGATCGCAACCGTGTCGGCGCCCGCCGCATCCTCCGCCGTGACCGAAGCGGGAGCTGCGACCTCCGCCACCGAATCCCGGGAAATCGGAGCGGCCGTCGGATGCTCCGCCCCCGCCGGCGGGGGTCGGTTGGTCTCTACTATGGGGTCCGGGCGGGGCGGGTGGG
>USBO01000048.1 GCA_900552955.1 uncultured Alistipes sp.
AGCGCAGCGACACGCGGATAAATTTGCGGTGGGCGAGGAACATGGCCGACATCTTCATCCTGCGGATCGTGAGCGGATAGTTCACGAAGCCTTCGCTGTCGCCCTGCTGGAAACGGTAACGGCGCATCTCGGCCTCGGTGAGCGACATGTAGGCCACCGTGCCGTCCTGAATGACGTTCATCTTACGGTGGATCGCATAGCCGAACAGACGGGCGCGATCCTCCGTATAGCCGTTGTAGACGTTGTTGTGGATGGCCGGAACGTCGAGCCCCTTCTCGACCAGCACCGCCAGAGCGCGGTAGAGCGCCGGCGTGAGCGACGAGAAGGCGAAGTTGCCCGTGTCGGTCATCATGCCCACGTAGAGCGACTCGGCCATGCGGCGCGTGATGACCTCCGTGCCGCAGAGCCGTTCGATGATGCAGTACAGCAGGAAACAGGTGCTCGACGCCTCGGGATAGGAGAATTGCAGGTCGAAGCCCTCGTCGGGCGAGAGGTGATGGTCGATCAGCACGCGCTGCGCCGAACGGTTCTCGGCCAGCGCCTCGCCGAGCCCCTCGAGGCGCGACAGGGAGTTGAAGTCGAGGCAGAAGATGAGGTCCGCCGCGCGGATGGCTTCGAGCCCGCGTTCGGAGGCCGTGCGGAAGATCACCAACTCGCGGATGTCGGGCATCCAGTCGAGGAAGTAGGGGTATTTGTTGGGGACGATCATCGTCACCTCGTGCCCCATCGCCGCGAGCACCTCGCGCCACGCCGTGGAGGCCCCCACGGCATCGCCGTCGGGGTTGGTGTGGGCCACGACCACCACCTTGCGGCGGGGGACGGCGAGCAGCGCGCGGAGCGCCTCGATCTTTGCACTGTCGATCTTCATCGCACCAAAGATAGCAAAAGGTTCGGAATTTTCCTACTTATCCGCGATTTTCCGTGCAGCGAAGGTCTTGCACCACGGCGCGATCCCGCAGCTCGCGCACTTCGGCGCCCGCGCCGTGCAGACGTAGCGGCCGTGGAGAATCAGCCAGTGATGGGCCACGGGCAGCAGGTGCGAGGGGATGTTCTTCTCGAGCTGCAACTCGGTCTGGAGCGGAGTTTTGGCGCCGCGCGTGAGGCCGATGCGGGCCGAGACGCGGAAGACGTGCGTGTCGACAGGCATCACCTCCTTGCCCCAGATGACCGCTCCCACGACGTTGGCCGTCTTGCGGCCCACGCCGGGAAGCCGCTGCAGCGCATCGAGGTCCGACGGCACCGCACCGCCGAACTCCGCGCAGAGCATCCGCGCCATGGCCGCCAGATTCTTCGCCTTGTTGTTGGGGTAGGAGATGCTTTTGATATAGGCGTAAATCTCCTCGGCCGTGGCCTGCGCCATCGCCTCGGGGGTGGGATAAGCCTCGAAGAGCGCCGGCGTGGTCATGTTGACCCGCTTGTCGGTGCACTGCGCCGACAGGATCACCGCGACGAGCAGTTCGTAGGGGCTTTTGTAGCGCAACTCGCTCTCGGCCACGGGCATATTGGCCCCGAACCAGCCGATCACGCCCTCATAGCGTTCCTTCAGTGTCATAGTTTTATGGTTTGGGCCGCCGTCGCAGCCATTTCTTCGCCAACAGACCGTATCCCGCCGCATCCAAAGCAAGAGACGGATGACGCATCACGTCGCGGCGCCAGCGCGCGAGGTACTCGGCCGTCGTGCCGTCGCGCGACAGCACCCACAGCGCCACGCGCATGCGCCGCCGCTCCAACGCCCGCGCATGACGCCCCGTACCGTAACGGGCGTCGAACCACAGCGCGATGTCGCACAGCGAGTCGCAGAAGGCGATCCGGCGGCGATAGGCGCCGCTTTGGCTGACGCTCTCAGGCAGCATGCGGTGGACGGCCGTCACCTCCTCCGAGGCGCGGATGCGGCTGCACGCCGCGAACCAGATCCACATCGGTGCGTCGTCGGTCAGCCACTCGGGGTGCTCCTCGGGCCGCACCTCGGCATAGTAGCGCAGGATCAGGTCGCGCCGCGCGACGGCCGTGCAGTTTTCGACCGTGTTGTCGAACAGCAGCCGGTCGAAGTCGCAGCGAAGCTCGCCGGCGGGATAGCGCCGCCGTTCGCCCGTGGCTTCGAACCGCCGCTCGGAGCGGGTGCAGCTCACTCCGCAGGCGGGGTCGGCCTCCAGCGCCTCGACCTGCCGCTGCAGCTTGAGCGGGTCGCACCACCAGTCGTCGCCGTCGCACAGCGCCACGTAACGGCCCCGGCACGCCTCGATCGTGCGGCGGTAGTTGGCCCGCATCCCCACGTTGACCGGCCCCGTCACCAGCCGGATGCGGTCGGGATAACGCGCAGCGTAGTCGCGGCAGATCGCGCCCGTGGCGTCGGTGCTGCAATCGTCGCTCAGCACCAGCTCCACGCCGAACGTCGTCCGCTGCGCCAGCACCCCTTCGATCGCGCGGGCGATGTAGGGCGCATGGTTGTAGGCGGTCATGCAGACCGAGACCAGCGGTGCGGATGAGGTGTCTGGCGACATACCTTATTATAGTTTAGTCAGTTTGGCGAATTTGGCCAGCAGCGTCTTCTCGCCGTACTCCTCGAACGCGACCACCAGCTTGTGGTCGGCCGCCAGCGTCTCGATGCGCACGATCGCGCCCTGTCCGAACTTAGGATGCGCGACCCGATCGCCCACGGCATAGCCCGATGCCGCGGCGCTGCCTGCGGCAGGAGCCGCACCGGCTCCCAGCCGCCGCAGATTCTCCGGCGCCGGAGTGTGTTGCAACACGGGGCGCCGCACGGCAGGATTCGCATCGCCCGAACGCCCGAACGACGGGCCGCCGGACTGCGGCCGCGCAGCGCCGAAACGGTCGCCGGAGGAATTGCCGGAGGGATTGCCGCCCCGTCCTCCGAAAGCAGGCTTGCCGCTGCCGAAGGCAGGTTTGCCGCCGCCCGCCCGCTGCTGGTAGCGCACGTCGAACCGGCGGCGCAGCTCCTCGAGCGCCGTGCGGCCGCCGGCTGCGGCCTCCTCGCGCACGGGCTTCGCCTCAGCGCCGACCGCCCCCTCGAGGTAGACGGGGTCGATCTCGCGCAGAAAGCAGCTCGGACGCGAAAACTCCATGTTGCCCCACTTGAACCGCATCTCGGCATAGGAGAGCACGGCGCTGCATTTGGCGCGCGTGAGGGCCACGTAGAACAGCCGCCTCTCCTCCTCGAAGCCCTCGGGCGACTCGGCGGCGCGCTGCGACGGGAAGAGGTTCTCCTCCATTCCCACTATATAAACATATTTGAACTCCAACCCCTTGGCCGAGTGGACGGTCATGAGCGTCACCTTGTCGTCGTCGCCCGTCTCCTCCCGCTTGTCCATGTCGGTGGTGAGCGTCACGCTCTGCAGCCACTCCTCGACGGTGGCCTCCGAGAGCTCCTCGCCGCCGCGGATCTCGGCGTCGCGCTGCTCCTTGAAGAGCTGCATGGAGTTGAGCAGCTCCTCGATATTGTCGAGCGCCGAAGTCGCCTCGGGCGTATTCTCCCGGCGGAAGAACGCCAGCATGCCCGAACGCGACGCCACCTCCAGACCGAAGTCGTAGAGCCCCTTCTGCGAACGTTGGAGCGACAGCCCGCGGATGAGCTCCACGAACTCGGCGACCTTGCGCGCGACGGTGCGCTGCACGGGATCGGCCGCCGGCTCGGCCGTCAGGGCGTCGACCGCCTCCCACATCGACACGCCCCGCTCGCCCGCCAGCTGGGCGATCCGCAGCACGGTGGTATCGCCGATGCCGCGCGCCGGATAGTTGACGATGCGCCGGAAAGCCTCGTCGTCGCGCGGGTTGACCACCAGCCGGATGTAGGCCAGCAGGTCCTTGATCTCCTTGCGGTCGAAGAACGACGCCCCCTTGTAGATGCGGTAGGGAATGCCGCGGCGGCGCAGCGACTCCTCGAGTGCCTGCGACTGGTTGTTGGTGCGGTAGAGGATCGCCGCCTCGTTCCACGCATCGCCCGACGCGCGCACCTTGTCGCGCAGGTCGTGCACGACCAGCTCGGCCTCCTCGCGGTCGGTGTAGGCCTTCAGCACGCGGATCTTCTCCCCCTCGTCGCCCTCCGAGAAGCACTTCTTCTCCATGCGGCGCGCGTTGTGGACGATCACCGAGTTGGCCGCCTCGACGATCGTGCGCGTCGAGCGGTAGTTCTGCTCCAGCTTGAAGACCTTCGCCGCGGGGTAGTCGCGCTGGAAGGTGAGGATGTTCTCGATCTTGGCACCGCGGAACGAGTAGATCGACTGCGCGTCGTCGCCCACGACGCATACCCTGCCGTGATCGGGCTCCTGCGACAGGCGGCGGACGATGATGTACTGCGCGTAGTTGGTGTCCTGATACTCGTCGACCAGAATGTACCGGAACTGCTTCTGATAGCGCTCCAGCACGTCGGGGCAGTCGCGCAGCAGGATGTTGGTCTGCAACAGCAGGTCGTCGAAATCCATCGCGCCGTTGTGCTTGCAGCGCTGGCAGTAGAGGTTGTAGATGTTGCCGAACTCGGGAATCTGCGCCCGCCGGTCCTCGGTGGCGTGCGTCGCGTTGGCCAGATAGGCGCCCGGGGTGACCAGCGCGTTCTTGGCCACCGAGATGCGCGAGGCGATCACGTTGGGCTTGTACTTGTCGTCGGGGAGGTTGAGCTCCTTGACGATGGTCTTGATGAGGTTCTTGGCGTCCGACGCATCGTAGATGGTGAAGTTCGCCGGAAAACCGATCCGCTCGGCGTCGGCGCGCAGGATGCGGGCGAAGATCGAGTGGAAGGTGCCCATGAAGATATGGCGGCTCCGCCCGTCGGGGAGCATCTGCCGGATGCGTTCGCGCATCTGTTCGGCGGCCTTGTTGGTGAACGTCAGCGCAAGGATGTGCGCGGGGTCGACGCCCTGCTCGATCATGTAGGCGATGCGCGAGGTGAGCACGCGCGTCTTGCCCGAGCCGGCGCCGGCGATGATGAGCGACGCCGCGTCGTAGGCCTCCACGGCGGCGCGCTGGGCGGGGTTGAGCCCCTGCAATATCGGTGATTCCATCTGTTTCGTACTTGTCGGACGACAAAGTTACGAATTTTTCGCAATCCCGCCTATCGATTCCCGAAGAAGCGGGGCGGCAATCCGGTCAGACGTAGAGCCGAATCTGATGCAGCAGCGTGGCGGTGAAGAAAAGGCCGATGACGATGCAAAGCAGGATCAACAGCCCGTTGAGCATCCGCGCGTCGGGTTTGGTGCGCAGTTCCCGGTTCTTGGCGATGTATTCGCGGAAAAAGAGGTAGAGCGCCGGCACGGTCGAGGCGGCCAGCAGGAAGTCTTCGGGAATGCCGAAGAAGTAGACCTTCGCCAGCCCTATCAGCGCCCAGTGGCAGAGGAACAGCACCAGAAAGATATTGATGCGGTTCGTGAAGGCCAGCATCAGGCCGATGGTGAAGACCGCCACCGAGCAGGGCATAACGGGCATGGTCATCATCGGGAACGACAGGCCCCGCGCCAGCGAAAAGAGCGGATAGGCCAGCGGCATGAGGTAGAGCAGCAGGGCGAAGACGCGGGGGCGCTCCGTGCGCTCGAAGCGCGTGAAATCGGCATAGAGGTCGTAGAGCCAGATCACAGCCATGATCCCCCAGAAAAGGGCCAGTACGTTGCTGTAGCTGCGCTGGCCGCACCAGACGAGGTAGTAGACCACGGCGATCCATGCGTTGAGACCTGCCAGAAAGAGTTTCATGGCCCGTTTGACCCGCTGCGTCGGGCGGAGGTAAAGCAGGACGGTGAGCGCTGCCGCTGCTGCCACGATCGCGATCTGCCACGGCCAAGTGGCGGCATTGTAGCGGGCGATGGTATTCCAGAAAATATCCATAACGATCAGACTTTACGGGGGCTGCGGCGCCGCGTGAGCGAGAAGGCGCGGCGGCGGAAGAGGAAGATCGGCACCGTCGAACCGACGGCCAGCATGAAGACCACGCTGACGCTGACGGTCGCATTGAGCAGGAACGCATCCATATACTTCCGCGCCGCATCGCTTTCGGCGATGTGCTGCATGAGCATGATGAGGGCGAAGACCGTCTTGTAGGCGTAGATGCCCGGCACCATCGGCAGCAGCGCCGGAATCGAAAGGACGGTAGTCGGACAATAGATCCGGCCGCCGAGCCAGAGGCTTCCCAGTCCGATGAGCAGCGAGGCGCAGAGCGTCGCCGCGGCGATGTCGAACCCCGCACAGGTCATCAGACAGAAACGCAGGGCGTGACCTGCGGCGGCCAGCAGGGCGATCGACGGAAAGGCCCGCAGGGGCGGGTCGGAGACGGCCCCGAACCCGATCGCCGCGACAGCCGCGAAAAATCCGTCGATGAACATATCCGCAGCGATCATAACAGACTTCCCTTGACCATTAGCAACGTGACGGACAACCCCACGGCGATACAGAGAATCAGCAGCAAAGCGCCGATCAAACGGCTGCAGCCGATCAGCACATGCCCCTCGACGATGTCGATCACGCCGTTGATGAGCGGCACGCCCGGGACGAGGAACAGCACGCTCGTGGCGATGGCCGTCTCGGCCGTACAATCGAAGCGCAGCGACGACGAAGCGCACAGCGATGCGACGAAGGCCGAGAGAATGATGATGATGAAGTGGTTCACGCCGGCTTTGGTCAACTGCTGTCGGGCCGAAAAACCCGCCAGCGTGGAGGTAAAGACGATCCCCACGGCCACCCAGTCGCCGCTGAAGAGTTTGCAGAACGAAGCGTTGGCCAACCCCGCGACCATGAGCACGAACATCGGGTCCATGCGCGGCTTTGCGGTCAGCTTGCGGTATTTTTCGCGGATCACATCGAGCGGCAGCCGCCGGTCGACGGCCTCCCAGCTCAGCGAGCTGAGGTCGGAGTTGCGCTCGAAGCTGATCGGCAGGTGCGGAATCTCGACCACCTGCGTCACCACCTGCGGGTTTCCCTCCTCGCGCACGGTCAGGATCGACGTGCGCTGAAAAGTAGTCAGCCGCACGTCGACCGACTGCGAGGCCCCGATACGCCGCGCATTGCGCACCACACGCGAGGTATGCACGCCCGACCCCAGCAGGTAGGTGGCGTATTCGCCGATAAAATCGAGCAGCTCGGTCAGCTCCGCTTGAGTTTTCATGACGGCGCAAAATTAATAAAGATTTTAAATAATCGCATATTTCCGGCGAATTGATCGATACGCAGGAAGAAAAAACCGAATCCTCCGCTTTTTCGGCGGGCAGACCAATTTTTTCCGATTTTTTTCGTTAGATTTGTTAAATCGTAATAATCATCGACACATGGCGGGACTCTATCTCCATATCCCCTTCTGCAAGCGCATCTGCGCCTACTGCGACTTCTTCAAATCGGCCGATCTGCGGCGCACGGACGAAGTCGTCGCGGCGATGCACGACGAACTGGAGCGCGAAGCGGGATTTCTGCCCGCCGAAGGGCTGCGGACGATCTACTTCGGCGGCGGAACGCCCTCGCTGCTGGCCCCCGAGCAGCTGGAGGAGTTCATCGCCCACGCTGCCGAGCTGTTCGACTGCCCGGCGCTCGCGGAGTGCACCGTCGAGGCCAACCCCGACGACCTGACGCCCGACTACCTGCGGCGGCTGGCGCGCACGCGCGTCGACCGCCTCTCGATCGGCATCCAGTCGTTCGACGACGCCGAGCTGCGCCTCATGAACCGCCGCCACACGGCCGATGCCGCACGCAGCGCCGTACGGCGGGCGCAGGAGGCGGGCTTCGGGAACGTGACCGTCGATCTGATCTTCGGCGTGCCCGGGTTCGGCGGCCGGACGCTCGCCCGCAACCTGCGCGAAACGGTGGCGCTGGGCGTGCAGCACGTTTCGGCATACCATTTGACCGTCGAACCCGACACGGCCTTCGGCCGCCGCATGGCGCGCGGCGCCTTCGCACCCGTGGCCGAGCAGGTGAGCGAGGAGGAGTTCCTCCTCGTGCACCGCACGCTGACCGATGCCGGATTCGAACACTACGAAGTCTCGAACTTCGCGCAGGCAGGCCGGCGCGCCGTCCACAACAGCGCCTACTGGAGCGGTGCCCCCTATCTGGGAATCGGCCCCGCGGCGCACTCCTACGACGGCCGGTGCCGGCGCTGGGCCGCGGCCGACATCGGGCGTTATCTGGCCGGCGGCGACCGCTATGAAACGGAACGGCTCACCGAACGCGACCGCTACAACGAGACGGTGATGACGGCGCTGCGCACGGCCGACGGCCTCGACACCGAAACGATCGGCCGGCGCTTCGGCGCGCAACGGCTCGAAGCCCTGACAGAGGCCGCACGGCCGTGGATCGACGCGGGCGACGCGACGCTGCGCGACGGCCGGCTGGCGATTCCACCCGAGCGGTTCCTGCTGTCGGACGCCGTGATCGCCGCTCTGTTCTGGGAATCTTAATGTTAAGTTATTATTAAATATTTTTATAAATTTGCGAATCAAATCCTTCGGCAGTACCTTTGAGGACGAAAACCGCACTTTGTCCGAAGTGCCGGAGAAACGAACAAAAAATCCGAAAAAAGATATGAACGAACACGAACTGCTGACGCCCGACTACCTCTTTGAGGTGAGCTGGGAGGTCTGCAACAAAATCGGCGGCATCCACACCGTCGTATCGACCAAAGCCCGCACCGTCGAGAGCAAGCTCGGCGACAACTACATCCTCATCGGCCCCGACGTGCAGCGCGAGGGCGAGAACCCCGAATTCGAGGAGGACGACGAACTGCTCAAGGCTTGGCGCCAGAGCGTCTACAACGACGGCATCCGCATCCGCATCGGACGCTGGCGGGTCGTCGGACGCCCCATCGCGGTGCTGGTCGACTACACGTCGCTCTTCGCCAGGAAGGACGATATCCTCAAATTTCTGTGGGAGACCTACCACGTCGACTCGATCTCGGGGCAGTGGGACTACATCGAACCCGTGCTCTTCGGCCACGCGGCCGGACAGGTCATCGCCTCCTACGTGGAGAATTTCTGCGCCTCGACCGACAAGGTGGTCGCCCATTTCCACGAGTGGATGACCGCTGCGGGCGGGCTCTACCTGCGCAAGCATTCGCCCTACGTGGCCACGGTCTTCACCACCCACGCCACGGTGACGGGACGCTCGGCGGCAGGCAACGGGCTGGCGCTCTACAAAGAACTGAGCCGGCTCAACGCCGGAGAACTGGCTCGGCAGTTCAACGTCATGGCCAAGCATTCGATCGAGAAGATCGCATCGCAGGAGCACGACGTCTTCTGCACCGTGAGCGAGATCACCGCCCGCGAATGCGAGAGCCTGCTGGGCAGCGCCGTGGACGTCGTCACGCCAAACGGCTTCGAGGACGACTTCGTGTGGAGCGGCAAGGAGTTCGACGCCAAGCGCGCCGAGGCGCGCCGCGCGATGATCGGCACGGCCGAGGCGATGCTGAACTGCTCGTTCGGCAGCGAGCCCCTGATCGTGGGCACGAGCGGCCGCTATGAATTCCGCAACAAGGGGCTCGACATCTTCCTCGACGCGCTCAAGCAGCTCGCCGAGACCGACGCCCTCGACCGCGACGTGCTGGTCTACATCACCGTGCCGGCCGCGACGACGGGCCCCCGCAAGGACCTGCAGGCGCATCTGGCCGACCCGAACAGCCCGATCGACCCCGCGCAGAACCGCTTCTGCACCCATCGGCTCGAACATCCCGAGTGGGATCAGATCCTCGGCTCGATCGACGGCAGCATACTGGCCAACCCCGCGTCGAAGGTCAAGGTGGTCTTCGTGCCGACCTACCTCAACGGCCGCGACGGCATCTTCGACAAGAGCTACTACGAGCTGCTCGTGGGGATGGATCTGACGCTCTACCCCTCCTACTACGAGCCGTGGGGTTACACGCCGCTCGAGTCGACGGCCTTCTCGGTGCCGACGCTCACCACCACGCTGGCCGGATTCGGCCTCTGGGCCGGTGCGCAGGGCGAGCACGAGGGGGTGACGCTCGTGGCACGCAACGACGAGAACTACGACGAAGCGGCGCGCGAGATCGCCAAGGCGCTGCTGCGCTTCACCAAATACACCCCGCAGCAGGTGGCCATCGCCCGCAACGCCGCTGCCGAACTGGCGCGCACGGCGCTGTGGAGCGAGCTCTACGGCGCCTATGAAACGGCTTACTCCGAGGCCATCGAACACTCGGTGAGCCGCACCAACCGCGCGGTGCTCAACGACGGCGGGGCCGCCGCCGAGCAGATCAACTTCGTGCGGCAGCAGCTCATCACCGAGAAGCCGCGCTGGAACCGCGTGATGGTCGAGAAGGTGCTGCCCAAGCGGCTCCACGTCCTCGAAGTGCTGTCGCACAACCTCTGGTGGAGCTGGGCCAGCGGCGCCCGCGATCTCTACGAGTACATCGATCAGAAACTGTGGTCGGAGTGCGACAAGAACCCGATCGTCTTCCTCGACCGGCTGCCGCTCGAACGCCTTCAGGAGCTGGAGCAGGACAGCTCGTTCCTGGCGATGCTCGACAGCGTCTACGCCACCTTCAACGAATACATGAACGAGAAGCCCGATCCGAAGGCTCCGACGATCGCCTACTTCTCGATGGAGTACGGCCTGCACTCGTCGCTGAAAATCTACTCGGGCGGCCTGGGCATCCTCGCGGGCGACTACCTCAAGGAGGCGTCGGACAAGAACGTGCCGATGGTGGCCATGGGACTGCTCTACCGCTACGGCTACTTCACGCAGCGGCTGTCGGCGCAGGGGGCGCAGGAGGCCACCTACGAGGCGCAGAACTTCTCGAAGCTGCCGATCTCGCCCGTGCGCGACGAGCTGGGCAACTGGACGACCGTGCAGATCGCCCTGCCGGGACGAACGCTCTCGGCCCGCATCTGGAAATGCCAGGTGGGGCGCGTCGACCTCTACCTGCTCGACACCGACTACGAAGCCAATCTGGACGAAGACCGTCAGATCACCCACTACCTCTACGGCGGCGACTGGGAGAACCGCCTCAAGCAGGAGTTGCTGCTGGGTCTGGGCGGCATCCGCGCCCTGCGCGCGATGGGCATCAAGCAGGAGGTATACCACTGCAACGAGGGTCATGCAGCCTTCATCGGCATCGAGCGCATCCGCGATCTGGTGCGCCGCAAGCTCACCTTCTCCGAGGCGCTGGAGGTGATCCGCTCGTCGTCGCTCTTCACGACCCACACCCCCGTGCCGGCAGGTCACGACGCCTTCCCCGAGTCGATGATCCGCCAATATCTGGCCCACTACCCCGACGTGCTGGGCATCACCTGGGAGC
>USBO01000049.1 GCA_900552955.1 uncultured Alistipes sp.
TCGGGCACGTCGTCGGGCAGGTGTTTCGAGGCGAACGTCCCGGGACGCTCCGAATATTTGAACATGTAGGCGAAGGCATACCCCACCTCGCGCATGAGCGACAGCGTGGCAGCGTGCTCCTCCTCCGTCTCGCCCGAGAAACCGGCGATCAGATCGGTCGTCACGGCGCAGTCGGGCAGGTGGCGGCGGATGGCGGCCACACGGTCGAGGTACCATTCGCGCGTATACTTGCGGTTCATGCGGCGCAGCATCTCGGTCGACCCCGACTGCGCAGGCAGGTGGATCGCCCGGCAGATGTTGGGCCGCGACGCCATCGCCTCGAGCAGCGCATCGCTCATGTCCTTGGGGTGCGACGTGGCGAAACGCACACGCAGCAGCGGCGACACGTCGGCCACGCGGCGCAGCAGCTCTGGAAAATCGACCTCACCGGCACGGTAGGAGTTGACGTTCTGACCCAGCAGCGTCACCTCGCGGTAGCCGTTGGCGAAGAGCGACCGCACCTCGGCGAGAATCGTCTCGGGATCGCGGCTGCGCTCGATGCCCCGCGTGTAGGGCACCACGCAGTAGGAGCAGTAGTTGTTGCAGCCGCGCATGATGGCCACGAAGGCGCTCACGCCGTTGCGGTCGAGCCGCACGGGCGCGATCTCGGCGTAGGTCTCCTCGCGCGACAGCAGGACGTTGATCCCCTTGCCGCCGGCACCGGCTTCGCGCACCAGCTTGGGCAGGTCGCGGTAGGCGTCGGGGCCCGCCACGATGTCCACGGCGTCCGGCCCTTCGGTCAGCCGCTCCTTGAGCCGCTCGGCCATGCAGCCGATGATGCCGATGAGCAGCCCGGGCCGGCGCCGGCGCAGCCCCCGCAACTCGGCCAGACGGCCCCAGATGCGCTGTTCGGCATTGTCGCGGATCGAGCAGGTGTTGAGCAGGACGACGTCCGCCTCGTGCGGATCGTCGGTGTAGCGCCACCCCTCGTCCTGCATGATCGAGACGACGATCTCCGTGTCGCCGACATTCATCTGGCAGCCGTAGGTCTCGATGAACAGCCGCTTACCTTGCCCCTGCAACGGGCGCAGCGTATTGATTTCCAAATTGATTCCTGTTTTTATAAATTTTCAGCATCAGCCCACCGCCTGCACCGCGTCCTTATCGGGGAACTGCTTGAAGCCCTCGCCGAAAGTCTCGTAGGCGTCGGTGACCACCATGAAGGCCCGCGGGTCGATCTCGCGCACCTTGTTCTGCATGAGGTTGACCTCCTTGCGGCTCACCACCACGAAGATCATCTCCTTGTCCTGATCGGTGTACATCCCCTTGGCCTTGATGTAGGTGCCGCTGCGATCCATGTCCCGGATGATGAACTCCTTCAGCTCGGCGTGGTGATCGCGGCTGATGATGAACAGCAGCTTGTCGTACGACGCGCCGTCGATGACGTAGGCCAGCACGCGCGACGAGACGTAGATCGTGATGAGCGAATAGAACGACAGCAGCCAGCTGCCTCCCTCGACCGCCTCGCGGCCGGCGCCGCTGCCCCAGCCGAAGCCGATGACGAGCAGCCCCGACAGCACGACGCACGAATCGGCGAGCAGGATGCCCGTCGAGAACTTCATGCGGGCGAATTTCTGCAAATACATGGCGATGATGTCCGTTCCGCCCGTCGTCGCCTGGTTGCGCAGCACCAGCCCCACGCCCAGCCCGATGAGCACGGCCCCCAGCAGCGAAGCGAGCATCAGGTCGTTCGACAGGTCGATCACGCCGCCGAAGAGCAGTTTGGGATCGAGCGCCTCGAGCGCCTCCTCATTCGGAAAGGCGATCCACGAGAGCAGGTTGATGAGCCCCGGCGTCAAGCAGGCGGCGAAAAGCGTCCGCCCCCCGAACTGACGGCCGAAAACGATGATGGCGCTCGTCAGCAGCGGCACGTCGATCATGTAGCCGAACGTACCGACCTGAATCGACGGGAAGATGTTGTGCAGCACGATGCCCATGCCGTACACTCCGCCGGGCACGATATTGTACGGGCTGACGAAATAGGAGTACCCCGCCGCCATGATCAGACACCCCAGTCCGATGGTGAACATCGAGCGCCACCATGCGAACGTACCGACCGGTTCGAGAATCGCTTTCAGATTCATAAGCAATGCGTCGTTTTAACCCTGCAAAAATAATCAAAATTCCCGTCAATATCCCACACCGGCCCGCTCATATTCGAAAAAAACGGCCCGATTTCCGAATTTTAATTATATTTGCGGATAGAATACACGGTTTTTGAACGAAACGGAATTATGGTACTCACATACTACTGCGCTATTTCCATGATACTTATCGCCTATCTGCTGGGATCCATTCCCAACGCGGTGTGGATCGGCAGGAAATATTACGGCATCGACATCCGCGAACACGGCAGCAAGAACGCCGGCACCACCAACATGCTGCGCGTGCTGGGGCGGCGGGCCGCCCTGCCGGTCTTCGCGCTCGACGTGCTGAAGGGCTTCGTGGCCGTGGCGCTGCTCGGACTGCTCAAATACGACGACAACATCTCCGACATCTGGCTCATCAACCTGAAGATCATCGCCGTCTTCGCCGCCGTGCTGGGCCACATCTTCCCCGTGTTCGCCCACTTCAAGGGCGGCAAGGGCGTGGCGACGCTCGTCGGCGCCGTGCTGGGCATCCATCCCATCACCGTGCTGCTCTGCTTCGGCGTCTGGTTCCTCGTGCTGATGATCACCCACTACGTGTCGCTCTCGTCGATGGTCGCCGGCTGCTGCTTTCCGGTCTTCGTGCTGCTGTCGCCCAAGATCAACCACTCGGTGCCGCTCGTCGTCTTCTCGTTCGTCATCGCCGCGCTGCTCATCTGGACGCACCGCAAGAACATCGAACGGCTGAAGAACGGCACCGAATCGAAAATCTACATCTGGCGCCCCGTCTCGCGGCGGAGCGACGACCGCAAACGATAGAGGCATCTCCCGCCGCCACCGCTTAACCTCCACAGACCATGCTGCAAGAGAATCTGATCCGAATGTACGAAGAGAGCTTCCGCACCCACCGCGAGTTGCCGGCTCTGACCGACTATTTCAAGGGCGAGACCTTTTCGTACTACGAGATGGCCAAGGAGATCGCCAAACTGCATCTCTTCTTCAAGAAGGCGGAGATTCGCCGCGGTGACAAGATCGCGCTCATCGGCCGCAACAACCCGCGCTGGTGCATCACCTATCTGGCGTCGATCACCTACGGAGCGGTCATCGTCCCCATCCTCCAGGATTTCGCACCGGCCGACATCGTCCACATCGTCAACCACTCCGAGAGCCGCCTGCTCTTCGTCGGCGACACCTACTGGGACCTGATCGAGGAGGACGAGATCGCCCGCGTCGACGCCGTGCTGTCGCTCACCGATTTCCACGTCATCTACGAACGCCACGGCAAGTCGCTGCGCATCTACATGCGCGATATGGTGAAGAACTACCGCGCCAAATACAAACGGGGCTTCACCGCCGACGACATCCGCTACCCCGAGGTTCCCAACGAGCAGATGGTGCTGCTGAACTACACCTCCGGCACGACGGGCTACTCCAAAGGGGTCATGCTGACGGTCAACAACCTCACGGGCAACGTGCTGGTGGCCGCCAGCGCCGTCAACGCGCAGACGGGCGCCCACTACTTCACCCACGGCGGCCGCACGCTGTCGTTCCTGCCGCTGGCCCACGCCTACGGCTGCGCCTTCGACTTCCTCTCGCCGCTGGCCGTGGGCGGCCACGTGACGCTGCTGGGCAAGATCCCCTCGCCGAAGATTCTCATCGAGGCGATGCAGGTGGTGCGGCCCACCGTCATCTGCTGCGTGCCGCTCATTCTGGAGAAGATCTACCGCAAGCAGGTGCTCCCGCTGCTCGAGAAGGGGCCCATGTCGATCGCCGTGAAGATTCCGCTGCTCAACTCGGCCATCTACTCGGCCATCCGCAAGAAACTGATGGATTCGTTCGGCGGCGAGGTGGTGATCTTCATCGTGGGCGGCGCCCCGATGAATCAGGAGACCGAAGCGTTCCTCCAGAAGATCAGGTTCCCGATCACCGTCGGGTACGTCATGACCGAGTGCGCGCCGCTCATCAGCTTCACCACCGACGACCGCTTCAAATCCGGTTCGTGCGGCACCTACATCCGCGAATACCTCGATCTGCGCATCGACTCGCCCGATCCCGAGCACACGGCCGGCGAGATCATCGTGCGGGGCGAGCACGTGATGCTGGGCTACTACAAGAACGACAAGGACACGCAGGCGGTGCTCGACGCCGACGGCTGGCTCCACACGGGCGACATGGGCACGGTCGAACCCGACGGCACGCTCTACATCCGCGGCCGCTCCAAGACGATGATCCTCACGGGCAGCGGACAGAACATCTACCCCGAGGAGATCGAGGACAAACTCAACAACATGTACCTCGTGCTGGAGTCGCTCGTGCTGGAGCACAACGGCAAGCTGCATGCGCTGGTGGTGCCCGACTACGAACAGGCCGAACGCGAAGGGGTCGACAAGAACGACCTCGCGCAGATCATGGAGAACAATCTCAGGGAGCTCAACACGATCGTCGCCGGTTACGAACACGTCGCAGCCATCACGATCTACCCCACCGAGTTCGAGAAGACCCCCAAACGCAGCATCAAACGCTATCTCTACGACGTCTCGCTGCTGGGCAAATGACGCTCCGCACAGCGCGTCGGAGCCCGCAGGCGCGGTCTCCGCAACGGCGCAGGGCGGGCGGAAACGGTTTTTCACCCTATCTTTTGTGCGAATGAAATATTACAAGAAACAGAAAATCGGCGAAAACCTGCTCTACGTCATGGTATGGCTGGCCATTCTGCTCGTGCCCATCCTCAACTCCAAGATGATGTCGGAGGTGCACGTCAGCCTCACCAACATCCTCATCGCGTGGCAGCAGATCGCGCCCTATCTGTTCATCTTCATCGTCCACAACGCCTTCATCGTACGGTACGTCAAGCGTCACGAATACATTCGTTACGTGGTCGTCGACGTGCTCTTCATCACGACGGTTTTCTACGGCGTCGACGTGCTCGACCGCGTGGTGGGCGACTTCGCCTCGCCCGACCAGCTCATCAGCGCCAAACACGCCTCGTTCACCGACCTGCCCGTCTACTGGAACATCGTGCTGGGGCTCTTCATGACTTGCGCCAACACCGCCATCAAGATGATGTACCAGTCGCTGCGCGACGAACAGGCGATGGAGGAGCTCAAACGCCAGAATCTCCAGGCCGAAATGGATTATCTGAAGTACCAGATCAATCCCCACTTCTTCATGAACACGCTCAACAACATCCACTCGCTCATCGACATCGACGCCGCCTATGCGCAGGACGCCGTGATCGAGCTGTCGAAGATGATGCGTTACGTCCTCTACGACTCGGGGCACGAAGCCATCACGCTCGAGAAGGACATCCAGTTCGTGGAGAACTACATCAAGCTGATGCGCATCCGCTACACCGAGGACGTGGACATCCGCTTCGACCACCCCGACGACCTGCCGCGCGACGTCACCATCCCGCCGCTGCTGCTGATCGTCTTCGTCGAAAACGCCTTCAAGCACGGAATCAGCTACTCGCAGCCGTCGTTCTTCCATATCCGCGTGCGTTACATCGACTCGAAAGTCTACTACAGCATCATCAACAGCCGCCACGCCCGCACCTCCCCGGGCAAGGACGCAGGCATCGGCCTGGAAAACGTCCGGCGACGCCTGCAACTGATCTTCGGCAACCGTCATACGCTCACGATCGACACGCGACGCCCCTCGATGTATCGCGTCAAACTCATCATACCTGCTACCACCCATGATTAAATGCCTCGCCATCGACGACGAGCCGCTCGCTCTGCGACAGCTCCGCACCTACATCGCCCGCGTACCGTTTCTGGAACTGGCAGGCGAGTTCCGCAATGCGATCGAAGCGTCGCAAGCGCTCGGGAAGCTCTCCGTCGACCTGATTTTCTGCGACATCAACATGCCCGACCTGAGCGGCATCGACTTCGTCCGCTCGCTTCCCGCCGAGCGGCGGCCGATGATCGTCTTCACGACCGCCCATTCCGAATACGCCGTCGAAGGCTTCCGGCTCGAAGCGGTCGACTACCTGCTCAAACCGTTCGGGTTCGACGACTTCAACCGCGCGGTGCAGCGTGTCAGGTCGCTCACCGAGCTGCTGCAAAACCGCCGCGAACCGTCCGACGACGCACCGGAGAGCCTCCCCGTGCCGCAGGACAACCGTGAATTCCTGTCGGTCAAGACCGATCACATGGTCTCCCTCGTGCGGTTCGAGAACATCATCTATCTGGAGAGCATGGGCGAATACGTGCGCATCCATACCGCCGACGGCAAGACGCTCACCACCCTCTACAGGCTCAAGAACATGGAGGCGGCGCTGCCCGCCGACTCGTTCATGCGCGTCCACCGCTCCTACATCGTCAACCTGCACCGCATCGCCGGCTATGCCAAGGGGCGCATCTTCTTCTCGTCGGACGAACGCGACTTCGTCCCCATCGGCGAGAACTACCGCGACGCCTTCGCCGCCTATGCCGAGAAGACCTACAACGCACTCTGAGCGAACGGAAACTCCCCCGAGACGAAAAACACGTCTGCGATGCAGGCGTGTTTTTCATCTGTCGAGGCTCCTTAGAATTCGAATCCGAGTTTGATGCTGAATCCGCCGCAGTTGAACGAATCGGGAATAGAGTAACCGCCGCTGATATACCTATATTCGATCCGCTGCATCGTATAGCCGATGCCGAAATTCACGGCACTTCTTGGCCCGATAGCAAATCGGACTCCCACCATCGGATTGAGATAAAACCCCCTCTCCTCAGAGACCGTATACCCAACCTTCAGATCGATGAACGGACAGACAGAGTGCTTCAACAGATCGAACCGCAGATTGGCGAACAGGGGAATCTCCACGGCATCCCCATCGAAATAATAGTGCGCACCGACGCCGAGGCCCGCATAAAAGCAAGGTAGAATCTGATAGCCGTGCGAGGTCGAAAACTCGATGCGATCCAATCGGAAATCGCCCGTTCCGATCGTATACCCCAGATCGGCGAATCCCCGATACCCCTTTTGCGGCCCGCGTCCGTTCCCGCTGAAACCGGTCGTACTGGCGGCTAACGCATTCCCGGCAGATCGGCTATTGACCTGTTCCTTTGAAATTTTCTCGACATCGACCATTTTATAGGCGAACACACTACCGTCGAATGTCTGGATTTTCAACGATTCGTTAGGAACCTGTTCGATGATCGTTCCCCGAATCACACTGCCGTTTTTCAGATAGACAATCTCCTGTAACGACTGGGCTGAGATTGTCCCCATACCGGCGCAGACGAACGCCAGCATCATCAAAAAAGTAAATTTCTTCATCTTGACTGTAATTGTCATCCCGCTCGGCTCCTGCGCAGGGTTACCAAAAAGAAAGTGTGGAGTCGTTCGTCTATCTGTTCCGAGGTTCTGGAATACCTTGCATCAAATAAACAATACCCCACACCGAACAGTATATCGGGAACGATATAACCATACACGGTGATGAGTGTTTGTATTGCCTATCCTTGATGCAATGAAATTTTCCAGATTTCGGAACAAGGATTTAGCGAAACACTTTCACTAATTATTTATGTCGCTTTCCCGCAGGACAGCACGACAAAGTTAGAAAATGTTTTCAATATACAACGCTCTTCGGGGTATTGCATCGACAAATTTCGGGCGAATATTTCGGAAAATCAAAAAACATCCGATAAATCGCTCGGCGGTCGTAAGTTTCCGCCCTGCCGCGACGGACAGAATCCTTTCTCAAAATCGATCCGAACGACCGTCGATCGCACACCGCATCGGTATTTCGGCTGTCGCGGAGGTCAGAAACTCGCTAAATCGGTATATATTTGCAGTTGTTAACCGAAAACCCGAACGATGAACACCCCCATGCAAACGGCCGAGGGCCGGATCTCGGCGGCCGCATTCGCCGACACGAAACCCCACTACGAACTGCTCGACGGCCTGCGCGGCGTGGCGGCGCTCACGGTCGTCTGCTTCCACCTCTTCGAAGCCTACGCCACCAGTCACCTCGACCAGCGGATCAACCACGGCTATCTGGCCGTCGACTTCTTCTTCATCCTCTCGGGATTCGTCGTCGGCTACGCCTACGACGACCGGTGGGGGCGCATGTCGGTCGGCGAGTTCCTCAAACGCCGCCTCATCCGCCTGCAACCGATGGTCGTGCTGGGCGCACTCATCGGCGCAGGGATGTTCTACACGCAGGGGTGCTCCGTGTGGGACGTCTCCAGAATTTCGGTCGGCGTACTGCTCGCCGCCACGCTGATGAACGCGCTGATGATCCCCGCCACACCCGGCATCGAGATTCGGGGCGTCGGCGAGATGTACCCGCTCAACGGCCCGAGCTGGTCGTTGTTTTTCGAATATCTCGGGAACCTGCTCTACGCCCTGATTCTGCGCCGGCTGCCGACGCGGCTGCTCGCAGCGTGGGTCGCACTGGCCGGCTGCGGCCTGGCGGCCTTCGCCGTCCGGGGACCCTACGGCGATCTGTGCGTGGGATTCGCGCTGACGGGCGACAACTTCCTCGGCGGATCGCTGCGACTGCTGTTCGCCTTCCCTGCGGGGCTGCTGCTCGCACGCACGTTCCGGCCCGTCGCCGTTAGGGGTGCCTTCTGGATCGGCGGTCTCCTCCTCGTCGCCCTGTCGGTTGTGCCGCGCATCGGCGGCGTCGATCACCTGTGGATGAACGGATTGTACGACACGCTCTGCGTCGTGGCGGTTTTCCCGCTGATCGTCCTTCTCGGCGCCTCGGGCAAAACGACCGACCGGACGACCGCCCGCGTATGCAAGTTCCTGGGGGATATCTCCTACCCGCTCTACATGGTGCACTACCCCTTCATCTACCTCTATTACGCATGGGTGAAGAACGAGCAGCTCACCTTCGCCGAGTCGCTGCCCGGAGCGGCGGCACTCGTCGCCGGATCGGTCGTGCTGGCCTATCTGTCACTCAAGCTCTACGACGAACCGGTGCGCCGGTTCCTCACGAGGCGGTTCCTGCGCCGCCGCTCCTGACGGCGACACATCAGCGGTCCGCGGCCGCCGCACCGATCATGGGAAAACGATCGAGGGGAAGGTATTGGCCATCCGCGTGCTCGTAGCAATAGTGCGACCGGCCGTTGGTGAGCACCAGCCAACGCGCACCGAGCACCGAGTTGTAGCGCACGGCCTGCGCCAGCACATGCCGGTCGATCGGAATCCCGGGCGCCTTGCATTCGCACAGCACCAGCGGCCGCGCGGCATCGTCCACGACCACCACGTCGGCCCGCTGCGGCGCGCCGTTCATCGCCACGGGATACTCTTGCACGATGCGTTGCCGCGCAGCGCCGCATCCCGTCTCGAGGTAGGCGATCAGATGGCGGCGCACCCACTCCTCGGGCGTGAGCACCAGCCACATCGCCCGCAGGTCGTCCCACACGAGCGTCCGCTCGCCGCGCCGCGAGGCACGCAATTTGACGGCGGGGAAATTCAATTTAGGGTGCGACGACATCGTGTTCCGAAAAAATTTGTAACTTTACGCAGGACAAATATACGAAATATGCGATACATTTCCCTTGTCACGGCCCTCTTTTCGACGCTCGGCGCCGCTGCGCAATCTTACGACTCGCCCGCCACGGTGGCCGTCGGACGCGACATGCCCCGCGGCAGCATCGTCGCCTACTCTTCGCCGGCGGACGCGCAGACGCCCGAACGCGGCGCCTCGCGCTACGTGCGCCCCGTGACCGACTGGCAGGAGCAGACGAGCGATTCGGGACGCGTACTTACCGGCGAATTCGCCATGCCCTTCGCATGGATCGACCGCGAGCTCTTTCTGCACATCGCTTCGGCCGGATCGTCCTACGAAGTGACGGTCAACGGCAAGCGCGCCGGCTACGTGCAGGACGGCGCGACGCCCGCTGACTTCGACATCACGAAGCTGGCTGTCGAAGGGAAGAACCGGGTGAGCGTCACGCTCTTCGCACCGTCTGTCGGCGATGCGCTGCTCCGCACGCCCGAAACGAAGCCTGCGCTGGGCTCCTGCTACGTCATGGCGCAGCCCAAGATGCGCGTGCGCGACGTGACGGTCGGCTCGTCGCTGGCCGACGACGGCCGCAGCGGCGTGCTGTCGCTGGGAATCGTCATGAAGACCCACGCCCTCAACCCCAAAACCACGCGGATCTACTACGAACTCATCGCTCCCGACTCGACGAAGGTGCTGGACGGTTACAAGGACCTCACGCTCGACATGCGCCGCGAGGACACCGTTCGCATCATGCACGTGGTGCCGCGCGCGCAGATGTGGAGCGCGCAGCGACCCAACCTCTTCACGCTGATCGTGAAGACGCGCTACGAAGGACGCATCAACGAATACGTTCCCGTCCGAGTCGGGTTCCGCACCGTGAGCACCGACGCAGGACGGCTGCTCGTCAACGGCGAGGCTGTCGACCTGCACCTCAAGGAGCTCGACGCCGATGCGCAGCCCGACGAACTGGCCGAACTCAAAAAGCTGGGTTACAACACGCTGCGCCTGCCGACAGGCCGGATCGACCGCGAACTGCTCGACCGCTGCGACTCGCTGGGCTTCTACGTCATCGATCAACTGCCGATCGACACCCGCCGCGCAGGGCTTTCGCGCAAACGGGGCGGCAACCCGTCGAACGACCCCGCCTGGCGCGACGCCTACCTCGACCGCACAGAGCAGCACTACCATGCCGTGAAACGCCACCCGTCGATCGTCGCCTTCTCGCTGGCCCGCGAGTCGGCCAACGGCATCAACCTCTACGAAAGCTACCTGCGCCTCAAGGAACTGGAGCCCCACCGCCCCGTCATCTACACCGAGGCGGGCGGCGAGTGGAACAGCGACCGGCTCGACCTGTGATTTTTCGTGGCCGCCCGCCGTGGCGCCCTGCCGGAGACATCCGGCATATAAAGACCGATACACCAACATGTTTCGGCATCGCCACGAATCGGAACCGCATCCATAGGCGATATCTCGGGGATACACGGGGAGAGAAATTTTTCGTTTTTTTCGAAGATTTTTTTGGAGATAAAAAAATTCTTCCTATCTTTGCACTCGCAATCAGATAATGATTGATGCCTCTTTAGCTCAGTTGGTAGAGCACGACACTCTTAATGTTGGGGTCCAGGGTTCGAGCCCCTGAGGGG
>USBO01000050.1 GCA_900552955.1 uncultured Alistipes sp.
ACCGCAGCGTGTCGAACATCAGAAACCGGTTGCCCGAGCCGGAACAGAGTGTGCAGTCGCAGATTTTCATATCCCCTATCAACCCCTCAAAATTACGAATAAATCGCTGTTCCGGCAAATTTCCCGCGGGAACTGCGTACAATTTGGAAAAAATACGTTACTTTGCCGAAGCTAAAAACGAATGTACGTTTAACCATTTATCCGATTCACACCGGTGATGAAAGCTGTCAGAGACTTCCGCCGCAACGGCGCAGCCGACGCGGAAGAGGTTTTCAAGCGGGCGACGAAACTCGCTCCCAACCGTAAAAGCGGCAAAGAGCGGCATTCGCTCTATGCGCAGTTCGACGACGACGAGGACGATGTGTCCGGCTACAGAGTCAGGAAGGAGTCCGCGCTCGATTATTACGACGACGAGGAGTAGAGGGCCCGCAGGACGCCGGCGGGGCGTTGCAGACCGGTGTACGCGTGTATGGCGGTCGGCAGGTGTACTTTTTTTATGATCGAAAAATTCATTATGGCGGGGTCGACGGCCCTGCACGTTTGCGATTCGGAGCAGGGCGACCGGTGCGTCGTGCTGCTGCACGGCTATCTGGAGTCGATGCTGGTGTGGGACGATTTCGTTCCGTTGCTCTACAAACGGGTGCGGGTGGTGACGCTCGATCTGCCCGGGCACGGCATCTCGGAGGTGCGGGGCGAATGTCACTCGATGGAGTACCTGGCCGATGTCGTGCGCGATGCGTTGCAGGCGCTCGGCATCGCGCGGTGCACGCTCGTGGGACACTCGATGGGCGGCTACGTTGCGCTGGCTTTCTGCGAGCGTCATCCCGGGATGCTCGACGGGCTGGTGCTCTTTTCGTCGACGCCCAATGCCGACACGGAGGAGAAGCGCGAGAACCGCCGCCGCGAGATCGAACTCGTTCGTGCCGGCAAAAAGGAGCGTCTGGCCCGCGTGGCGCCCGGGGCCGGTTTCGCCGCCGACAATCGCATTCGGATGGCCGGAGCCATCGAGGAACTGACCGAGCAGGTGTACCTCACCGAGGACGAGGGCATCGTGGCGCTGCTGAACGGTATGATCGTGCGGCCCGACCGCAACGAGATGCTGCGCCGTTCGTCGGTGCGGCAGCTCTTCCTTTTCGGCCGCAAGGACGAATACATCCCTGCGGCCGTCGCCGAGCAACTGATCGCCGCCCATCCGCAGGCGCAGGCGGTGTGGCTCGCCGGCTCGGGGCACATGGGTTTTCTGGAGGAGCCGCAGGCGTCGGCCGAGGCGCTGCTGCGCTTCATGGGCGCGGAATCCGCTGACGCGGCCGAGCAAGCTCCGGACGCAGAGTAGCCGGAACAGGCAGGTGAATGAAACGTCCGCTTCCCCGACGGGGAAGCGGACGTTTTTTCGTCGCGCGACGCGCGTCGTGCGCTATTTGGCGGCGGGTGCGTCCTTGATGCCCAGCTTCGTTTTGACAGCGGGGAGGATGTCCGTCACCGCAGCCTCGTCGAAATAGGCCACGGCGTTGACCGACGTGTCGTAGATGACGGTGTAGCCGCCAGCCTTCGAAACCTCCTTCACGGCATCCTGTGCCTTGACGATGATCGGCTCGAGCAGCTCGCCCTGCTTCTTCTGCATGTCCTGCTGCGAAACCTGCACGAATTCATCGTAGCGGTTCTTCAGATCGTTGAGCTCCTTCTCCTTGAGCTGACGCACCGAATCCGACATGGGAGCGGCCTTGTCGTTGACCTGCTTGGTGTATTCGTTGAGCTTATTGTTGAATTCCACACCGATGGTTTCGAGCTGATCCTGCAGCTCCTTCTGGTAGGCTTCGAGGTTTTTCTGCATTTCGGCGGTCTCGGGCATGGCGAAAACCAGCTCCTGCATGTTGATCCGGCCGAGTTTCTGTGCGAAGACCGAGGTCGAACCTGCAACGATGGCGACCGTCAGAGCGATTTTGAGAATTTTTTTCATGAGAGTTAGATGTGATTGATTTTTGATGTTATTTCAGACTCTTGATGACCCCTTCCGTCTGATCGAGTTTGGGGGCGCTGTACAGCAACGTGGGGTTCGATGCGGCGTCGAGCACCAAATCGTAGCCGTGGCTCTGGGCGTAGGCGCTGATCGCGTCGAACACCCTCTTCTGGATCGGCTGGATCAGCTCCAGACGTCTCTTCATCAGCGTGCCGTCCTTGCCGAAAAGCGACTCCTGCAGGGTCGTGGCCTCCTTCTCCTTGCTCAGGATCGTCTCTTCGAGCACCTGCCGCGTGGCGGCCGACAGCGTGGCCTTCTGCTGCTGGTAGTTGTTGTAGAGCGTTTCGATCTCGGCGAATTTGTCGTCCACCTGTTTCTGATACGTTTCGGCCATCCGGTCGAGGTCCTTGATGGCGGTATTGTAGGCGTCGATCGACTTGAAGATCTTCTCGCTGTTGACGATCATGTAGTTCTGTGCGTAGGCGCACCATCCGGCTGCGACCAGTACGACGGTTAAAAACAGACGCTTCATCCCTGTGATGTTTTAAGCAATGTTATACAAATATAACAAAATTCTCTCAAATTTATTGCCACACCGCTTAGAATTGTTGTCCCATCATGAAGTGGATCTGGCTGCCGCTCTTGCCGGTCTGGTTGGCGGGCGCGTCGAAACCGTAGCCCCAGTCGATGCCCAGCATACCCACCACCGGCAGGTAGAGCCGCACGCCGAAACCGGCCGCGCGCTTGATCCTGAAGGGCGAAAACTGCTTCCACGAGTCGAACGCGTTACCGCCCTCGAGGAAGCCCAGCACGTAGATCTGCGACGAGGGCTTCAGGATGACGGGGTAGCGCAGCTCCATCGTGTATTTGTTGTAGGCCACGGCATAATTGCTCGACGGATCGAGCGCGCCGTCCTCGTAACCGCGCATGGCGATGATGTCGATACCATACATGTTGTATCCCGACATGCCGTCGCCGCCGACCTCGAACCGCTCGAAAGGCGAGATCTTATACTTGTTGTAGTGGCCCAGATAGCCCATCTCGGCGCCGGCCATCAGCACGAGGTTCTGGTTGTTGGTCAACGGGAAGTACCACTTGCTCTTCAACTGCCATTTGTGATATTCGATCCAGTGGTAGCGCTCCTCGTCCGGCAGGTCGGCGGAGGCGTAATCCTTGCCGTCCCACAGCGAGTAGGGCGGGGTGAGCTGCACCGAGACCGTGAACTCCGAGCCGCTGCGCGGGTAGATCGGCTGGCTGACCGTGTTGCGCGAAAGCACCAGCTTCAGCGCCAGCGTGTTGGCCGATCCGTTCTTCATGACGAAGTAGTTCCAGTTGCTCAGCGAGTAACGTTCATAGGAGGCTTCGGCGTAGAACGAGAAGTTGGGATCGGGCCACCGCAGACGCTTGCCCAGGCCGGCGGCGACGCCCGTCGTACGGAAATACTGCGTGGCCGTCTGCCAGAAGTAGTAGGCGTTGTTCTGTTCCGAGAGGTGCACCGACAGCGTGAAGGAGTTGGGTTTGCGGCCGCCCAGCCACGGGTCGGTGAAACTCATGGCCAGCGCCTTGTAATAGGTGCCGTTGGTCTGGGCCGAGATCGAGAACTTCTGGTTCTGTCCCATCGGATAGGGGCGCCATGCCCCCTTCTTGAAGAAGTTGCGCACCGAGAGGTTGTTGAGCGTGATGCCCACCGAACCCACGAAGGTGCCCGATCCCCAGCCGCCGGCGATGTTGAACTGGTCGCTGGCCTGCTCCTCGAGGGGCCAGTTGATGTCGACCAGCTCGTTGGACACAGGTTTGATGTCGGGCATGATCTTCTCCTGATCGAAATGACCCATGCCGGCCAACTGGCGGATGGTCTGCATCAGCAGCGCGCGGTTGTACAGCTCGCCCGGCAGCGTGTAGAGTTCGCGGCGGATCACCTCGTCGTTGACGCGCATGTTGCCCGAGATGCCCACGTTGTTGATCGAGAACTGCTTGCCTTCGAAGATCTTCATCTCCATGTCGATCGAGTCGGCGCCGATGATGATCTCGGCCGGTTCGATCTGCGACATCAGATAGCCGTTGTTCTGATAGAGCGACTTGATCGACATGTCCTCGGGATTGTCCTCCTTGCCGTAGCCCAGCCGCTTGTTGATCGTCTTCTTGTCGTAGGTGTCGCCCGGCTTGACGCCGAACATGCGCTGCAACTGGTCGGTGGGGTAGACCGAGTTGCCGACCCAGTCGATGTTGCGGATGTAGTATTTGTTGCCCTCCGACACCGTGAGGTCGATGCCCAGCCGGCGGTCGTTGATCGGGTAGATCGAGTCGCTGAGAACCGTGAAGTTGCGGAAGCCTTTGGAGTTGTAGAAGTCGACCAGGTTCTCCTTGTCGGTTTCGTAGTCGGCTTCCTTGAGTTTCGACGACTTGAAGAAGTTGATCCCCTTCTGGTGGGTCTTCTTGAAGGTGCGGCGCAGCCGCTTGTCCTTGAACTGTTCGTTGCCGTTGAAGTTGATCCTGCCGATCTTGACTTTGTGCTTGCGGTCGATCACGAAGGTCACGTTCACGGCATTCTGGATGACCGGATCGTTCTCGATGCGCACGTTGACCTCGGCGTTTCGGAACGCCTTCTCGGCGAAGTATTTCTTGATGAGCTTCGTGTTCTTGTCGATCACGTAGTCCGAGAGCTCGCCGCCCGTTTTGAGCTGCAGCTTCTCGATGATGTCCTTCTGGCGGCCTTTGCCGATCCCTTCGCCCTCGAAGAGCCAGCGGTAGACGCGCGGCCGTTCACGCACGGCGATGTCCAGATCGACGCTGTCGCCCTCGATCGTGGCGCCGACCTTGACGTCGGCGAACAGACGCTGATTCCACAGCTTGCCGATCACGTCCGCGATGTTTTCGTTCGGCAGATAGATCGAATCGCCGGGGACGAGCCCCGTGGAGGCCTGCACGACGTTTTTGTTGAGGAATTCGATGCCGCGCAGGTTGATCTTGCGGATGAAATAGCGTTTGGGCGTTCCCTTCAGGATGGGAGCCTTCTCGTCGAAGGGCGGCAGCGGCTCCTCCGCATCGTCGTCGGCAGGCTTTTGCGGCGCGGCCGGCGCATTGACGGCAGTGGTGTCCGCCGGATTCTTCTCCACTTGTGCGAATATGCCCTCGGTGCAGCACAGCGAGGCTGCGATGAGAAGGCATATCTTCCGTAAACGATTCATCTATTCTCTTGTAACTCTTGTGTTCCTAATTCTCTTGGACTAATCCGAAACGGCGGCTGCGCTGCGCGAAGACCTCCAGCGCGCGATCGAAATCGGCCTCCGTGAAGTCGGGCCACAGCACCTCGGGGAAATAAAGCTCCGCATAGGAGGACTGCCACAGCAGGAAGTTGCTGAGCCGCATCTCGCCGCTGGTGCGGATCACCAGGTCGGGATCGGGGTAGGGGGCCGTGTAGAGCGCTTCGGTCACGGCCCGTTCGTCGATCTGCGCCGGATTCAGCGTCCCCGCCGCCACGCGCTCGGCCAGCAGTCGCGCGGCGCGTGCGAGTTCGCTGCGCGACGAGTAGTTGAAGGCCAGTATGAGCGTGAGCTGTTCGCCGCCGGCGGTCTCCCGCTCGGCGCGGGCCAGATACTCCTGCACCTTGACCGGAAAACGGCTGCGGTCGCCGATCATGGCGATGCGCACCCCCTGTCGGCACAGTTCGGGCGTCTCGTCGGCCACGCTGCGGCAGAAAAGTTCCATCAGCGCGTCGATCTCCTCGGCGGGCCGTCCCCAGTTCTCGGTCGAGAAGGTGTAGAGCGTCAGGTAGCGCACGCCGTTGCGGATGGCGGCCTTCACGGCCGTGCGCACTGGCGGAACGCCCTGGATGTGACCGTAGTAACGCTCCTTGCCGTGCTGCTGCGCCCAGCGGCCGTTGCCGTCCATGATGATGGCGACGTGTCGGGGTGTGGGTTTCGATTCGCTCATATAAGCCACAAATATAGGGATTTTAATCCGAAATTAAGCATTCGGGATTCTAATTTTGATTTTCCGCAGGACGCTCACTCCCGGACGTCGACACCCCACATCATTTTGTCTCTTAACGTGTCGTAGAACGAGATATTGTGCGCCTGTCCCAGAAAGATACGTTTTTCGGAGAGCCGGACGCCGATCTCGGTGCCGTCGGCCACGTCGTAGGCGGTGTTGTCGAGCGAGAGGGTCACCGCCGAGCGGCGCGTGCGCACGCACAGCGTCACGCAGCTCGTGTCGGGCACGACGACGGGCCGCATCGTGAGGTTGTGGGGCGCCAGCGGCGAGAGCACCAGACAGCGGCAGCCGGGCGCCACGACCGGCCCGCCGGCGCTGAGCGAGTAGGCCGTCGATCCCGTGGGCGTGGAGACGATCACCCCGTCGCCGTAGTAGTTGGCCGCCTGCTGCCCGTCGACGCGGCATTCGACGGCGATCATCCCCGCGCCGCTGCGCTGCACGGCCGCCTCGTTGACCGCCAGCGCCCCCTGCGGCATTCCCGCGACGGGACCTTCGACGCTGAGCATCGTGCGCTGTTCGATGCGCAGCGTGCCGCGGGCGATCTCGTCGAACAACTCCTCGATGGCCTCCTTGCGGCCGCCGGTGAGAAAGCCCATGTGGCCGGCGTTGATCCCCACCACGGGCACGGGCGCTCCGCCCAGCAGCCGGATGCCGTCGAGCAGCGTGCCGTCGCCGCCGTAGCAGACCATCACCTGCGCCTCGGCCGCGGGACACGCTTCGCTGTCGTACTCCTTCCCGGCGGGAATCGGCGCCACGCCCAGCGCACGGATCGCGTCGGCAAACTCTTTGTTCACAGCGAAGTCGAACCCGTGGCGCTCGATGGCCGCGAACGTGCGTCGCAGTTCGTCGGCCGCGTGGACGACGCCCCGACGGGAAAAAAGCAGTATTTTCATCTTCGAAGTCCCGAAAAAATAGTAACTTTACCACGCGAAGACAGCGCAGACCGGACACGGAACCGTGCATGGGCCGTTCCGTCGGGAGGCCGCCTGTCCGAGCCGGAATTCATTGAGGCAAATATAGCGAAAATTATGACAAAGTTGAGTGTGAACATCAATAAGATTGCCGTGGTGCGCAATTCGCGCGGCGGCAACCGGCCCGATGTGGTGCGTGCGGCGCTCGACATCGAACGGTTCGGCGCCGACGGCATCACGGTGCATCCGCGCCCCGATGCCCGCCACATCCGCTACGACGACGTGCGGGCGCTCCGGCGGGTGCTCTCCACCGAGTTCAACATCGAGGGCAATCCCATCGACAGCTTTGTCGCGCTGGTCGAGGAGGTGCGTCCCGCGCAGGTGACGCTCGTGCCCGACGCCGCGGACGCCGTCACGTCCGACGCCGGCTGGAACACGGTGGCGCACCGCGACTTCCTGCGGGCGACCTGCGAGCGGTTCCGGCGGCTCGGGATCCGGGTCTCGATCTTCGTCGACCCCGTGGCAGAGATGGTGCGGGGGGCTGCGGAGTGCGGGGCCGACCGCGTGGAGCTCTACACCGAGGCCTATGCGCGCCTATATGCGGCCGATCCCGCGCGGGCGGTCGCGCCCTATGTCGCGGCAGCCGAGGAGGCGCGCCGCTGCGGGCTGGGACTCAACGCCGGTCACGACCTCGATCTGGACAATCTGCGCCACTTCGTCGAGTGCATTCCGTGGATCGACGAGGTGTCGATCGGCCATGCGCTCGTTTGCGATGCGCTCTATCTGGGGCTGGAAAACACCGTGGGACTCTATAAACGCTGCCTGACCCGATGAGCGGCCGTCCGTCGCCGCTGGGCGATCCGATTTTCCGCCGCATCGGGCGTCTGGCCGATGCGATGAACGTCCGCGCCTACGTGGTGGGCGGGTTCGTGCGCGATCACTATCTGGGACGGCCCTCGACCGACATCGACGTGGTGGTCGTCGGCAGCGGCATCGCCGTGGCCGAGGCGCTGGCCGCCGAACTGCACACGCGGGTGTCGGTCTTCAAGACCTTCGGCACGGCTATGCTGCGCGCCGGCGGCGCGGAGATCGAGTTCGTGGGGGCGCGTCGGGAGTCCTATTCGGCCGATTCGCGCAAGCCCGCCGTGGAGGAGGGGACGCTCGAAGACGATCAGCGGCGCCGCGACTTCACGGTCAACGCGCTGGCATGGTCGCTCAACGGCGACACCTTCGGCGAGCTGGTCGATTCGTTCGGCGGCCTGCGCGACCTGCGCGAGCGGATCATCCGCACGCCGTGCGATGCCGACATCACCTTCTCGGATGACCCGCTGCGTATGATGCGCGCCGTGCGCTTCGCCGCGCAGCTGGGTTTCGACATCCTGCCCGAGACCTTCGCCGCCATCGCACGCAACCGCGACCGCATCCGCGTCGTCTCGCGCGAGCGGATCGCCGTCGAGCTGAACAAGATCGTGGCGTCGCCCGTGCCGTCGCGCGGCTTCGACCTGCTCGAACGGTCGGGGCTGCTGGCGCTGATCTTCCCCGAGATGCAGGCCCTCAAGGGGGTCGAGCGGATCGGCAAACATGCTCACAAGGACAATTTCTACCATACGCTCAAGGTGCTCGACAACGTGGCGGCCAAGAGCGACGACCTGTGGCTGCGCTGGGCGGCCGTGCTGCACGACATCGCCAAGCCGCTGACCAAAGCCTACGACCCGCAGGCGGGGTGGACGTTCCACTCGCACGAGACGCTGGGCTCGAAGATGGTCCCTCAGATTTTCCGTCGCATGAAACTGCCGATGAACGAACACATGAAGTTCGTTCAGAAGATGGTCTTCCTGCACCTGCGCCCCATCATCCTGTCGGAGGATCAGGTGACCGATTCGGCCGTGCGGCGGCTGCTGTTCGAGGCGGGCGACGACATCGAGAGGCTCATGACGCTGTGCGAGGCCGACATCACCTCGGCCAACGATGCGCGGGTGAAGCGCTACATGGCCAATTTCCGGCTTGTGCGCGCCAAGATGGCCGATCTGGAGGAGCGCGACCGCGTCCGCAATTTCCAGCCGCCCGTCACGGGCGAGCTCATCATGCAGACCTACGGCCTGCCGCCCTGCCGCGCCATCGGCGAGATCAAGGAGCGGATCAAGAACGCCATTCTCGACGGCGAAATCCACAACGATTACGATGAGGCCTACGCCCTCATGGAGCGTCTGGCGGCCGAGCGGGGGCTGACCAAGCGCGAAAGCTGAGGGCGGCGGCTCCTATTCGGCGGCGAGCGCCTCTCGCCATGCGTCGGGTACGGGCACGCTCCGCTGCGCCTCGAAGTCGAAGGCCACCATCTCCGAACGGCTCTCGCTGCGCACCGAGCCGTCGTCGGCGACGATGCGTTGCAGCAGCGTCAGGCTCTTGGTGCCGATGCGTTCGACGCAGGTCGTCACCGCGATGCGGTCTTCGAGCCGGATCTGCCCCATGTAAGCGGTATGCGTGGCGGCCGTGATGATACGCACCGGGGCGAAAAGCACCCCGCGGCCCAGCAGCCGTTCGAAAAAATCGCTCTTGCCCACGTCGAAATACATCTGCTGCGAGACGTTGTTCACGTGGCGGAACGAGTCGATGTCGGAGAACCGTTTCTGGATCTCGGTGCGGACGGTGCGCGGCATGGCTACGGGCGGATGATGTCGACGCCGCCCTCCTCGGTGAAGGCGATGATCGAACTGGGCTTGCCGGTCGGACGCCCCTCGAAGCGGGGATCGACGACGTAATCCACGCCGTCGATGATCTCGCGCGAGATCTCGGGCAGCCGCGCGGGCGCCGGTTCGCCCGAGATGTTGGCCGAGGTTGAGACGACGGGCTTGCCGAAACGCCGCAGCAGCCCTTGACAGAACGCGTGGTCGGGGATACGCACCCCCAGCGTCCCCTCCTCGGGGATGAGGTTCGCGGCGACGCCCGCGGCGCCGGGCAGGATGAGCGTCAGCGGCGAGGTGGCCAGCTCCTGCACCTCGAAGGCGATGCGCGGGGCGCGGTCGACGTAGCGCACGGTCATGTCGGCCGATGCGCAGAGCACGAGCATCGATTTCTTGTTCTGGCTGCGCTTGAGCGCGTAGATGCGGGCTACCGCCTCCTCGTTGGTGGCGTCGCAGCCGATGCCCCACACCGTATCGGTCGGGTAGAGAATCAGTCCGCCTTTGCGGAGCACCTCCGCCGCGGCGTCGATCTCGGCCCGAAGGGCGTTGTCGTTCTTTTGCATGACAGCGGTTATTTCTGAGGCAGCACCTCGATCCAGTAATCGTCGGGATCGTTGATGAAGTAGAGCCCCATGTCGTGATTTTCGTAGCAGACCCATCCCCGCGAGCGGTGGTATTCGCGCACGGCGTCGTAGTCGCCCGCCACGCGCAGGCAGAGGTGGCTCTCGTTCTCGCCCAGCTCGTAGGGCCGGCCGGCATGGTCGCGCAGCCATGTCAGTTCGAGGCGGAATCCCGTCTGGCCGTCGCCCAGATAGACCAGCACGAAGCTGCCGTCGGCAGCCTCCTTGCGACCGATCTCCTGGAGTCCCAGCGCCTCGCGGTAGAAGGCGAGGCTGCGGCCGAGGTCGGCGACGTTGATGTTGAAGTGGTCGAACCGTGATTTTATCTCCATGATTCCTTTGATTTATCTGTTGCAAAGGTAGTCAAAAAGCGGAAATCTTCTGTCTCGGTTCACGAAATGAAAGTTCTTGATTGTAACATGAATCGTTATTCAATCGCAGAACGATTGTCTCGTCGAAAATTATTCTCTATCTTTGAAAGAGAGAGATTGTGGGTGTGAGACAGAGCCGAAAGACGGATCTGACCGATTCGAGCCGTTCGCCCCCCCCCGCCTCCCAAGAGTTTTTTCGTTGGGATTATTTTACAGATTATGAATAAAATAGGTTTTGTTCTCTGCTTGTTGCTGTCTGTGGCGTGCGGCGACAGCGAGACGTCGCGTACGGAGCATCACCTTTCGGGGAGTGAAATCGCATTGCCCGAAGAGGCCGCTCTGAATTACTCTTCGATGCTGCTCGACGAGAAAGGGAGCTCGCTGCTGAAAGCGGAACTGCTGGGCGACATTGCGCTCAAGAAGATCTGCTATGAGCGGGACTCGGTGGTGAATCTGCTTCGTCGAGGACGCGGGCCGAATGAATACCTGATGTTGCGCTTGCAGCAGATAGATTCCGCTGGCAATTTCTATGCATTGGGCTCGACGGCCAAAACCGCTCACCGGTTTGCGGCCGATGGCACGCTTCTGGAGACGATCCGCTTCG
>USBO01000051.1 GCA_900552955.1 uncultured Alistipes sp.
GACGAGGTGCTGGCGCGACCCGACAGCCTGCACCAAGCCGTCGACCGTGTGTTTCAAACGATCAGCAACCATATCAACCGCAAAATCCACGCTCGGCTGAGCGAGGACGGAACGGTCGATTTCACCCGATACACCGACGATTTTCTCGCGTTGTTCGATAGCGTGAAGGTCGAAACATGGGAACCCTGACATTCTAAAGAGAGTATGGATAACAACCTGATTTTCGGCATCCGCCCCGTGGTGGAGGCCATCGAAGCCAGAAGGGAGATCGAAAAACTCTACATCCGCAAAGGCGCCGAAGGGCAACTGATGACCGAACTGCGCGACCTCTGTCTGCGTCACCGCGTGCGCGTGCAGGAGGTGCCCGTCGAGAAACTCAACCGCCTCGTGCGCGGCAACCATCAGGGTGTCGTGGCGCAGATCGCCGCGATCGCCTACGTGCAGCTCGAGGATATTCTCGAACGCGTGCCCGACGACGAAACGCCGCTGGTGGTGGTCTTCGACGGTGTGACCGACGTGCGCAACTTCGGCGCCATCGCCCGCTCGGCCGAATGCGCCGGCGCACACGGGCTCATCGCACCGCTCAAGAACTCGGCGCCGGTCAACGCCGAGGCGATCCGCGCGTCGGCCGGTGCGCTCACGACGATTCCCGTCTGCCGCGTGGGTTCGATCCGCAACACGCTCAAGGCGTTGCAGGCCGAGGGCTTCCAGGTGGTCGCCGCCACCGAGAAGAGCCGCAAGCTGCTCTACGACGCCGACCTGCGCCGCCCCACCGCACTGGTGATGGGCGCCGAGGAGACCGGCATCTCGAAGGAGGTGCTCAAGCTCTGCGACGAGCAGTTGGCCATACCGCTCATCGGCCGCATCGAGTCGCTCAACGTCTCGGCCGCAGCTGCCGTGATGCTCTTCGAGGTCGTCCGCCAGCGCATCGGCACGGCCGAGTGACCCCGCACCCGAAAAACCATCATCCGCAACCCTTATGAACCGACTGAAAAGATTCCTGACCGACACGGTCGACGCGCTGCTGCATGTCGCAGGGCGCTATCCGGTCGAAACGGCGCTGAGCCTCTATGCCTTCGCGCTCTTCATCCTGACGCACGAACGGATCGTCGACGACCTGCCCGAGGCTGTCGTCGGCATCATGCCGATCACCCTCTACGCCGCGCTCGCCACGGGCGCGCTGACCCGACGCGCGGCACCGCGGCTGCGCCTCGTCTACTACGCCGTCGCGCTGCTGCCGGCGCTCTCGTGGGCGATGGGCGAGGCCTGGTTCCAGACGAGCCAGTACGTCATCACGGCCTCGATCCTCGCCCCGCTGGCGCTGCTCATGGCGCGGCGCACCGTACAGAACCGCCGCTTCGTCGGCGAAGCCCTCGCCTATGTCGAGGCCGGTGTCATCGGCGGCATCTTCGCACTCGTGACGCTGCTGGCCTTTCTGGCGATCTTCCACTCCGTGGTCTACATCTTCGGCATCTGGGGCAGCGTCGTCAACGACGTCCGCAGCTATGCGAGCAGCTTCGCCGTGCTGACGCTCTGGCCGCTGCTCGCGCTCTCGATGCTCGACCGATTCCTGGACGGCGAACCGCAGGGCACGAAAACGAGCGACGCGCTGCTCAACTACATCCTCGCCCCGGCGCTGCTCGTCTATGCGGCGATCCTCTACCTCTACGGCCTGCAAATCCTCTTCGCGTGGACGCTGCCCATAGGCGGCGTGGCCTATCTGGTCTTCGGCTTCACCATCGCCCTGTTCGCCATCAGGGCTTTGCAGGTCTTCGTCGTGCGGCGCCGCTACGACTGGTTCTTCGACCGCGTGAGCTACTTCGCCCTGCCGCCGCTCGTGCTCTTCTGGGCAGGCGTGGCGCAGCGCGTGGCCGACTACGGACTGACCGACTGGCGCGTCTACCTCATCATCTGCGGTGCGATCATGACCGTCTCCGTGGGGCTCTTCCTCGCACGGCGCACGGCGCGCTACTACTACATCGCCGGCACGGCCTTCGTCTGCTTCCTCACGACGGCCTACATCCCCTACTTCTCGGCCTCGGCGATCTCGCTCCGTTCGCAGACCGCACGTGCCGAGCGGCTGGCTGCCGCCGCGGGACTGCTCGACACGGCGGGCCGGCTCGACCTCGCACGCATCGACGAACGCGACACCACGCTCATCGCGGGCTATCGGGAGCTCTATTCGTCGCTCGACTACCTCGACGACAACGACACGCTGCTGCTGGCCGACCGTTTCGGCATCTCGCGTTCGGCGGAGTTCATCGATGCCTTCCAGAACACGGCCTTGGGCCACCACATCCGCTGGGGAGGCGCCCCCGTGCTCACCGAGGTGGTCAACGCGCCGCTGCACTTCCTCGACAACGAACGCCGCGACCCGCTCGACATCGCCGGTTACCGCCACTGCTACGACCCCGCCTCCTACTCCTACGGCAACGACCGGTCGCAGTCGCGCTACACGACCTCGGACGACACGCTGCGGCTCTATCTGCCCGACGGCCGCGAACTCCTGCGCCGCTCGTTCGAGGAGCTGCTGCACGATCGCGCCGCACAGTTGCGCCTTCCGATCGACGACGACGCACTCTACACGGCCGACAACCTGCTCGTCTACCGCACCGACTCGCTGCTCGTATCGTTCCGGCGGGTGGAGGCGTCGCGCCACGAACACCGCTACACCGATCTGGACGTCGACATCTTCTTCACGAAATAATACGTCGTGGAAACCTCGTTGCAGCACCCGCTGCTGGGCGAAATCCTCCTCAGCCAGACCCGCCGCGCACGCCGCATCTCGCTCTCGGTGCGCGCGGCGGGGGCCGTGCGGCTGAGTTTCCCTTACGGCGTGCCGCGCGCCCGGGCGCTGGAGTTTCTGGAGTCGAAGACCGAGTGGATCGTGCGCACGCGCGAACGGCTGGAGGCCCGCGCCGCAGCGCATCCCGCCCCTGCCGCGTGCGACGTCGAGATGTTGCGCCGCGCCGCCAAAGCGGCACTCCCCGCACGTGTCGAGGAGCTGGCGCGGCTCCACGGATTCCGCTACGGACGGGTGACCATCCGCGCCTCGCGCACCAAGTGGGGCTGCTGCACCGGTGACAACAACCTATCGCTGAGCCTCTTTCTGATGATTCTGCCGCCGCATCTGCGCGACTTCGTGCTGCTGCACGAACTCTGCCACACCGTCCATCACAACCACTCACCGCGTTTCCACGCGCTGCTCGACCGCCTCACCGGCGGCAACGAAAAACTCCTCAGCCGTGAGCTGAGGAGCTATGCGATACCGGCGCGGTAGCCGCGCTATTCATACTGACCGCTCTTGAGGCGCATCACCTCCTCGCGGGTGAGGAACCGCCACGCGCCGCGCTTGAGATTCTTCTTCGTCAGACCGGCGTAGTAGACGCGGTCGAGTTTGCGGACCGTGTAGCCCAACGACTCGAAGATGCGCCGCACGATGCGGTTGCGCCCCGAGTGAATCTCGATCCCGATCTCGGTCTTGTCCTCCTTGACGTAGGCGATCTCATCGGCGTGAATCTCGCCGTCCTCGAGCGTGATGCCCTCGGCGATGCGATCCATGTCGGCGCGCGTGAGCGGTTTGTCGAGCGACACCTGATAGATCTTCTTCTTGAGGTACGACGGATGGGTCAGCTGACGCGTCAAGTCGCCGTCGTTGGTGAAGAGCAGCAGCCCCAGCGAGTTCTTGTCGAGCCGCCCCACGGGATAGATCCGCTCCTCGCAGGCCCCTTTCACCAGCTCCATGACCGTCTTGTCGGCATGCGGGTCTTCGAGCGACGTCACATAACCTTTGGGCTTGTTGAGCACCAGATAAACTTTCTTTTCACCCTCGACGCGGCTGTCGTTGAACTTCACCTCGTCGGTCGGCATCACCTTCGTACCCAGTTCGGTCACGATCGTGCCGTTGACCGAGACCAGGCCGGCCTGGATGTAGTCGTCGGCCTCGCGGCGCGAGCAGAGCCCCGACTGGGCGATGAAGCGGTTCAGACGCATCTCGCCCGTCTGCACATTGGGATTATAGCGCGGGTAACTCCTCTGCCGCTCCTCGCCGCGGCGATCGTCGCGCCGGAACCCTCCGGCCGGCTTCGCACCGTAACGCTTCGGCGCACCTTCGTCGGGCCGGAATCCCTCGCCCCGCTCGCCGTAAGGACGCTTGGGGCCGAATTTTCCGGCGGGTTTGCGGCCATAGGCGGGTTTCCCGCCGAATTTCGGGCCGCCGAACGGCTTCTTGCCATACGAGCGGCGCTCATCCGAACCCGAACGCTCACCGTCGTAACCGCCCGTGCGATCCGAGGGACGGCCTTCGCCGTAACGCGGGCCGCCGAACGACTTCCTGCCGTAGGGACGACGCTCGTCCGAACCCGAACGCTCGCCGCCGAAACCGCCCGTGCGATCCGATGAATGCCCTTCGCCGGAGCGCGGGCCGCCGAACGGCTTTCTGCCATAGGGACGCGACGGACGGTCTTCCGAATCGCCGCGGCCTTCGCCATATCCGCCCGAACGGCTCGGATAGCGGCCGGCGGGACGGGCTTCGTCATATCTGAATCCGCCTGCCGGACGGCGCGTGCGCTCGCCGACAGGGCGGTTGTCTTCCGTGAAGTGAGGATTGTACGACGCACGCCGGGGAGCGTGTTCGCGGGAGGTGTCATCGGCATCACGCCGGGGACCGGGGCGACGTTCGATCCGTTCGGCGGTCGTCGTCCGCTTGCGCTTGTCGCGTGCGAAACGGTCGAGAGCCGCTGTCGAGTCGCTGTTGTAGTCTTTCATTTCGATTTTAATTAATTCGAGGCAAAGGTAATCTAATTTTCGCAGATTGTCCGCACAAATCGCACCAAATCAGCCGTCCGGCCAAAGAATTCGATAGCCCCGTCCGGCTCTCGGTCACTCCGGCGAGCCCGATCCGCCCCGCCTCAGATACTCCGCCTCGGCAAAATGCAAATAAATTTGCTTTTGCACCCGGCTTATTCGTTCTTTGGCTGCGCCGTAGATACTCCGCCTCGGCAAAATGCAAATAAATTTGCTTTTGCACTCGGCTTATTCGTATCTTTGCCCCAAAAGACTCGCTTATGAATCGGGAAATTCTGCGGCTCGCATTACCGAACATCGTATCGAACATCACCGTCCCCGTCATGGGCATCGCCAGCACGATGATCGCCGGCAATCTGGGCGGCAGCGACGCCACGCGCACCATCGGATCGCTGGCCGTCGGCGTCTCGATCTTCAATTTCATCTACTGGAACTGCTCCTTCCTGCGCATGGGCACCAGCGGTCTGACGGCACAGGCCTACGGAGCGGGCGACCGCCGCGAATGCACCGCCACGCTGGCCCGCACGCTGCTGGTCGCAGCCACGCTGGGCGCACTGATCCTGCTGCTGCAATATCCGCTCGGCCAGGCGGCCATCCGGGCCATGAACGGCGACGACCTGGTGGCCGAATACTTCTACGCCCGCATCTGGGCCGTACCGGCCGGCATCCTGCTCTTCGGGCTCAACGGCTGGTTCATCGGCATGCAGAACGCCCGCATCCCGATGTGGATCGCCGTGCTGCAAAACATCGTCCACATCGGCTGTTCGTGGTTCTTCGCCTTCCGCTGCGGAATGGGCATCGCCGGCATCGGTTACGGCTCGGTCATCGCCCAATATCTGGGCGTTGCGCTGGCCGCCGTGCTCATCGCGGCCAATTACCGCGAGTTCATCACGCGCATCGACTGGCCGGCGGTCTTCGACCTGCGGCCCATCCGGCGCTTCCTGATCGTCAACCGCGACATCATCATCCGCACGCTGTGCATCGTCGTGGTCTACACCTTCTTCACCGGAGCCTCGGCCCGCATGGAGGATCGCACGCTGCTGGCCGTCAACACCATCCTGCTGCAACTCTTCACCCTCTTCTCCTACATGACCGACGGCTTCGCACAGGCGGCCGAAGCCCTCACGGGCCGCCTCATCGGCGCCCGCGACGGACGGTCGCTGCGGCGCTGCATCCGCTATTCGGTCTACTGGTCGCTGGTCGTCGCGGCGGTTTTCGTGGGCATCTACCTCATCTGGTGGCGCGATCTGCTGCATATCTTCACCCTGAGCAGTCCGGAAACATCGGCCCGCATCATTGCGACGGCGGGCGACTACATCGGCTGGATCATCGCCATTCCGATTGCCAGCTCGCTGCCGTTCCTCATGGACGGCATCATGGTCGGCGCAACCCGCACCCGCGTCATGCGCGACTCGATGATCCTTGCGACGATCATCTACTTCGCCATCTTCTTCGCCTTCACGCCGCTGATCGGCAACAACGCCCTGTGGTGCGCATTCCTGCTCTACATGCTGCTGCGCGGGGTGTTGCAGTACTTCATGACCCACCGATTGCAGGACATCTACCGGCAAGTGGCATAACGCAAACGCCCCCTGCGGCCATGCAGAGCCGCAGGGAGCGTTCCCTGTGTTGCCGTCCGGCGCCTACTCCTTCATGCAGCGCACCTGCGCGCCGTAGCTGCGGTCGACCGTCCCCAGCAACTTGTTGCTCAGCGACGACTTGACGAACGCACCGGCCGTCGCCCGATCCGACGCATAGGGAGAAGCGCTCCACGCATACCAGCCGCCGCCCGTGAAGCGTGCATTTCCGTTCGTACCGTTCAAGGCCCCCGCTGCCGGATAGTAGATCTCCTGCTCCGCAACCTCGAAAACGATTCCGTCGCAGACGGTGACGCTGCTCTGCCGGACATACCACGCCGAGTAGCTCGCATCGGCCGTCGGAGCGAAGGCCGTCCAGACGAAGCGATGCGGCACGCGGTACCCGGGCGGACAGGGATCGTAGATGCTCTTCGAACCGTTGCGCGCAGCGGACGGCCCGACACCCGCACAACCCCACAGGTCATCGCGCTGACGGTCGCCGGCGGCAACGTAATACCAGTCGGTGAACGCGGCAGCGGAACCGCTCGTGACGGCGGTGATGAAATTCATGGGATGACGCACCGCGTTCTCCACCGTGGCCGCCGCACCCGCACGATCCCCGTCGACCACGCGCCAGCCCGCGGCCGCGGAGAATGCGTCGGCGGCCGCCGCGACATTCGGCAGTTCGTTGCCGGCCGCATCATAGGTCGTCGCACGCTCCGCCGCCGTGCGGAACGGCACGAACGGATCCTTGCGGCCCCATTGGTAGAACATGCCGTAGCTCGACACGTTGACGGCACCCTGATAGGCGGCCGTCAGCGCCCCGAGGTTGCGATCCATCATCACGACCTCGCCGGAAGGCGCTGCGGCATCCGTCAGCGCATACCGTTGCCGGGCTGCCTCCAGATCGGTCGCCGTCAGCCACAGATGCCAGCTCCAGAGAATCGCACCCTCGGCATCGCAGGCCGCCACGACGGCATTACCCTCCACGAAAGGATCGGCTGTCCTGAAACGGATGCGCCCCTCGGCGCCGAGCGTCACCTCGCCGATCAGATCGGGCGACGTCTGCCACAGCAGCTTCGCCGTCGCGGGACGCAGCGGCTCGGGCGTGATCCCCGCCGCCTTGCCGTAGGCCGAACCCGCGGCATACGACGCATCGGGCGGCGTCGCGGCGCCGTTGCCCATCGTCGTGGCATCGAATTCATAGGCACCCGCCCGCGTCACGACATAGCAGTTGGCCGTCCCCGCCGCATCGAGCGCGACGGGCGCCTCGCCCGTAGCCGCATAGGCGAAGGGGTTGTAGGTCTTGATATGGTTGGCTTCGAGCACGACCTCCGCCTGCGACGTCTCGCGCACCATCTGTCCGCCCGCGGTGTCGGTGATCGTGAAGCGCCAGCCGCCGTAGCGGCCCGGCGGCACGACCAGACAGAAGACGAGAGGCTCCTCTGCGTCGAGCTGCGCACCCGCAGCACCGCAGTCGAGCAGCACCGAGGGATGTCCGGCATCGGCGGAACGCATCGACCATCCGTCGGCGGCGCTCCACCCGACGCGCATGCGTCCGGCCAGCGGCGCACCGTCGAGCGCCGTGAGACGTACCGAGCGGATCGCCGCCGTGCCGGTGAGCTGCAACCGCACCACGCCGCCGAGCGATCCGAAACGCAGGTCGTCCGTACGCACACTGCGTGCAACCATCGGGCTGACGTTCGGTGCGAACGTTCCCGAACCGCCGAACGACTGCACCGCGGGCAGCGTGATCGTCGCACCCGCCTCCTCGGGAACGACATCCGCACAGCAGGGATAGCAGGCGTGATAGACCGCGCTTTCGAAGGCTTCGCCCGTGAACGCGGCCGACGCACCACCCGCACAATGCTCGTCGATCTCGAACCTGCGGCACGACGTTTCACCGTCGCCCCACAGCGCGATCGCATCGCCTGCCGACCACAGCACCTCCACGCCGCGCCCGCCGCCCAACGTCGTTCGGGAGGCACCGGCGATGTGCGCGCTCACCGTCATAAACGCCGTGCCCTCATCCGCCGGAACGGAGGCGGACACCATTTCGTCGGGTGCGATCCGTTCGCATCCGACGGCCGCGAAAAGCATCGCAGCCAGGTAAATCCGTTTCATCGCACTGCACTTATAAATCCTCCCACGAATCCTCGATCATCGGGTCGGCACCGCCCGACACCGCAAAACCGCTCTCCGCTGCACACTCCGTCACCGCCAGCTTCGGCGGCAAGTAACCGGCTGCAAAGTCCGTACGTCTCCGACCGGAACGAACTGCGCTCCGGTCGCACTCGGCTCCGCCAGGGAGCTCTGAAACCAATTCTCTGCACATAGGCTCTTCTGTTTACACTTCCACAGAACAAAGATAGCAAAAGAATCGGAATCCAGTCTTTTTATTCTATTTATCAATCCTTTTATCGCATTTTTCCGTTCCGAAACAGGAGGGCGCCGCACAAAAAAACCGGAGAACAGGCGCACACCTGTTCTCCGGCCGTGAAACGGATGAGCCGGGTTCCTTATTCGAGCCCCTTCATCTTCTTGAGCAATGCGTTATACTCGTTGTACTTGTCCATCATGCCCGGTTCGTCGCGCAGACGGAAGCTGATCGACTTGATGTAATCGACCGTATCCACATCCTCGGGCTTGAGCTGATGCGCCTTCTCGAAGTACGGCAGCGCCGCCATGTACACGGCATTCACCTCCTTCAGATCGGCATCGTACTCCGACTGGCTGCGGTAGTTCTTCTGCCCCATCTCGGTGTTCATGGCGTCGGCCTTCACCGTGTAGAAGAGACCCAGATAGTAGTTGCCGTCATAGAGGTCGGGCTTCAGCTCGACGACCTTCTTGAACGAATTGATCGTCTCGTCGTAGTTCTTCAGTTTGTAGAAGACGCGGCCGCGGCCGAACCAGAGGTCGACGTTCTGCGGATCGTTCTCGAGCGACTTGTCGATCAGACCGATCAGGTCGGCGGGATCGCCCACGCCCTCCTCCGAGGTGTAGAGCTGCATCAGACCGTCGAGGATCTTCTCGTTCTTGGGAAACTTCTCGATACCGGCCAGCAGCGCATCCTTCGCCTTCATGAGGAAGGCTGCGTCCTTGTCCTTCTGACCGTAGTAGCTGTGGAAGAGGTAGTAGTAGACGTCGCCCGCCTCATCGGCATAGCCGGCGGCCAGCGCGTCGTTGAGCGCCTGCGCACCGCGTACGAACGACTCGGGGTGATTCGCCCCGTCGACGGTCAGCAGATAGCCGGCATAGTAGAGCAGCGTGGGATCGGCCTGGCCGAACGCCGGACACTGCTGCGCCTTGTAGGCCGTCAGATAGGCCTCGGCACCCGCGAGGTACTCGCCCGTCTCGATCGAGACGTTGCCCAGAATCGACGCATAGTTGGCGATCTGCTCCAGACCGGTCTTAATGCGCGAAGCCTGCTTGGGATCCAGCTCGTAAGCCTTGTTGTAGGCTTCGATCGCCGTATCGAGCGCACCCTCTTTGATCTGCTGCAACTGCTTCCACGCGACGATCTTTCCGTCACGCTCGTAGGCCACGAAGTAGGGATAGTTCCAGGCGATCGCCTTCGAGCCGTTGAGCGTCACCTCCTCCGTACCGGTGGGATCGCCCACCGAGAGCTTGAGCAGCGTGGTCTCCATCGGAGCGAACAGACTGGCCGTCGGCTCCGCTGCGGCGTCGAAATAGACCTTGCCGCGGTTGATCCACGTAGCGGCCTTGGTGTTCTTTTTGGGATTGGCGATGTCGGCGTCGCTCCGCTCGAGCTTGGCCAGCGTAGCCTCCTTATTCACTTTCTGCGCCTCGGCAGCCGGAACGGCCAGCAACGCAGCGGCTGCGACCGTCAAAATGAATCTTTTCATACTCGTTCTAAACTAAATTTATGGTTTTCTCTTTTGTCGCTCCGTCTACTGTTCCGCTGCGGGCGTCTCGTCCGACGCTGCGGGCGCAGCGCCACCGTCGCCTTCGACCGGCGTCAGCACCTCGTCCTCGCTGCCCGGCACGGCCATCACCGAAGCGATGGCGTCGCCCTCGCGCAGGTTGATGATCCGCACACCCTGCGTGGCGCGGCCCGCCACGCGGATCTGCGACACCGCCGTGCGGATCGTGAGGCCCGAACGGTTGATAATCATCAGGTCGTTGTCATCGGTCACCGCCTGAATCGAAATCAGCTTGCCGGTCTTCTCGGTAACATTGATCGTCTTGACGCCCTTGCCGCCGCGGTTGGTGATGCGGTACTCCTCCAGATCGGTTCGTTTGCCGTATCCGTTTTCGCTGAGCACCAACACATCCTGCCCGCTGTCGGGTTCGACACAAATCATGCCGACCACCTCGTCGCCCTCGTCGAGCGAGATGCCGCGCACACCGGCACCCACACGGCCGATCGGACGCACCGTCCGTTCGTTGAAGCGGATCGCCTTGCCCTCGCGCGCGGCGATCATCACCTCGGCCTCGCCGCTGGTGAGCTTCGCCTCGATGAGCTGGTCGCCCTCGCGGATGACGATGGCGTTGACACCGTTCTGACGCGGACGCGAGTAAGCCTCCAGCTTGGTCTTCT
>USBO01000052.1 GCA_900552955.1 uncultured Alistipes sp.
GCCATCGCCATCGTGGGCACAAATCCCGTTTCGGGCATGACGCTGATGACGCTGATCCTCTCGTCGCTGGTGCTCGTCTCGATCGGGCTGAGCGGCAAGAGCGGCATGACGGCCGCGCTGGTCATCGGCGGTGTGGTCTGCACGGCCCTCTCGATGGCCGGCGGCTTCATTACCGACCTGAAGATCGGCTACTGGATCGGCACGACGCCCGCCAAGCAGGAGGCGTGGAAGTTCCTCGGCACGGCCGTCTCGGCAGCCACCGTGGCGGGCGTGATGATCGTGCTGAACCGCACCTACGGCTTCGTGGGCGAAGGGGCCTTGGTGGCGCCGCAGGCCAATGCGATGGCGGCCGTGATCCAGCCCCTGATGGAGGGCGGCACCACGCCGTGGGTGCTCTACTTCATCGGCGCCGTGCTGGCGCTGGTGCTCACGTCGATCGGCGTGCCGGCGCTGGCTTTCTCGCTGGGTATGTTCATCCCCATGGAGCTCAACGCCCCGCTGGTGGTGGGCGGTCTGGTGGCGTGGTACGTCTCGACCCGCTCGGAGGATGCCGCGGTGAACAAGGCGCGGCTCGATCGCGGTACGCTCATTGCGTCGGGCTTCATCGCCGGCGGTGCGCTGATGGGCGTCGTCTCGGCGGTGCTCAAGTTCGCGGGCGCCGACTGGTTCCTCGGCGGGTGGGCCTCGTCGAACGGTGCCGAGTGGCTGGGGCTGGCGATGTATGCGGCGCTGATCGGCTATATGGCTTGGCACACGATGCGCGCCGAGCCGGAAAAAGAGTAATCATTTGACAGATAACCGGATATGGAACTCAAAGAGAGATTTCTGAAATACGTCTCCTACGACACGCAGTCGTCGGAGCGGAGCACTACGTTCCCCTCGACCGACAAGCAGCTGGTGCTGCTGCGCGACTTGGCCGAAGAGATGAAGATGCTGGGGCTGACGGAGGTGACGATGGACGCCCACGGCTACGCGATGGGTACGATCCCCGCCACGCCGGGGTGCGAGTCGGCGCCCGTCATCGGCTTCATCGCCCACGTGGACACCTCGCCCGACATGAGCGGCGCGGGGGTCAAGCCGCGGATCATCGAGGCGTACGACGGCGGCGACATCGTGCTCAACGGGCAGTTGACGATGCGCGCGGCCGATTTCCCCGAGTTGGAGTTCTTCAAGGGGCATACGCTCATCCACACCGACGGCACGACGCTGCTGGGTGCCGACGACAAGGCGGGCGTGGCCGAGATCATGACCGCAGCGGAGTACCTGCTGACGCATCCCGAGATCCGCCACGGCAAGATCCGCATCGGCTTCACGCCCGACGAGGAGGTGGGACGGGGCGTCGACTACTTCGACGTGGCGGCCTTCGGTGCCGATTTCGCCTACACGGTCGACGGCGGCATGGAGGGCGAGCTGGAGTACGAGAACTTCAACGCCGCGGGCGCCAAAATCGTGGTGCAGGGCCGCAACGTCCACCCGGGCTATGCCAAGAACAAGATGATAAACGCCATCGAGGTGGCCTGCGAGCTGAACGCCCTGCTGCCCGCGGCCGAGCGGCCCGAGCATACCGAGGGCTACGAAGGGTTTTATCATTGCGTGGGCTTCGACGGCACGGTCGAGCGGGCCGAGATCAGCTACATCATCCGCGACCACGACGCCGCGAAGTTCGAACAGCGGAAGGTCTTCCTGTGGAGTGCGGTCGACCTGCTGAAGAAGAAATACGGCGACGAGGTGCTGACGCTCACCCTGAAAGATCAGTATTTCAACATGCGCAAGATGGTCGAGCCGCATCCGCAGCTCATCGACAAGGCGCTGGAGTCGATGCGCAGGGCCGGTGTCGAGCCGCTCGTGCGGCCGATCCGAGGCGGTACGGACGGTGCGCGGCTCTCGTTCATGGGACTGCCGTGCCCCAACCTCTTCACGGGCGGCATGAATTTCCACGGCAAGTTCGAATACTGCTCGCTCACGACCATGCGCAAGGCCATGCAGGTGATCCTCAATCTGGCGCAGTTGTGGGCCGAATAGGAGCTGGACGATGGATCGGTACGGATATCTGAAAGCGGCGGCGGCCATCCCCTCGGTGCGGGTGGCCGACTGCGCCTATAACGGCGGGCGGATCGCCGCGCTGGTGGGCCGTGCGGCCGGGCGCGGCGTCGAGGTCGTCGTCTTCCCCGAACTTTCGCTGACGGGCTATACCTGCGGCGACCTCTTCCTGCAGCCGGCGCTGCTGGCCGCTGCCGAGGAGGCCCTCGCGGAGCTGGTGCGGAGCACGGCGGAGTTCAACACGGCCTTTGCGGTGGGGATGCCCGTTGCGGTGGACGACATGCTCTACAACTGCGCCGTCGTGGCGGCTGCGGGCGAGGTGCTGGGCGTGGTGCCCAAGCGCCATATTCCGGCTTACGCCGAGTTCTACGAGTCGCGCTGGTTCGCGTCGGGCGCGGGGCGGCCGACCGTCGAGATCGAGCTGTGCGGACAGAGCGTGCCCTTCGGCACCGATCTGCTGTTCGACATCGACGGCGCCCGCTGCGGCGTGGAGATATGCGAGGATCTGTGGGTGCCCACGCCGCCGTCGTCGGAGCTGGCGACGGCCGGTGCCGAGGTGATTTTCAACCTCTCGGCCTCGCCCGAGACGGTGGGCAAGAGCGACTACGTGCGGCAGTTGGTGGCGCAGCAGTCGGCCCGCACGCGTGCGGCCTATGTCTACTGCTCGGCGGGCTTCGGCGAGTCGTCGACCGATCTGGTCTTTGCGGGCAATGCGCTGCTGGCCGAGAACGGCACGGTGCTGGCCGCCGCGGAGCGCTTTTCGCTCGATGAACAGCTCGTCGTGGCCGACGTCGACTGCCAATTGCTGCGCAACGACCGCTGCCGGACGACGACGTTCCGCCACGGCGGTGCGAGCGGCCGTGCGACGGTCGCGGTGTCGATGTCCGTGGCCGACGACCGGCCCTTCGACCGCGCGGTCGAAGCGCAGCCCTTCGTGCCGGCCGACGACGACCGGCGTCACAGCCGCTGCGAGGAGATTCTCAATATCCAGGCGCTGGGCTTGGCCCGCCGCCTGGCGCATACGCACTCGGCGAAGGCCGTGGTGGGAATCTCGGGCGGGCTGGACTCGACGCTGGCGCTGCTCGTGACGGTGCGCGCCTTCGATCGGCTGGGTCTCGACCGTCGGGGGATCGTGGGGATCACGATGCCCGGGTTCGGGACGACGGACCGCACCTACGGCAATGCGCTGACGCTGATGCGCGAGTTGGGCGTCACGGTGCGCGAAATCCCGATCCGCGCCGCCTGCGAGCAGCATTTCCGCGACATCGGGCTGCCGGCCGACGACCGGTCGACGACCTACGAGAATGCGCAGGCGCGCGAGCGGACGCAGATTTTGATGGATGTGGCCAACCGCGAGGGGGCGCTGGTCGTGGGCACGGGCGACCTGTCGGAGCTGGCGCTGGGGTGGGCGACCTACAACGGCGATCAGATGTCGATGTACGGCGTCAATGCTTCGGTGCCCAAGACGCTGGTGCGTCACATCGTCGAGTGGTATGCGGCGCACGTCGCCGAGCCGCCCGTGGCCAAGGTGCTGCGTGACGTGGCGGCCACGCCTGTCTCGCCCGAGCTGCTGCCGGCCGATGCCGAGGGGCGCATCGCGCAGAAAACCGAGGATCTGGTCGGCCCCTACGAACTGCATGATTTTTTTCTCCATTGTTTCATCCGGCAGGGATTTTCGCCTGCCAAGATACTTTTTCTGGCCGGACGTGCGTTTGAAGATCGCTACGACCGCCCGACGATCCTGCGGTGGATGAAGACCTTCTTCGGCCGTTTCTTCGCGCAGCAGTTCAAGCGTTCGGCGATGCCCGACGGGCCCAAGGTGGGGTCGGTGGCATTGTCGCCGCGAGGAGACTGGCGGATGCCGTCGGATGCGAGCGCAGCGGTGTGGCTCGCCGAGATCGAACGGCTCGCGGACGGAACGCCGATCGACAATTGACCGAACGTATGAAGAAACCGTTGATTTTCCTGCTGGCCGTCTGCTGCTCGGTGCCGGCCGTTGCGCAGGACTGGAAGGAGGCGCTCAGGAATGCCGCCTCGAATATCGTGGACAAAGCCACGGGCGGCAAGGCCACCGAGGCGCTGATGGTCGGCGACTGGGAGTATGCGTCGCCGGGCGTGAAGCTCGGGAGCGACGATCTGCTGGCCGATGTCGGAGCCTCGGCGCTGACGGGCAGGATGGAGGCGCAGCTCGAGACGCTCTATGCGTTGGCGGGCATTCGCGCGGGGGCCTGCCGGTTCTCGTTCGCGGCCGACAAGAGCTTCACGGCGGCGTTCGGCAGCCGGACGATGCAGGGCACCTATGAATTTGCGGGCGAGAGTCACGACATCGTGCTGCATTTCGCCACGAATTCGAACTACGATCTGGGAACGTTCAGCGGCAAGGCCTATCTGTCGGGAACCGACCTGCAACTGCTTTTTCCGGCGACACGTCTGTTGAAACTGGTCGATGCGCTGGGACGGAAGCTCGCCGCGTTCAATGCCACGGCGGCGACGGTCAGCGCATTGGTCGGCAAGTTCGACGACCTTTGGCTGGGATTCGAATTCAAAAAAGAGTGAAGTATGATACGCAAGGTTCTCATCGCGGCTCTCGCAGTCGCTTTCGCGCAGCCCGCCGGGGCGCAGTCGCTGCAGGATCTGTTCCGAAACGCCCTCGAGTCGCTGTCGGGCAAAACGTCGGAGGAGTCCGCAGCGCCGGCCGCTGTGGCCGAACCGCTCGCCGCGACCGAATTGCCCGGCGTGTGGAACTATCGGGCGCCGGCGCTGGAGTATACGGGCGACGACATGCTGGCCTCGCTGGCGACGTCGACGCTCCGCGGACAGTTGCCAGCGTATTATGCGCAGGCGGGATTGCAGCTGGACAAGGCGACCGTGACCTTCGTCCGCGACAACAAATTCCGTGCGGCGTTGGGCGACCGCAAAGTCGAGGGAACCTATCGCTACGACGCTACGACGGGCGCCCTGACGGTCGAATACCTGCTGGCCGGAAAGACGGTGAAGTTCACCGGCCGTGTGAAACATGCCGACGGGGTGCTGACGCTGCTCTTCGAGGCGAATGCTGCGCTCGCTTCGCTGCGCGCTTCGTCGCCGCAGGCCGCGCAGGATCAGCGGTTGCAGCAGATCGCTACGATTCTGGAGCGCTATCCAGGCGGGATGCTGGGAGTTGTGCTGAAGCGGTAGAGACGGAGAGATGAAGATTCGGGGCGGCACTATCGAATGGTGCCGCCCCGAATCGTTTTACCGGACGGTGGCTATTCGTAGATCAGTTCGAAATCGTCGACCCACATCACGCTGTCGGAGCTGCCGGTGAAGTAGTCGCCGTAACGCGATGCCGAGCAGACGACGATCAGATGCGTGGGTGCGATGTCCGTCGCCGTATAGTCGAGTCTCACCGTGAATTCGCGCCACTCGTCGACGCTCGAACCGAAGGTCGCCTCGCCGTAGGCGATGACGTCCTTGCCTTTCGGATCGAAGAAGGTCTTCGTATCGCGGGTGAAGATCTGCACGGGCGACTGCTCCGTTCCGCCGTATTCGGCGGCCGTCCAGCGTCCGAGCGCCATGTAGATGATTCCTTCGTCGGGATCGCCCTTGACGAGATTCGCACCGGCGGGCATGCCTTTGATATGATCCATCTTGCCGCGGTTGTACTTCACCCAGCCGCGGAGCGCCACGGGCCGCGAGGTGAAGGGCTGCCCGAACTGAACGACGCCGTCTGTGCCTTTCGTCTCGGCATAGTGGCCCGTGAAGAGGTTGCCGGCGGCGAACTTGCCGACGCCGAGCAGCGAGACGTACTGCGACCTGAGCTGTGCGCAGTAACGGCCGTCCGACCCGGGACGCGGCTCCTCTACGTTGGTCGTGACGAGCTTGTTGAGCGTCATCGAACCGGCGTTGCCCGTGCTCCAGTAGCGCTGCGCGGGAGCTGCATCGGCGGCGTAGGGATAGAGGATGCCGCTGCGATCGGTGCTCCATGTCTCGAATCCGGCGTTGAGCGGTTGCGGAGCCGCCTCGGTGGTGAATTCCCGCACGTCGCTGCGATCCGTATCGGAGAAGGCCTGCACTTCGTAGGTCGTCTCGGGAGTGAGGCCGGCGAGTTTCGCGCGGAAGGTGCCGCCTTCGGTCTCGACGTCGTCGACCGTGAGCCACTCCGTGTCGCCCTTGCGTCGGTAGACGAATCCCATCTCCGTGTCGCTCAGACCGTCAGCCGCCAGCCATGCGATGCGCGCCCATGCGTCGCACTGCGTGATGCGCACCGCCACGTCGATCGGCACGACATGGAGGCGCCACTGCTCCGTGCGGCCGTGCGCCGCGACGTCCACCAGCCGCACCGTCTCGAACGAGGTCATGCCCGCGATGGCGGGCGTGTAGGTCGTGATGCCGGCCGGTCCGAGCTTCAGCTCCGTGACCTCGACGTTTTTCAGATCGGTGCTGCGCGATACGTAGGCCGTGGCCGTGCGGTTGGCGACATCGATCTCGGCCGCGCCCACCTGCTTGCGCACGCGGAAGCGGCGGTCTATATGCTGCGTGACCGCGATGCTCCAGCCATACTCCTGATAGAGCGACAGCGTGGTGTAGAGCGGCGTGCGCAGGTCGAACGTCCCGGGGAAGGCGACCGACGACTGCCCGCCCTCGGTCAGCGAGACCGAAGTGATGCGCACGTTGCGGATGTCGGCGGTCTCCGCCAGCGGGAGCGTGACGCTCTGCTGCGCGGCGCTGATAACGGGTTCGCCGTCGAGCCCTTCGGCTTCGATCGCTTCGATGGCGATCTCCACCACGGGATAGGGCAGGTCGTTCTCGATGCAGCCCGCGAAGAGCGCCGCGAGGCCGGTTGCGCTGCAAAGGATGAGTCGTTTCATGGTTACTCTCTCTTTTTATTCCACAAATGAACGGTCATACCCACGTTGATATTGGCCAGATTGAGCCGAAAACGCATTTTCGACGCCGTGCGGCTGCCGGTTTTACCGTCCTGGTCGGTCTGGTCGATCTTCGAATACTGGAAGCCGCCCAGTCCGAACGAAAGGGTGCCGCAGACGTTAGGAAAGATGTAGACCGCCACACCCGGGTTGAACGAGATGTTCATCTTGAACGACTTGCTGTGCGTCGATTTCGGCGTGTCGCCCGAGAGGTAGGAGAAGTCCGAGCGGCCGATCATGCCCGAGAGCTCCAGCTCGGCGAAGAGTCCGAAGCTGCCTTTGGGGTCGATGCCCGTGTAGGAACGGTGGAAAAGGCCGAACGAATAGGCGTTGCCCGTGTAATCCATGTTGTCGAGCGCGATGTCCAGGTCGTTCTGCGAGCCCAGATCGACCTCCAGACTCCCCAGTCCCACACCCATGTGTCGATAGCCCAACCGCAGGCCGACCATGCTGTTGTCGCGGTAGAAATAACCCACGAAGGGGTTGACCTGCGCCATCGTCCCGTCGAGGTTGATGTGGTCGAGAATGAGCATCATGTCGGTGTCGTCGCTCGAGATCGTGCCGTAGGAGGCGGTGATGCCGACGGCCACCTCGCCCTTGTAGGCGAACTTGTTGCGGTCGATACGGCGGTCGATGCGCTTGGCCGTGGGCAGGAAGCGGTGCTTCTCGACGAAGGCCGTGTCTCTGCGCACGACGAGCGAAGCATCGGCGCCGGTGCCGGCCGCAGCCGACAGAACCGCCGGCGCGAGGAGCGTCAAAAGTAGGAATTTCTTCATTGCCGTGCGGTTTTTAGAGATAGAACGATACGCCCAGCCCGATGGAGAGCAGGTTGACCTTGAAATTCATGGCGCTCTGGTGGCGCGTGGAGGTCGTCACCTGATTGCGCACCTGCTCCACGCGGCTGTAGCCGATACCCATCATGCCGACGTTGACTTCGACGGCCATGTTGTTGGTGGCGAAGGCGATCAGCCCGGGCGAGACGCCCAGCTCGAAGTCGAAGCCCCGCTGGAACGTCCCCTTGATCGGCGAGTCGGCCGCATACTTGCCCTGCGAGCCGCCGAAGAGCAGTTGGATGTCGGTGAAGATGCCGAAGCGCTTCGAGTCGCCGAAGGGGATGTAGCGGCGGTAGACCGCGGCCAGCGAGTAGGAGTGGCGCAGCGCGTAGTAGTAGTCGACGCTCAGGTCGGTCGACGAGTCGCCGTCGCCGAAGCTGATGTTGGCGCCGTCGAGCTTGAGCAGCGTGCGGCCGTAGATGAAGCGCACGCCGAGCGTCGAATTATTGCCCAGCGCATAGCCGATCATCGGGCTGACTTTGAAGGTGTAGCCTTTGGAGGTGATGTCGTCGATGACGAGCACGTCGTAGTCGCTGTTGTTGTGGGTCGAGTAGGAGATCGTCCCGCCGAAGACCCATTGTCCTTTCGGCACGAAGAGGTTGGAAACCGAACTGATGCCGCGTTCGGCGCGCCGCTGGTTGACGGTTTTGACGGGCTGCTGCGGCTCGTCGGCGACGCTGGTCACGCGTTCGGCCGCGGCGCTGCCGCACGTTGCCGTGACGGAGGGTTCCGCTTGCGGAGCCGCGGCCGTCGCGGCCGCGCTCAGCAGCAGCAATCCTGTCAGAAGTTTGAGTTTGCGCATTTCGAAGTGCGTTAATCGTTTCATAGCGTTTCGGGAGACGGTTTCGACGGCTTTCCCGCAGCCGTGTCGCATTTCAACGAATTCCCGGGCGGTCGTCGGGCCGCCCGGAAATCGTCGGAAGTCGTATTTCGGAGGGATCAGTATACCCACTCGAAGTCTTTGATGTAGAGTGAATTCGTTGCGCAGCCGTTCAGATAGTCGCCGTAGCGGCTCGTGGCGCATGAAATGACGATCGTGTAATTCCCTTCGGGAGCCGCTCCGTCTTTGTCGTAATAGTGCAGCGGGATGGTGTGCTCGACCATCTCATCCACCGTCTGACTCGGATAGTAGACACCGTAAGCGATCATTTTCTCGGATTCGCTCAAGCCGGCTTTCGTCACCGGATTCCATACGCCGGTGGGGGCGCCTTTTCCTGCGGTGGTCTGATGGCGGTCGGCCCAGTCCACGATGCAGACCGTGATGCTGGCCTCGTCCTGTTCATCCTTGGGAATGTAGGAACCCTGATCGGTTGCCGTGACCGTTCCGATGGTTGCCTTGTATTTGAAGCGGATAGCGGTCGGACGTGCCGTATAGGTGTATTTCTGGCCGAAACTGACCGTTCCCGTCTGTTTCAGTGCACCGTTGAACTTGAACAGACCCGTGAACAGGTTGCCTGGGGCGATGTTCACGATTGCGATGGGCTTATTGGCTTGCATGTAAGCGGCGGAGAGCGAACCGTCGAAAGTGCAGAGCTTGGTTGCGAACTGGTTGTTGCCGCTTCCCCAGAACGGAGCCGATTCGTTTTTCGTGGTGTAGCATGACAGCCCGCCGTCCGCCACGCTCTGAATCGTATCGCCGGCTGCGGTCGTGAACTCGCAGGCGGCGACCGTCGTCTCGCCGCTCTGAATGCGGCATTCGTAGGTGTGACCTGCGAATACGCCCGTTCCGGAGGTGACGGTGTAATAACTGTTACCTCCGTCGTTCGTCTGAGCGCTGCCCCAGTTCGGCGCGATGGCGTATTTGCCGGCCGTGCCGCTTGCGGCGGCGTCGATCCACGTGCCGTTTTTGATGCGATACTGCACCTTCGCGCCATCGGGCATGTCGGTGACCGTCAGCGAAGCGGTGTTCTTCCACAAATCGGCGTCGTTGTTATAGACGATGGTCGGTTTGGCCTCAGGAGTGGAAACATAGAAAACAAGCGTTTTTTCGATCGACCGTCCCTGAGCGTCCGCCATGCTGAGCGTGAAGCTGTGGTCTCCCGCGATATCCCCGAGTTCGCTTAGGGAGAGAATCATCGGGACGAGCTGGGACAGATCCAGCGAGAAGGCATCGCTGTGCCCTTTCAGCGGATTGGGAAGGGCTACGTTGATGGATGTCAGGAAGTCGTATGCGTCGGTATTGTTGACGACGTCCATCGTCACGACGTTTCCTTCGGTCGGGAAATCCGAACCGAGCACCGTCGCAAGAATCGGAGAGTTGATTTTGATGACGAAGCCTTCGATTCCGGCCGCTGCCTGCAGGTTGACCTTTACGCTCATGCCCTCCTTGATCTCCTCTTTTTCATAGGTTCCGTCGGCTTTCGGTGTGTGGTCGACCCACTCCATCTTCGGAGCGGCGGCAAGAGCCGTCCATCCGGTGACGGGACGGGTCTTGTAGGCCAGCTCGCCGGCAGCCAGTTCAACACCGCTCGTCAGATCGAACGCCGCGGTGTGGCCTTCGGTCGCAACGACGATCGACAGCTTGCCGTAGGCGGCTGCCGGAACGTTGAAGTAGGCCTTGAACGAGGCGGCGGTCGGTTCGCTGCCGGCTTCGTAGCTCAGCGTGACGGTGTTCGACTGTCCGTCGGCGTTGAGGGCGCCCGTCTGGTCCGCGAGCGTGATGTCGAACGACTGGGCGGCGATCGTCTTGCCGTCGGCCGTCAGCGTCACCGACTTCACCTTCTCGCTCTTGACCGTCGCGTCGTCGGTGGTGAAAGTCAGCGCCAGAATCGCCGTCAGGCGCTTCAGCCCGAAGGTCACGGCGTCGCCTGCGGGGGTCTTGCCCGGCTCGGAGGCGGCGTGCGTCACGGGTGCCGAGACGAGCGGGTCGTAGGCGCCGTTGAAGTTACTGCCCTTTTGGGTACGCGCTGCGCCGAAGGGGATAGCCAGCGGTGCGGCCTCGACGGCGGGGTAGACGGCCTGATAGGTCCAGTCCTGCGTGGCGGCGGTCAGCTGACCTTTGAACACCTTCGCGTCGGCGTCGAACGTGAACTGCG
>USBO01000053.1 GCA_900552955.1 uncultured Alistipes sp.
CGACGTGGGGTTGTAGGCTTTGTAGAAGAGGTAGAAGTCGCCCTTCTCGCCGCGCCGCGCCGCCGCTTCGGCCGTGATGTCGGCGAAGGCGTCGCCCTCGCGTCGCAGACAGCGGTAAAACCGGTCGGCCGTGTCGGGCAGCACCTCGGCGCGCAGGTAGCGCAGCGCCACGCCCTCGTCGTAGCTCTCGGGCATCGCCTCGTTGACGTGGCCGCCCGCGAAACCGCTCGGGTAGGAGTTCTCGTCGTAGATCCAGACGTTCATGTCCAGCTCGCGCCCCTTCTCCATCGTGTGCCGGAAGAGTGCGAACCAGTTGTCGTCGAGATATTGCGTCACCATGCCCGGACGGGGATGGACGAAGACGCCGCCGCACCCCTTCTCCTTGAGATCGGCCATCGCCTCGTCGATGCGTTCGGGGGTCACGATCTTATTCCAGACGAAGAACGGCGCCGTGCCGTACTCCTTCGAAGGCTGGGCGAACTGCGCGCTCAGTCCCTCGAAATCGTCGGCCGCAGACCGGTTGCGGCTTTCGGGCGTGCCGCAGGCAAGGGCTGCGAGCCCCGCAATCGCTGCGGCCGTTCTTCGTAACGTTCGTTTCACAGATTTCATAGAAAGTCGGTTTATCAGGTAGTTTTGTTCCCGGCGAATCCCTCGCGGCAGCCCGCGCCCCGCGTGCCGCATCCGGCACACGAAGATACGATTTTTTTCCGACGGCGCACCGCACCGGCACCGCACGAGCGCAAATAATTTCGAATCCCGACCGCTCTCGGGCCTCTGCGGCCCGCCGCCGCAGACGAACGCTCCGCCGGCAGCCGTCGCCGACCGCAGGCGGAGCGCATCTTCGGATCGTCCGCCGACGATCAGTAGCCCTGGTTCTGCTCCATACCCGTGTTGGTGTTCATCTCACCGACGGGAATGGGCCACAGGTAGTCGCGCCCGGGATTGAACACGCGCGTCTGCGCGAGGTAACGGTCGTCGGCCCCCGGAGGCGTCGCACCGTAGACCGGCCCGTTCATCACCTGCTCGGCGATCCGCCAGCGGCGGATGTCGAAGAGCCGGTGCCCCTCGAAAGCCAGCTCCACGCGCCGTTCGCGGCGCATCAGCTCGCGCAGTTTCGTCTGCGAGGCATATTTCGTGCGATCCACGGGCGGCATCCCCGTGCGGTCGCGGATGTCGTCGAGATAGTCGTAGAGGTTGGGATCGCTCAACTGGTTCAGCTCGAATGCGTCGACCAGCGACGCCGTGGGCGACAGCCCCTTGCCCGGCTTGCCGTGATAGAGCGGCAGCGGCACCAGTCCGACCGCCCCCTCGGCGATGGCGGAGTGCGCAGGCCCGTCGTGGCCCAGCATCACGATATCGTCGTCGAAATCCAGCGCATAAAACTCCGAGAACGATCCGCCCGCGCCCAGCAGCGAGAGGATTTTCATCGCCTGTGCGTTCTTCACCTCGCACTCGCCCGCCACGGGGATGCCCCGGCCGGTGAGCAGCGTATTTCCGGCGATCACCGAGGTGACGATCCGCTCGTAGTCGTTGCCCGAAGCACCCTCATAGTAGTAGGCCATCGACCCCAGTCCGTGCGCCTCGACCAGTCGGTCGAGCGCCACCGACGTACGCGCCGCACGCTCCAGCTCCGCCTGCCCGCACTCGGGCGACACGTCGAACGCCGTGCGGAACTCGGCGATCCTGGCCGCGGTCTCCGCATCGGTCACCGCCTCGCTCAGCGCGTGCAGCTCGCACATCTCGAGCTGTTCCACGTGCGTTCCGAAGACGGCCGACTGCCGTGTCAGATCGGTGTATACGTCGAGCATCCCGCCGTAGTAGTGCCCCAGCACCCCGAGCCGGTTGCGCCGCATGCCGGCACGCACGCCGGCCGCGGCGATCCACGCGTCGATCTGTCGCCCTGCGACCGGATCGCCGAGCCATCCCGTCACGAAGGCGCACCTCCGGCCGCTGCGCGCGAGCACGCTGGCGATTTCGGGTGCCGAGCAGGCCTGGCAGTTCGCCAGCCACATCCCCGTCATCCGGCCGCGGTCGCACAGCGCGTTGAGCCGTTCGTAGTCGATGGCCGGTGCAGGCTGGAGGTTGAGCACCACCACCGGCACGTCGAGCCGCTGCACCACGGGCAGTATCGTCGACGACAGACAGTAGATGGCCTCGCAGCTCAACGAGGCCAAGATCATCATGCAGGACAACTTCAACCGCGACATCTCCTGCCAGCAGGTCGTCGCACGCATCTGCATGAGCTATTCGCGTTTCCGCCGGCTTTTCCGGCAATACGCCGGCTTCGCGCCGGCGCAATACCTGCTGGAGCTCAAAATCAACAAGAGCAAGGAGCTGCTGACCAACACGGCGCTCACCTGTCAGGAGATCGCTTTCGAGAGCGGGTTCGAGTACCCGTCGCACTTCAACATCGCCTTCAAGAAGAAGACGGGCATCACGCCCAACCAGTACCGCGACCTCACGCAGGGCCGCCTGCAGGAGATTCCCGACTCGATCCGGCTGTGCCCCCGCCGCCGGCGCGCCTCTCACGCGAACCGCTCCATCACGCGCTCCATCTTGGCGCGGATGCGGTCGTTGCAGAGGTTGCCGATGCTCCCCTCGTGGGTGTGGCGCACCTCGCGCGTGGGACGGTAGGTTCCCGCCTGCACCTCTCCGCCCACGCGGCGGTAAGCCTCGCGGAAGGGCACGCCCTGCAGCACGAGACGGTTGACATCCTCCACGGTGAAGAGGAAGTCGTAACGCGCATCGTCGAGGATGTTCTCCCGCACGCGGATGTGCTGCAGCATGAAGTCGCACATCGCCAGACACTCCGCCAGCGTCTCGGTGGCCGGAAAGAGGATGTCCTTCAGCAGTTGCAGATCGCGGTGGTAGCCCAGCGGCAGGTTGGTCGTCAGCAGCGCGATCTCGTTGGGCACCGCCTGCAGGCGGTTGCACTTGCCGCGCATGATCTCGAAGACGTCGGGATTCTTCTTGTGAGGCATGATGCTCGACCCGGTGGTCAGCTCGTCGGGGAACGACACGAAACCGAAATTCTGGCTCATGAACAGACAGACGTCCATGGCCAGCCGCCCCAGCGTGGCTGCCACGGCAGCCACGGCCACAGCGGCGGCACGTTCGCTCTTGCCGCGGCTCATCTGCGCCGCCACGACGTTGTAGTTCAGATCGGCGAACCCCAGCAGCCGCGTGGTCATCGTCCGGTCGAGCGGGAACGACGAGCCGTAACCGGCCGCCGACCCCAGCGGATTCTGGTTCGCCACGGCATAGGCCGCCGCCAGCAGTTGCATATCGTCCACCAGCGTCTCGGCATAGGCGCCGAACCACAGCCCGAACGACGAGGGCATCGCCACCTGAAGGTGCGTATAGCCGGGCATCAGCACATCGCGGTGGCGCTCGCTCAGCTCCTGCAGGCGGTCGAAGAGCGTGCGCACGCGGTGCGCCGTCTGCCGCAGCTCGTCGCGCAGGAAAAGCTTCAGGTCGACCAACACCTGATCGTTGCGCGAGCGGCCGGCGTGGATCTTCTTGCCCACGTCGCCCAGCCGCCGCGTGAGCAGCAGCTCGACCTGCGAGTGGACGTCCTCCGTCCCCTCCTCGATCTCGAACCGTCCGGCCTCGATCTCGCCGCGGATCTGTTCCAGCCCCGCCAGCAGCGTTTCCAGTTCATCGGCCCCGAGCAGCCCGATGTGCTCCAGCATGCGGATGTGGGCCATCGACCCCTCGACGTCGTACTTCGCCAGCCGCATATCCAGCCGGCGGTCGTCGCCCACCGTGAAACGTTCGATCATCTCGTCGGGTTCGAACCCCTTGTCCCATAATTTCGCCATTGTCAGTATCTTTTCGCCAGTTCGGCAATGTAACGTATGTATCCCTCCACGCCCTGCTCCACCTCGCTGCGCAGCACGTACTCGTCGGCCGTATGCGAACGCGCCGAGTCGCCCGCACCCATTTTGAGCGACGCGAAGGGCATGAGCGCCATGTCCGACGTGGTGGGCGAGACGAAGCGGTCGATGCCCAGCGCCGCAGCGGCCGCCACCAGCGGATGTTCGGGCGCGACGGCCGACGCGCGGATGCGCGTCGAGCGCGGCACCGCCTCCGACCGCATGTAACGGCGCACGATCTCCACCGTCTCCTCGTTGGTGTAGGCATCCGTCGTACGGATGTCCACCACGAAGCGGCACTCGGCCGGCACGACATTGTGCTGCGTCCCCGCCTCGATCTGCGTGGCCGTCATTCGGACCGGTCCCAGCAGCGGCGAGCAGCGTTCGAAGCGGTAGCCGCGCAGCCACGCGATGTCGTCCGCCGCGATGTAGAGGGCATTGATCCCCTCGTCGCGCGCCGCATGTCCGGCGCGGCCGTGCGCCGTGCAGTCCAGCACCACCAGTCCGCGCTCGCCCACGGCCGCCCGCATCTGCGTCGGCTCGCCCACGAGCGCCATGTCGACCGGCCCCAGCACGGGCAGCAGCGCCCGCGTGCCGTGCTCGCCCATGCACTCCTCCTCGCCCGAGAGGGCCAGCAGCAGGTTGAAGGGCAGCTCGGCGTCGTAATAATGGCGGAACGCCGCCGTGAGCGCCACGACCGACGCACCGGCGTCGTTGGCGCCCAGCCCGTAGAGCCGCTCGCCCTCCCACGTCGCTGCGAAGGGGTCGCGCGTCCACGACGCTGCGGGACGCACCGTGTCGTGGTGCGAATTGAGCAGCAGCGTGGGCTTCGCGGCGTCGAAACGCTTCGCGCGCGCATATACATTGTTGTGCAGCCGCTCGGCAGCGATGCCGTACGCTGCGAGCCGGTCGGCCAGCAGATCGGCCGTGCGCGCCTCGTCGCGCGACACCGACGGAGTGGCCACCAGCCCCTCGAGCAGCGCGACCGCCTCGGCCTGCAATTCGTTCAAACGCTCCATATCGTGCCTGCGCAATCGTTTCAGCAGCCTCGGATCGTCGTACCGCCCGCATCGAGCAGCGCATCGGCCCGTTTGATGACCACGCTCTCCACACCGCTGGCCACAGCGCGCAGCGCCCCGTCGGCGCGCAGGGCGGCATAGGTGTCGGGCGTGATCTCGGCGATGACGCTCCGTTCGTCGGCCACGTCGCGCAGCACCCCCGCCTTCTCGAAGCAGAAGACGAGCTGCGTCGGCGCGATGCGCGATGCGGCGACCGCCACGGCCGACGCCACGCTGTCGGCATTCGTGTTGAGCAGCGTCCCCCGTCCGTCGCAGGTGATAGCCGAGAAGACGGGCGTCAGCCCCGCATCGAGCAGCGTGCGCAGCAACCCGACGTTCACGCCTTCCTCGGCGATATCGCCCACGTAGCCGTAGTCGACGGCTCCGGCCGCGCGGCGCACCGACGTGATCGCATCGCCGTCGGCGCCCGACAGCCCGATCGCGCGGCAGCCCGCGGCCGACAGCGCCGCCACGAGCCGTTTGTTGATGAGTCCGGCATAGACCATCGTCACCACGTCGAGCGTCTCGCGGTCGGTGACGCGCCGCCCGTCGACCATGCGGCTCTCGATGCCCAGCTGCGCCGCCAGGCGCGTGGCGAGCTTCCCGCCGCCGTGGATGAGCACCTTCGGCCCCTCCAGCGCAGCGAACGCGGCGACGAATTGCGCCGTCGCCTCGGGCGAATCGATGACGTTGCCGCCGATTTTGACTACACGTATCATAATCTGAAAATGAGAATCAAGAATTAAAAATCTCCGCGCCGCCGCGACATCGCCCTGCGATGTCGGCAGTTCGCCGCCGCCCCATGCGGCGGACTGCAACGCGCCTCGTCGGCTCGTGCACGTCGCACCGCCGCCGGCAAACCGCACCGACGACCGACCGCCCGATGCCTGAAATTAATTTTCAAACCTTAACTTCCGCCTCGAGCAGTCGTTTGAGCACCACCTGGGCCGAAATCTCGCGGTTGGCCGCCTCGGGAATCACCAGGCTGCGCGGCGACTCGATCACCTCGTCCGTGACGATCATGTTGCGCCGCACGGGCAGACAGTGCATGAAGAAGGCGTCGTTCGTGAGCGCCATCTTCCCGGCATCGACCGTCCAGTCGCGGTCGCGGCTCAACACCCGGCCGTAGTCGGGGTCGGCATAAGCCGCCCAGTTCTTGGCATAGACGAAATCGGCCCCTTCGAGTGCGCGGCGCTGGTCGTGTTCCACGCGTGCGCCGCCCACGAAGCGCGGGTCGAGCTCGTACCCCTCGGGATGGGCGATCACGAAGTCGTAGCCGGCGGCGTTCATCCACTCGGCGAACGAGTTGGGAACGGCCTGCGGCAGCGCGTTGGGATGCGGCGCCCACGTCATGACGACCTTGGGACGCGCCGTACGCTTGTGCTCCTCGATGGTGATGAGGTCGGCGAAACTCTGCAACGGGTGGCGCGTGGCGGCCTCCATCGAGAAGACCGGACGCCCCGAGTAGCGGATGAACTGCTCGAGCACACGCTCCTCGTAATCCTCGGCCTTGTCCTGAAAGCGCGCGAACGAGCGCACGCCGATCACGTCGCAGTACGACCCCATCACGGGGATCGCCTCCAGCAGATGCTCGGCCTTGTCGCCGTCCATCACCACGCCGCGCTCGGTTTCGAGCTTCCACGCCCCCTGATTGACGTCGAGCACCATGACGTTCATCCCCAGATTCATCGCCGCCTTCTGCGTCGACAGACGCGTGCGCAGGCTGGAGTTGAAGAAGATCATCAGCAGGGTTTTGTTGCGCCCCAAGTGCTGATAGGCGAAGCGGTCGCGCTTCACTTCGAGCGCCTCGGCCACCGCCGCCGCGAGATCGCCGATGTCGGCGACGCAGGTAAATTTCCGCATGGTCGTATCCTTTTTTTAATGAAAATCACGCAACAGCGCCGTCAGCCGCGCCACGAACTCGTCGGCCTGCGCCTCGCTCAGCCCCAGCGCGGGCAGCAGCCGCACGGTGTGCGCCCCCGCACCGCCCGTGAAGACGTGCTGCTCGAAGACGAGCCGGCGCCGCAGCTCCGCCGCCGAACCCTCGACGTCGAAGCCGATCATCAGGCCGCGGCCGCGCACGTCGTGCAGCGCGGGGATCGTGCGCAAACGTTCGAGCAGGCGGTCGCCCACGCGGCGGGCGTTCTCGACCAGCCCCTCGGCCGCGATCGTGTCGGCCACGGCGATGGCCGCCGCCGAGGCCAGATGGTTGCCGCCGAAGGTGGTGCCCAGCATCCCCTTGCGGGCCTCGAACTGCGGCGCGATGAGCACGCCGCCGATCGGGAAGCCGTTGCCCATCCCTTTGGCCGTCGTAATCAGATCGGGACGGATGCCCGCCCACTGGTGGGCGAAGAAACGCCCCGTGCGGCCGTAGCCCGACTGTATCTCGTCGAGGATCAGCACCGTCCCCGTGCGTTCGGTCGCCGCGCGCAGCGCACGCAGGAACTCCTCCCCGGGGCAGCGGATGCCCGCCACGCCCTGGATGCCTTCGACGATCACGGCCGCGAATTCGCCCGAGGCCAGCCGGCGCTCGACCGCCTCGATGTCGTTCAGCGGCACGAACTCCACGTTGGCCGTGGCATTGAAGGGCGAGCGGATCGCGGGATTGTCGGTCACCTCGACAGCCCCCGACGTGCGGCCGTGGAAGGCCCCGCCGAAGGCCAGCACCTTGGCCCGCCCCGTGTGGAACGACGCCAGTTTCAGGGCGTTTTCATTGGCCTCGGCGCCCGAGTTGCACAGGAAAAGCCGGTAGTCGCCGTAGCCCGACAGCGCCCCCAGCCGCTCGGCCAGCGTGCGTTGCAGCGAGTTCTCCACCGAATTGGAGTAGAACCCCAGCCGCGCGGCCTGGTCCGCGATCATCCGCACATAGTGCGGGTGCGCATGGCCGATCGAGATGACGGCATGGCCGCCGTAGAGGTCGAGATACTCCGTGCCCGCAGCGTCGTAGACATAGCTGCCGCAGCCGCGCACCGGCTCGACCGGATATAGAGAATAGACATCGAATAGTTCCATCTTCTTGCGAAATTAAAATTCAGATATAACGGCACCCCGCCGCCGGAGGCTGCGGCCTGCGCAGCTCCGAGCCGCCCACACGGACTGCCGGCAACGGCCGTCCGCCCTGCTTTTCCGCCGCCCTGCGTCAGAAAGCGCTCGCCTTGAGCCGCAGCCCCTCGCGCTCGTCGAGCCCGAAGAGCAGGTTCATGTTCTGCACGGCCTGCCCCGAAGCGCCTTTCAGCAGGTTGTCGATAGCCGACACGATGTGCAGTTTGCCGCCGTGTTTGGCTATGTGGAGCAGCCCCTTGTTGGTGTTCACTACCTGCTTGAGGTCTATTTCGCGTTCCGATACAGTCGTGAATGCCGAGGGGGCGTAAAAATTGGCGTAGAGCCTGAACGCCGCCTCGTTGTCGAGCGGACACGTCGTGTAGACGCTTGCCAGGATGCCCCGCGTGAAGTCGCCGCGCATCGGCACGAAGTTCACTTCATAACCGAACGACGGCTCCAGCCGCCGCAGGTTGCGCCCGATCTCCAGCAGGTGCTGGTGCGTGAAGGCCTTGTAAACCGATATGTTGTCCGACCGCCAGCTGAAATGGGTCGTGGCCGAAGGTTTTACGCCTGCGCCCGTCGAACCCGTCACTGCCGTCACGTGCACTTCGTCCTGCAACAGTCCCGCGGCAGCCAGCGGCAGCAAAGCCAACTGAATCGCCGTGGCGAAACATCCCGGATTGGCCACGCGCCCGGCACGGCGGATGCGTTCGCGGTTCAGTTCCGGAAGGCCGTAGACAAATCCGCACGTCTCGTCGCGGAAGTCCTGTGCCAGGTCGATGATTTTCAGCCCGGCCGGGATGTCGTTCTCCTCCATCCAGACCTTGCTCTGTCCGTGGGCCGAGCAGAGGAACAGCACGTCGATCGCCCCGAGGTCGTACGAATCGCTGAACCGCATGTTGGTGTCGCCCTCCAGTCCGCCGTGTACGTCCGAAAGGCGGTTGCCAGCATTCGACGTACTGTGTACAAAGGCTATTTCGGCCTGCGGGTGGTTGACCAGCAACCGGATCAGTTCGCCGGCGGTGTACCCGGCGCCTCCGATGATACCGGCGCGGATCATTTCTTGTTGCGTTTCTGGACGTTGTAGAAAATCTTGATCTGGTTGCCCAGGATCTTCGTGAATCCCTTCACGTCGTCTGCCGACCAGGCCTTGTTGACCTCGCCGTATTCGCCGAAGTCGGTCTTCATCAGGTCGAACGACGAATCGACGCCCACGAGCGTATAGTTGCGCGGACGCAGGATCAGTTCCACGGTTCCCGTGACGTTGCGCTGCGACGACAGGAGCATCGCCTCGATGTCGCGCATCACCGGTTCGAGGTACTGCGCTTCGTGGAGGAACATGCCGTACCACGTCGCCACCTGGTCCTTCCAGTAAATCTGCCACTTGGTCTGCGTGTGCTTTTCGAGCATCTTGTGCGCTGCGATGATCAGCATCGGCGCTGCGGCTTCGAAGCCTACACGGCCCTTGATGCCGATGATCGTGTCGCCGATGTGCATGTCGCGGCCGATGCCGTATTTCGAGCCGATGGCCTCCACGGCGCGGATTGCCTCGACCTTGTCGGCGTATGCCTTGCCGTTGACGGCTGCGATTTCGCCCTGCTCGAAGGAGATCGTGAGGCGTTCCTCGCCGTCGGCCGTCACCTGGCTGGGATATGCTTCTTCGGGCAGCGTCAGTTCCGAGTGGAGGGTCTCCTTGCCGCCGATCGACGTGCCCCACAGGCCTTTGTTGATCGAGTATTCCATCTTTTTGTAGTCGGCCGTGATGCCGTGCTTGCGCAGGTAGTCGATCTCGTATTCGCGCGTGAGGGTCATGTCGCGCGTCGGGGTGATGATCTCGATTTCGGGAGCGAGAATCTGGAACGTCAGATCGAAGCGCACCTGGTCGTTACCTGCGCCGGTCGAGCCGTGGGCTACGGCGTCGGCGCCGATCTGCTTGGCGTATTCGATGATGGCGATGGCCTGGAAAATGCGCTCCGAGCTTACCGAAATGGGGTAGGTTCCGTTGCGCAGGATGTTGCCGAAGACCATGTAGCGGATGCTCTTTTCGTAGTATTCCTGCTCGATGTCGAGCGTCGCATGCGCCGTGGCGCCCAGTTCCATGGCGCGTTTCTCGATCTTCTCCAGTTCGGGTTTCGAAAATCCGCCCGTGTTGGCGATTGCCGTGTAGACATCGTAACCCTTCTCCTCGGAGAGGTATTTTACACAGAACGAGGTGTCGAGACCTCCGCTGAATGCCAAAACTACTTTCTTCTTTTCCATGATATGTCAGTTTTAATTTTTTTACTCGTTTTGACCGGTTCGCAAATCTTCCGGTCGTTGTCGCCGCCTTTGGCGCCGTACTCCGTTCCGGTCCCGCTCCGAACCTCTTCCCCGTGGAGGGACTCGTCGCGTCGCGGTCCGGATTTTTACTTCAGGTGAAATAACTTTTTGAACTTGTTCTTAAAGAACATCCGGTAGGGAGCCAGCCGCGACTGCTTTTCCACCGGTTCTTTGGCCGGATCGTAGAGCATGCCCGTGCAGAGGCACATGCGCCGCTGGTTGCGTTGCAGGATGTCGTAGTTGCAGCAGCCTTCGCAGCCGCGCCAGAAGTCCTCGTCTTCGGTCAGTTCCGAGAAGGTCACGGGGACGTAACCCATCCGCGAGTTGAGCTTCATGACCGGCAACGACGTGGTGATACTGAATAACTTGGCATACGGAAATCGTCGTCGGGCCAGCTCGAAGGTTCGTCGCTTGATTTGCTCCGCGAGTCCCATATGCCGGTACTCCGGATCGACGATCAGTCCCGAGGTGGCGACGAAGTCGCCGTGACCCCAGCACTCGATGTAAC
>USBO01000054.1 GCA_900552955.1 uncultured Alistipes sp.
ACCGAAAAAGGCCGCACTGCCTCGGGCAGTACGGCCTTTTCGTTACGCTGTCGGTGCTTAGCAGAGCGTTTCGGACTCGATGGCCCTGAACAGCTCCACATCGGCCGGCGTCGAGGCCATGACGTAAGCATACGCCTCCTCGATCTTCGCTGCGGCCAGCTTGCCGTAGATCTCGGCCTGCTGCGCATACTCCGCGCAGTCCGCAGCCTGCAACGCCAGCAGGTGGGTGATGGCCAGGTAACCGGCCATCTCGACCAGACGGCGGGCGTGCAGCTCCTTGAAGCCGCAAGCCTCCTTCTCGATCTGCTCGACACGCGTCGCAGCCTCCTCGAACTTCGCACGCAGGGCGACCAGACGCTCCACGAGCGGCCGCACGGCCTCCGCATGCGCGGCCTCCTCGTAACGCTTGATCTGCTCGAGGTAGGTGCCCTTCGTCACGTGGTTGATCGCCGCCACGACCTGCAACTGCGACGTACCCTCGTAGATGTTCATGATGCGGGCGTCACGGTAGAGGCGTTCGCAGGCGTAGTCCTTCATGAAGCCCGAACCGCCGTGGATCTGGATCGCGTCGTAGGCCATCTGGTTGGCGTACTCCGACGAGAAGAGCTTCAGCAGCGGCGTGAAGCCGTCGGCCAGCTTGTTGTAGTACTTCATCTCCTGGCGCTCCTCCGCCTCGAGCGGCCGTTCGTGCGAGATGTGGGTGTACTGCTTGTAGATCTCCACGAAACGGGTCGTCTCGTAGAGCAGCGCACGCACGCCCAGCGTCTTGGCCTTCATGTTCGACAGCATCTCCGAGATGGCGGCGAACTTGATGATGTTCTTGCCGAACTGCGCACGTTCGTTGGCATACTTCAGCGCCTCGCGGTAGGCCGCTTCGCACAGACCCACCGACTGCGCGCCGATGCCCAGACGTGCGGCGTTCATCAGCGACATCACATACTTGATAAGTCCCATCTTGCGGTCGCCGACCAGCTGCGCCGGCGCGTTGGTGAAGACCAGCTCGCAGGTGGGCGAACCCTTGATGCCGAGCTTGTTCTCGATGCGGCGCACCTTCACGCCGCCGTCGCGCTTGTCGTAGACGAGCATCGACAGTCCGCGCGCGTCGGTCGTACCCTCCTCGGTGCGGGCCAGCACCAGCGACACGTCGCCGTCGCCGTTGGTGATGAAGCGCTTCACGCCGTTGAGCAGCCACGTGCCCCGCTCCTCCGACCAGGTGGCCTTCAGCATCACGGCACCCAAATCCGAACCGGCATCCGGTTCGGTGAGATCCATCGCGCAGGTCGCACCGGCCGAAACCCACGGCAGGAACTTCTGCTTGATCTCCTCCGAGGCGAACTCGTTGAGCGTCTCGGCGCAGTCCTGCAAGCCCCAGATGTTCTCGAAGCCGGCATCGGCGCGCGCCACCATCTCGTTGGTCATCACGAAACAGAGCAGCGGGAGATTCAGACCGTCGTACTTGCGCGGCAGCGTCAGCCCGCTCAGCCCCGCCTTGACGACCGCCTCCAGATTGCGCTGCGTGCCCTCGGCGTAGACCACATGGTCGTTGACCACCCTGGGGCCCTCGTGATCGACGCTCTCGGCATTGGGAGCGATCACGTCGCCGCACACCTCGCCCGCGATCTCGAGCACCTTGCGGTAGGAGTCCATCGCGTCTTCGAAATTCTGCGGCGCATAGTCGTACGCATCCTTCTCGGCGAAGCCGCGCTCCTTCAGTTCCACGATCTTGCGCATCAGCGGATGCCCGAGGTGGTACTGCAAATCCTTATTATCTAAAAAGAAATTAGCCATTACTTCGAGTTTTGTTTGTAGTACTTAATCATCTTGGGAATCACCTCGTTGACGTCGCCCGTGATGGCGAAGTCGGCGATCTTGCAGATCGGCGCCTCGGGGTCGGTGTTGATCGAGAGGATCATCGACGACTGATCCATGCCGGCCGTGTGCTGGATCTGGCCCGAGATGCCGCAGGCGATGTAGAGCTTCGGACGCACCGTGACGCCCGTCTGGCCCACCTGACGCGCATGCTCGGTGAAACCCGCATCGACGGCCGCACGGCTGGCGCCCACCTCGGCGCCCAGCACCTCGGCCAGTTCGTGCACGAGGCGGAAGTTCTCCTTCGAACCCATGCCGTAGCCGCCGGCCACGATCACGCCCGCACCCTTGATGTTGATCTTGCGCTCCTCGATCTGACGGTCGACGATCTTCACCGCCAGATCCGTATCCTGCACCATCGGACGCCAGTCGATCGGTTTCACCTCGCCGGCCGCCGGCGCGGCAGCGCACTGCTTCCGCATCACGCCCTCGCGGACGGTCGCCATCTGGGGACGGTGGTCGGGATTGACGATCGTGGCGATGATGTTGCCGCCGAAGGCCGGACGGATCTGATAGAGCAGATTCTTGTACTCGGTCTTGGTCTTGGGATCGGTGTGGTCGCCGATGACGAGCTGCGTGCAGTCGGCCGTCAGACCGCTGTGCAGCGCCGACGACACGCGCGGCGCGAAGTCGCGGCCCACGGGCGTGGCACCGAAGAGCGCGATCTGCGGCTGCTCCTGCCGGATCAGCCCGCACATCACGGCAGTATGCGGCAGCGTGCGGAACGGCGCGAAGATCGCGTCGTCGGCCACCCACACGGTGTCGGCGCCGTATTTCGCCAGCTCCTTTTCGATGCCGGCGACATCGTGCCCCAGCAGCACGGCTTCGAGTTTGACACCCAGTTCATCGGCCAGCTCGCGGCCTTTGGTCAGCAGTTCCAGGCTCACGTCGGCGACCGCGCCGTTCTCGAGCTCGATATAGACGAATATATTGTTCATAACAGCAAATCCTCCGATCTTTAACCGAGCGTGTGGCTCGCAATGAGTTCAACCATCAGTGATTCGATATCGGCGTCGGCCGCCGTCAGTCTCCGCGACTCCTTAGCCTGGAAGACGACGTTCTCGATCTTCTTGACCTTCGTCGGCGAGCCGACCAGTCCCAGCTGCGTCTCGTCGGGATCGACATCGGCGGCCGCGAACTCGATGATTTGCAGATACTCCTTCGCAGCGGCCATCGTCGAGGCCATGCAGTCGGGAGCGGCCGCGATCTCGGATTTGGTCTGCGCGAACTTGTACTTCATCACGCGGCGGGCGTTCTGCGGACGGCATTCGGGAGCCGAACCGTTGACGGTCATCACCAGCGGCAGCGGGCACTCGACCACCTCCGTGCCGTGCTCCAGACGGCGTTTGATGACCAGCGCATCGGCCTTGATCTCGACCAGCTCCTCGGCATAGGTCACCTGCGGCCAGCCCAGTTTCTCGGCCACCTGCGGGCCCACCTGCGCCGTGTCGCCGTCGATGGCCTGCCGGCCCGCGACGATCACATCGGGGCGGATCTTGCGCAGCGCGCACGACAGCGCGTAGGAGGTAGCCAGCGTATCGGCGCCGGCGAACTTGCGGTCGGTCAGCAGATACCCGCCGTCGGCGCCGCGGAACATCGCGTCGCGGATGATGTCGGCCGCACGCGGAGGCCCCATCGTCAGGATATGCACGGTCGAACCTTCGGTCTCGTCCTTGAGCGCGAGCGCCATTTCGAGAGCATTCAGATCCTCGGGATTGAAGATTGCCGGCAAAGCGGCGCGGTTGACCGTCCCTTCGGGGGTCATCGCATCCTTCCCCACGTTGCGGGTATCGGGCACCTGCTTCGCCAACACAACGATTTTCAACGCTTTTTTCATTCGTTAAGTTTTAAGATTAGCATTGTATATCCACGAAAAACGGCAGGTCTCCCACCGGAGAACCCGCCGTAAACCTTATCGGAGCGTACCTGCCTCCGCCTGCCGGATCATCGCCTGGCCGGCCGAGATATAGACCTCGACGCGGCGGTTGGCAGCCCGTCCCTCGGCCGTATCGTTCGAAGCAACGGGCTCCGCATAGGCCTTGCCCTCGACCCTGAGAAACCGATTCGAAGCGATCCCTTTCGTCTCCAGATAGTTGCGCACGGCCTGCGCCCGCTCCAGCGAGATGCGCTCGTTGACCGCGAGCGATCCCGTGCTGTCGGTGTGGCCGAAGACCGTCACATCCGTGTCGGGATTCTGCAACAGGCTGATGGCGAACTTGTCGAGCGCAGCCTTCGACGCAGCGCTGAGCGTCGTGCCGTTGGTCGGGAAGAGAATTCCCGACTCGAAGGTCACCTTGATGGCGTCCAGCCCGTTGGTGTCGGTCACGGTTTCGACCTCGGCGCCCTCGATCGCGGCCAGCTCGGCCTTCTGTTTGTCCATCTTGCGCCCGATGAGCGCGCCGGCCGTACCGCCGATGGCAGCTCCCACGGCCGCACCGATGGCAGCGCCCTTGCCGCCGCCGGCCAACGCTCCGATACCGGCTCCGACGGCCGTGCCGCCGCCTCCGCCGATCAGACCGCCCTTGAGCGTACCCGACATCGAGGCGCAGCCGCCCGCCACCAGCATCGTCGTCGCACAGGCGACGCACAGCAAAGAGAATCGTTTCATAATCGTATCTGTTCGTTAACGGATAATCGTCTCGTCGCGGTCGGGGCCCACCGAGATGATCGCCACAGGCACGCCCGTCTCGCGTTCGATATACTCCACATAGGTCTTGAACTCGGCAGGGAAATCCTCGTAGCGGCGCACCTTGCGCAGATCGGTCTTCCACCCCTTGAACTCACGGTAGACGGGTTTCACGTCGTCCTGAATGTCGTAGGGGAACTCCGTCACGCGTTCGCCGCCGATCTCGTAGGCCTCGGCCACCTTGATCGTCTCGAAGTCGTTCATCACGTCGGACTTCATCATGATGAGCTTGGTCACGCCGTCGACCATCACGGCATATTTGAGCGCCACCATATCGAGCCAGCCGCAACGGCGCTTACGCCCCGTCACCGCCCCGAATTCATGGCCCAGACGGCACAGCTCGTCGCCCGTGGCGTCGAACAGCTCCGTGGGGAACGGGCCGCTGCCGACACGCGTGCAGTAGGCTTTGAAGATGCCGTAAACCTCGCCGATGCGGTTGTGGCCGATTCCCAGGCCGGTGCAGGCCCCCGCGCCGATCGTGTTCGACGACGTCACGAAGGGATACGAACCGAAATCGACGTCGAGCAGCGTTCCCTGCGCCCCCTCGGCCAGAATGGCCTTGTCCTCGGCGAGAAAGCGGTTGATCTCGTGCTCGCTGTCGATGATGCGGAACTTCCTGAGGTATTCGATCCCCTCGAACCACTGCCGTTCCAGCTCGTCGATATCGTAGTTGTAGCCCAGCGACTCGAGGATGTTCTCGTGACGCGCCTTGGCCACTTCGTAAATCTTCTTGAAATCGAGGAAAATATCGCCCACACGCACGCCGTTGCGGCTGATCTTGTCCGTATAGGTCGGGCCGATGCCCTTACCCGTGGTGCCGATCTTCGAGTTGCCCTTCGCCGCTTCGAGCGCAGCGTCCAGCACGCGGTGCGTGGGCAGGATGAGGTGCGCTTTCTTCGAGATGTAGAGCCGCTGCGTAAGGTCGTGGCCGCTTTTGGCCAGCGCCTCGGCCTCCTCCTTGAAGAGAATCGGGTCGAGCACCACGCCGTTGCCGATCACGTTGACCTTGCCGCCCTGGAAAATGCCCGAAGGGATCGAACGCAACACATACTTTTCGCCGTTGAATTCCAATGTATGCCCGGCGTTGGGGCCGCCCTGAAAGCGGGCCACGACCTGATAGTCGGGCGTCAACACATCGACGACCTTACCTTTTCCTTCGTCGCCCCACTGCAAACCGAGAACAACATCGACTTTTTTCATCTTTTCTGTTATCTATTTTTACGCAAAAAACATTTTTTGCATTCAAAGGTACAAAATTTTCTCCGAAAAACCCAACCGCGCTGCGCGACTTTTCAACAAATTGTCAAGAATCGCGCCCCGATCGACAGGCGGACGAATCCCGGCCCGAAAACGCACGCAGCGCCCGTCGGCAGCCCACGACACATCCCTGCAAACGAAGGGCCGGCCGGACTAACGTCCGGCCGGCCCCATGAATCGGCCTGCGCCGCCGCGTCAGCGCGGATCGGGATAGCCCGGGTTGGGTTCGAGCAGGTTGTTGCCCGCAACCGACTTGTCGGGAATCGGGAAACGGTTCCAGTTCTCGTTGTTCGACGGCTCGTGATCCCACCACTTCTCGGTGACGTAGGCGCCCCAGCGGATCAGGTCGGTGCGACGGCGCTGCTCGCCCAGGAACTCGACCATCCACTCGTCGAGCATCCGGTACTTGTCGAGATTGTCGGCCGTCACGGGATTGGGATCGGCACCGTTCTCGAAGTTGCGCCTGCGCACCTGGTTGATCAGTTCGGCGGCTTTGGCCACCGTACCGCCCTTGTTGCCCTTGGCGCCACGCAGATAGCACTCGGCCAACATGTAGTAGACCTCGGTCAGGCGGGAAATCGGCGTCATGGCGGGGAAACGCATCCGCAGATCGTCGTACTCGAGTTTGTCCACCGGAGGACAGCGCTTGAGCAGGCGGTAGCACGAACTCTCCTCGGCGTCGTTCATCGTCGACTCCAGCGCGGAGAACTGCGAACGATCCATCTCCTTGCCCTTTTTGTCCAGCGGCTTGCCGTCGGACGACCACTCGGCCACACCGCCTTTGGTGGCGAAGCGGGCCACGCAGTCGTTGAGATAGACGACCTTCTTCTTGTACTCGCGGTTGCCCATGGACTGCCAACTGCCGTCGGCATTATGCGAGCTGGGGTTCCGTTGATAGCCCATGAGGAACATACCCGTGTATTCGCCCTTGCCCTCGTAGCAGTAGGGCTGTTTGCGCAGGTCGGTGTCCTCGAACTTCTGCATGACGCGGCCCAGCCGGAAGTCCTTCTCGGTGTAGGGTGTCCCGTCGGGCCTGAACGACGGCGTGATGCCGTAGCCGTTATTCTTGCCGTAGGCCGTGCCGCCCAGATACTTGTTGGTGTTGTAGTGGAGCCAGCGCGCGAAAAGGCCCGAATCGGTGCCGGTGTAGGTGGCGTCGCTCGTGATGCCGTAAATGATCTCGGGGCAGGTCTCGTTGCCGTACTTGAAGATATCCCGCCAGTCTTTGGCCAGCTCATAGGCGCCGTATTTCCCGTCGATGATGTCCTCGCAGATCTTGGCGCACTCCTCGAACATCGACTTCTTCCCTTTGGTGTAAGCCTCGGCGTTGAAATAGAGCTGCGCCAGCTGCACGGCCGCCCACGCCTGATGGATATAAGAGGTCTCGGCGGCGCCGAGCGTGGTTTTCGCAGGGATCTTGTCAATGTTATCCTTGATGAGCCGCTCGATGAAGTCGAAGGTCTCGACATCGGTCGAACGCGCCTTGAGCTCGCGGTCGCCCTGCACGTAGAGCGGCATTCCGCCGAACAGGTCGAGGCCGTCCTTATAAAGATTGGCCACCAGGATGTTCAACTGGGCGGTCATCAGGTCGATCTCGGCCTGCGTCATCCCCACGCGTTCGAGATCGACGCGGGTCTGAATATCGGTGAGCGCCTCCCAAGCCATCGCCACACCCATGCCGACACCGTAGAACCCTTTGTAGTAGATCTCTTCGTTGCCCTGAAAGACATGTTTGTGGATCTTCTGGAAACGACCGCCGTTGTACCAGTCGCTGCCGCGCGTGGGCAGGCAGATCTCATCGGTGCCGAGCTCCATGAGCTCGAAACGGTTGGTATCGGTGGCCACGAACCACTTCCAGTGCGTGAACGGACGGCAGTAGCACTGATATACGGCCTGCGACGAGGTGAAGAAGGTCTCGGGAACGACCTCCGAATAGTATTCGGGGTCGGTGTTGCATCCCGTGCCCACCCCGACGATCGCGGCGAGCAAGAACGGCTGCAAGGACTTTATTATGCGGTTTTTCATTTGTCGTTACGAATTAAAAGGTGAGTTGAACGCCGAGCAGATAGGTGCGGGTGCGGGGATAGAACGAGGTGTTCCACCACTCGATACCGCCTTCGATGCCGTTGATGTTGACCTCGGGATCCATGCCCGAATACCCCGTGATGGTGCACACGTTGTTGATCGAGCCGTAGATGCGCACGTTCTGGATGAACCCGCCGGTACGCGACTTCAGCGGCAGCGTGTAGCCCAGATTGATGGCGTCGATCTTCAGGAAGCTGCCGTCCTCGAGGAAATAGTCGCAGAGCTGCTTCTCCTTGGTGATGCCGAGGTTCTTGCCGTAGGCGCTGCGCAGCGTGTTGAGACTCTGCTGCGTGCGCAGGCCGAAATACATGTCGAGGGTGTTGAAGACGTCGTACTTGAGCCAGCTGCGCATGTCGATGCCCAGATCCCAGTTGCGGTAGCGGAGCCGGTGATTCCACGTGATCATCACCTTAGGAATGAAATTGCCCGTGTGCTGATTGTCCGCCACCGACGAATCCGTACCCTGAATGATCTCGCCCTCCTTGTTGTAGATCAGGAAATCGCCCGTCTCGGAGTCGATGCCGGCGCATTTGCGGATGTAGAACTGCCCGATGGTGGTACCCTCCTCGATGCGGATGGCAGGCCCGGGCGAACCCGGCCCGGGGAAGCCCGTACCGGCGATATAGGTAGCATTTCCCCACAGGGTGAGCACCTTGCTGCGTTCGTGGCTGAAGATGAAGTTCGTGGAGTAGCGCCAGTTCTTATTGCGGACGATGTCGGCGCCGATCTCGAACTCCCAGCCGCGGTTCTCCATGCTGCCGATGTTCTGCATCATGGTCTGCTTAGCGAACGGGGGCTGCGACACCTGCACCGAATAGAGCATGTCGACCACCTTGCGGCGATACCAGTCGAACTTACCGTAGAGCCGCTCGCCGAAGAACGAGTAGTCGACACCGACGTTCCAGCCGTGCTGCTCCTCCCACTTCAGGTCGGGGTTGAGGTTGATCGAAGGGCCGTAGACGAGCTGATATTCGCCCGTGTTCGGCATCATGAAATAACCGTTGTCGGTGTAGGTCAGCGCGGCATACGACGTCGAGAAGTCGTTGTTGCCGGTCACACCATAGGCCAGACGGACCTTGAGGTCGTCGATCCATTTGGCGTTGCGCAGGAACGCCTCCTTCGAGATGCGCCAGCCGCCCGACAGCGACCAGAAGGTGCCCCAGCGGTGATTGGTCATGAACTTGGACGAGGATTCGCGCCGCACGGAAGCGCTCACGATGTAACGGTCGGCGAAGTCGTAGTTGACGCGGGCGAAGAGCGAGAAGAGCTTCTGCGTCACGTTCTTGTTCGACGACATGGAGGCCTGTCCGGTCTTGAGGTACGAACCCGTGCCGATGTCCCAGTACTTGACGCCCTCGACCGGGAAGTTGTAGTTCGTCATCTCGAAACTTTCGCCGTTCTGCTCGAAATACGAGTAGCCGGCCACCGCGTTGAGGTGGTGCTTGCCGTTCCACTCGCGGATGTAGCTGGCGAAGCCTTCGACGTTGAGCCGCTCGCTTTTCGAGAAACCCAGATTGGCCATGCCCTTGCGCTCGTTATCCAGCTCGGTGCGGTGACGGCTGTCGCGGTACTTATGAATCTCCCATTGACGGAGCTCGTACCCCAGATTCTGCTGGTACGAGAGCCCCGGGACGGCCAGAACGTTCAGCTTGGCACTCACCTCGGGCATGAACCACTTGTCGAGCCCTTCGTAGTCGAGGAGCTTCGAGTCGGCGATCGTGTTGAATTCATAGGTCTCGTTCTGCCAGATGTTGTAGCCGGTCGAGCTCTCAGGGTCGTAGGCCGAGCGGGTCGGGTTGTTGCGGATGGCCTGCGCGAAGTTGGGCGCATTGTTGTTGCGCTGCGCCTGACGGTAGCCTGCGCGGGTCGTCACGTCGAGCCAGCCGTTGAGCGCATGGAACGTGGCGTTGATGCGTCCGGCCAGGTCCTTGCGCGAGTCCTCGATGGCGATACCCTCGTTCTTGTTGTACTGGAACGTGGCATAGACCGAAGCCACACGGGTGTTGGCCTGAAGGTTGACGGTATGTTTGTGCGAGAAATTGCTCTTGTTGAGCATCGCGTCGTACCAGTCGAAGTCCGCGCCGTAGTCGATGGCTCCCTCCTCGGCACGCAGCTCCAGATACTCGGGGCCGGTCAGCACGTCGGGACGCTTCATCACCTCCTTGTGGGTGACTTCGCCCGAGTAGGTGAGCCGCACGGAGCCCTGCTCCAGCCCGCGGGCGCTCTTCGTCGTGATGAGGATCACACCGCCCGCGGCGCGGGTTCCGTAGATGGCGCCCGCCGAAGCGTCCTTCAGCACGTCGATCGACTGGATGTCCTCAGGCAGGATCGAGCGGATGTCGCCGCCAGGCATGCCGTCGATGACCACCAGCGGACTCTGCCCCGCATTGATCGACGCGATGCCGCGCAACTGGAGCCCGTTGCCGGAGTTGGGCGAATCGGTGCCGGAGATCACCAGGCTGCCGACCTTGCCGCGCAGTGCATTGGCCACGCTCGCACTGCCGACGCCGGGCATCAGATCATCGCTCGAAACGGACGAAATGGCGCTGGTCCCCATCTTATTGTCCAGCGTACCGTAGCCGATCACGACGACCTGATCCATCATCGTCACGGACTCCGTCATCTCGACGT
>USBO01000055.1 GCA_900552955.1 uncultured Alistipes sp.
CGCTCTCCTTGTTGAAGAACGTCACGCTGATCTTGCGGGAGAACTGTCCGCCGTCGTTGTAGTCGAAAACGACATCCTGGCGCTGCCACTCGCCGCGCGCGGAGGTTCCGCGCGTCACGGGCATGATCTTATATACGACTCCTTCGAATTCCATAATCTAAGTCTGTTCAATAAATCCGTTGAAAACGATGATTGAAAAAAGTGTCTCACCAAGAGACACTTTTTTGCGTGCGACACGCCGTGCGGCCCTTATTTCGCAGCCTCGGCAGCCTCCGCGCCCTCGGCCGGAGCGGGCTCCACATAGGGTTTCACGTCGATGACCTCCACGGTGAACTCCAGCGCCTCGTTGGCCCCGATGTCGCGGCCTGCACCGCGCTCGCCATAGGCCAGCTCCGACGGAATCCACAGCTTGATCTTACCGCCCTTGCCCACGAGTTTCATACCCTCGGTCCAGCCGCTGATGACGCGGTTGAGCGGGAACTCGGCAGGCTCGTTGCGCTCGTACGACGAGTCGAACACCTTGCCTTTGCGGTTCTTGCCCTCGTAGTTCACCACCACCACGTCGCGGTCGTCTACAGCGATCGTGTCGGCGTCGCCCGGGCGCTCGATCAGGTAGAGCAGACCCGACTCGGTCTTCTCGACGCCCGATTTCTTGGCGATGCCTTCGAGCCACTTGGCCGAAGCCTCGGCATTCTGGCGCGGCCGCTCGACCATGAAGTAGTTCTGGAGGTAGCCCTGCACGATCATCTCGTCCATCTTGGCGACGCTGTCGCGGACGTTGCCCATCGCCTCGGTGATCCACACGATCTGCACGGGGATGTCGCTCGCCTTGATGTTGTTGCCGATGTCATTGCCGAACGCATACGACACCGAATCGCACTCGGCAGCCGTGAGGAACATCGGTTCGGGTGCGGGCAGCGTATCCTGCACCATGCCCGTCGAATCGGCTGCCACGGCGGCCTGCATCGACTTTTTCTGCTCGATGGCGTACGCGCGCGGCCCGCGCTTGTTCATGAAGTAGTCGCGCAGGATCTCGATGGCGTCCTCGTGCGTCTGCTTCGACTTGTCGAGCGCACCCTCCTTGATACCCTTGTTCACCTCGTCGAAATTGAAGGGAATGTCGTTCATCTCGTAGCGCATTCCGTAGCCGATATTGGCACCCAGCGCATACGACAGCGAGTCGAACTTCGACAGACTGCCCATTTTCAACGTCTTGTTGCCGCCGCACGAGCAGAGCAACACGGCGCCCGCGAGCACCGCAACCGATAACAGTTTTTTCATTTGCTTATTAAAATTTTGTAAAGTTTCATAGAGCACACGCACACAAAGGTATACAAATTAATCGAGATTCGTGCGCCGTGGGATGACAAATCGTCTTTTTTCGTCAAAAATCGGCTTTGCGACCACCGGCAGAGCCGGCGGGCTGCACGTCGAGCAGCTCGGCTTCGTAATAGAGCGTCTCGTTGGCACCCACGCCCAGCGAAGCGTCGCCCCCGGCGCCGTAGGCCAGCGCGGCGGGAACCCACAGTTCGACGGCACCTCCGCTGCCCAGCAGCTTCAGCCCCTCGCGCAACCCTGCGGGAAGCGAATCGGGCCGTGTGCGCAGCGTGTCGCCCCGCTCGTAGGAGGAGTAGACCTCCGTGCCGTCGCGCCGCAGCGCCCTGAACCGGATGGCGATACGGTCGTCATCCGCCGCGATCATCCGTTTGAGATCGCCGTCGCGCCCGACGTCGTAGCGCAGCCCCGAATCGCTCTGCCTGAAGCCGCGGCCGGCCGTCACATCGTCCAGAAACTGCCGTTCCTGCTCGCGGATGCGTTCGGGCACGACATGGTTCACATAGCGCAGATAGAAGGTCTGGGCCTCGTCCATCGACATCGACGGCCGGCCGGCAAAGCAGTCCGCAATCCCTTTGCACACCGCCGCCACATTGAGCGTCGAATCCATCTTCAGGAGATTGGTTCCCACGTTGAGCCCGATGACATAGGCCACCGAATCGACATCGTTGCGCAGTTTCACACCGCTGCCGCTGCGCGAACAGCCGCCCGCACAGAGCAGCGCCGCGACAAGAAAGAGCATCCAGTTCCGTTTCATCGTTCACGCTTGTTTTTTAGCGAAAGCCACGATCAGCACGCTGCCGAGCACGGCGGCTGCGACCGATCCCATCAGAATGGCGATCTTGCCCCGGTCGATCAGATCGGAAGTGCCGAACGCCAGCGAATCGACGAACAGCGACATCGTGAATCCGATACCGCCCAGGCACGCCACGGCCAGCAGCATGCGCCACGTCGCTTCGTCGGGCATGACGGCCAGCCGCGACCTAACGGCGATCCAGCTGGCAAGGAAAATCCCCAGCGGCTTACCCACAAGCAGCCCGAAGAAGACGCCCGTGCCGATGGCGCCCGTCGCCGGCGTGACGCGGAAGATATCGAAATATTCGGCCGAGGGGATCGTCACGCCGGCGTTGGCCAGCGCGAAGATCGGCATGATGAGAAACGTCACATAGGGCGTCAGGACATTTTCGAGCCGGTAGCTCATGCCGATCGACTGCGACGAGAGGCGTTTCATCTGCCGCAGATAGTAGCGGTGCTCCTCATTGGGGAAATCGTCCTCCACGCCGTCGCCGTCCAGATCGGCATTCGCTCCGAGCAGCTGCTCCTTCAGCAGCGGCATCTTATGGAAGAAGTATTCCCTGCTGAAACGCGGATCCATGGGAATGAGCAGCGCCATGGCCACGCCCGACAGCGTGGAGTGCACGCCCGAGTAGTAAAAGAGCCCCCAGATGACCGTCGCCGGCACGAAATAGAAGAACATGCGTTTCTCGCCCATGCGGTTCATCACGTAGACGAGCGCCATCACCGCCAGCGCCGCCGCCAGACAGCCCCACTTCAGCTGACCACCGTAGAAGAGCGCGATGACCAGAATGGCCCCCAGATCGTCGGCGATGGCCAGCGCCGTGAGAAAGACCTTGAGCGAGATCGGAACCCGATCGCCGAGCATCGAGAGGATGCCCACGGCGAAAGCGATGTCCGTGGCCGTCGGAATTCCCCATCCGTTCGCTGCGGGCGTGCCGTGGTTGAACAGCGCGTAAACCGCCGCCGTCATGAGCATGCCGCCCGCCGCGGCCAGCACCGGAAGCACCGCCTTGCGCATCGACGAGAGATGGCCGCAGACCAGCTCCCGCTTGATTTCGAGCCCCACGGTGAAGAAGAAGATCACCATCAGACCGTCGTTGATGAGCTTCTCGACGGTCATCCCTTCGGGAAAGACCCAGTCGATCGTTCCGCTTTTCGAACGGATCGACAACGAGAGGTCCATATTCAGAAATTCGTGATAATAGTGAGCCGTCACCGGCAGATTGGCCAGCAGCATGGCCACAACCACGCATACGAGCAGCACCACGCCGCCCGCCCACGGAGCCTCCATGAACCCCCTGCGGCGCGTGTTCATCGCATAGCGCATATGCACCCAGCCGTACATCGAAAACAAACGCATCGTTTTATTCTTTTAAAAATTGTATCGCATTCCGTCACGCCTCGTCCGACGCGAGCGCCAGCCCGCACAGTTTGTAGAGGATGCGCGCACCCGTCGAGGCGTCGATCCGGTTTTCCGGCCTGGCGACGACCTCCACCACGTCGAACCCGATGATCCGGCGGCCCGAGCGCACCGTTTCTTGCAGCAGATAGAGGGCCTGATTGAAGGTCAGCCCGCCGGCCACGGGCGTGCCCGTGTGGGGGCAGTATTCGACCGAGAGGCCGTCGATGTCGAAGCTCACGTAGACCCGCTCGGGCAGTTCGGCCACGATGCGGCGGCAGACAGCGCCCCACGTCTCGCCCTCGAAGGCGGCCGCGAAGAGCTGCGTGTCGTCGAACATGCGGATGCGCTCCGACGAACGCGCCAGCGCCGCCTCGGCGTCGCAGTAGTCGCGCACGCCCACCTCGACGATCCGTTCGACCTGCGGCACGTCGCGCAGCACGTTGTACATGATCGACGCGTGGGAGAATTCGAACCCTTCGTAGGCGCGGCGCAGGTCGCAGTGGGCGTCGATATGCAGGATGCCGAACCCCTCGCCCCGTTCGCCGAGCGCCCGAAGCAGGCCGTAGGGCGTCGAGTGGTCGCCGCCGACCAGCCCCACGAGCTTGCCCGCAGCGAGCCATGCGCGGGCCTGGGCACGGATGTTTTCGTTCATCTGCGCGCACCCCTCGTTCACGCGGCGGATCTTGCGGGCGACGGCGTCGTCGGCCGGCGACCCGCCCTCCTCGAGGTGGCGGATCACCCGCTCGGCATCCGCACGCAGGCGCTGCGAGGTCTCGAGCAGCGTGTAGTCGATGTCGGCCGTGGCGATGCCGCGCCGCCACGCATCGGGCGACAGGGCGTCGTAGAGGTCGAGCTGCATCGAGGCTTCGATCAGCGCGTCGGGCGCCTCGGCCGCTCCCGTGCCGTAGGAGACCGTGACGTCCCACGGCGCCGAGATCAGCACCAGCCGCGCCTCGTCGGGCGTGAACGGCAGACCGAAATAGGCCCCGTTGTCCTGCCCCACCCCGTTGGGGTCGATCGTATCAAGTGTACTCATAACCGACATGACGTTTTCCGACGCCCGAAGCCCGCCCGCAAAACGGCAGGAGGTTTGCCGAACATCTTCGCAAAGGTACAAAATTATCCGAAAACCGTTACCTTTGCTCCGAACATTGAAAACGAATCGAAGTGAAAATCGTCGTCGATAGCGCCATTCCGTTCCTCGAAGGGGTTCTCGAACCCTATGCCGAGACGCGCCGCCTCCCGGGGCGGGAGATCGCAGCCGGCGACGTGCGCAACGCCGATGCGCTGATCGTCCGCACCCGCACGCGCTGCGACGCCGCGCTGCTCGACGGATCGCGCGTGCGCTTCATCGCCACGGCGACCATCGGATTCGACCACATCGACCTCGGCTACTGCCGGCGGCGGCAGATCGGCGTGGCCACGGCCGCCGGCTGCAACGCCCGCGGCGTGCTGCAATGGGTGGCCGCCGTGCTGCACCACCTGTCGCAGCGCGACGGATGGCGGCCCGCCGAGAAGACGCTGGGGGTGATCGGCGCGGGTCACGTCGGAGAACTGGTGCGGACTTACGCCGCGGCATGGGGATTCCGCGTGCTGACCTGCGACCCGCCGCGCGCCGCACGCGAAGGGGACGGCTTCGTCCCGCTCAAAGAGATCGCACGGCATTGCGACCTGGTCACCTTCCACACACCGCTCGACGCCTCGACGCGGCGCATGGCCGGCGACGAGTTCCTCGGCCGGCTCCGGCCCGACGCCGTCATCATCAACTCGTCGCGCGGTGAGGTGGTCGACGGCGACGCGCTGCTACGCAGCGGCCGGCACTATGCGCTCGACGTCTGGCCCCACGAACCCGACATCGACCGCCGGCTGCTGGCGGGCGCGGTTCTCGCCACGCCCCATGTCGCAGGCTACTCGGCCCAGGGCAAAGCCAATGCCACGGCGATGGCCGTCGCGGCCCTCGCCCGCCGCTTCGCGCTGCCGCTCGCGGGGTGGTACCCCGCCGTCGCGCCCTCGCAGCCCCGCCTCATCGGCTGGGACGAGCTGGGCGCCACTATCGGCGCGCACTACGACATCGCAGCCGAGAGCGACGCGCTCAAACGCAGTCCCGAGCGGTTCGAGGAGCTGCGCAACGGCTACGTCTACCGCGAAGAGTATTTCTGAACGGTGCGGCGTATTCCAACTTTTCGTATATTTGCATCGTTAATCCGTCTGTCATGCTGTACAGCAAACTCATCAAACCTCTGCTTTTCGCCCTGCCCCCCGAACAGGCCCACCACCTCGTGATGGTCACCCTCGCGCTGTTGGGCAAGGTGCCCGGCGGCCGGTGGCTGCTGCACAGGCTCTATGCGACGGAAGACCCCTCGCTCGAACGCGAGGTCTTCGGCATCCGCTTCAGAAATCCCGTCGGCATGGCCGCAGGGTTCGACCGCTACGGACACATCTGCCGCGAGCTGTCGGCCATGGGCTTCGGATTCGTCGAGGTGGGGAGCATCACCCCCAAACCTCAGTCGGGCAACCCCAAGCCGCGCATCTTCCGGCTCGACGGCGCCTGCGCGCTGCTCAACCGCGTGGGGATCTGCAGCCACGGCCTCGACCGCGCCGTCGCGCATCTGCGGCAGCCGCGCAAAGGGGCCATCGTGGGCTGCAACATCGGCAAGAACACGGCCACGCCCTGCGATCAGGCGCCGGCCGACTACCTGCGGTGCTTCCGCAACCTCTACCAGTATGCCGACTACTTCACCGTCAACGTCGCCTGCGACCCGGGGCAGAAGGCCGTGTCGTATCAGACGCGCGAGAACATCACCGCCATTCTCGAACCGCTCTTCGAATTCCGGCGCGGACAGAACCAGTACCGCCCCATCCTGCTCAAAGTCTCGCCCGACCTCTCGGACGAGACGATCGACCTGATGACCGACATCATGATCGACACGCCGCTCGACGGCATGGTGGCCGTCAACGCCACACTCTCGCGCGAGGGGATCGACCGCCTCGAAGCCACGCGCCTCGGCGCCGGCGTGGTGAGCGGACGTCCACTGACGCAGCGGGCGCTCGAGGTCGTGCGGCGCATCCACACCCGTTCGCGGGGCACCTACCCCATCATCGGCGTCGGGGGTCTGATGACCCCTGCCGACGTGCAGGCCATGCTCGACGCGGGGGCTTCGCTGGTGCAGATCTACACGGGGTACGTCTACAACGGCCCGGGCTTCGTGCGCGACATCTGCCGTTCGCTCATCGGGCCGAAAGCCGCCGAGCGATAACATGCCGCACCGCACCCGACGGCCGGCGATTCCGACAGCGCCGCGCGCCGCCGGCAGCATAAATGACAGAACCAACTCCCACCCATGAAAGCAACGATCCTCACCATCGGCGACGAACTGCTCATCGGGCAGATCGTCGACACCAACTCCGCCTCGATCGCCCGCCACCTCAACGCGGCGGGGATCGTCGTGGCCCGCAAGGAATCGGTCGGCGACGACCGCACGGCCATCGTCGACGCCGTGCAGCGCGCCATGACCGGCTGCGACGTGACGATCCTCACCGGCGGACTCGGCCCCACGAAGGACGACATCACCAAACACACGCTCGCCGAACTGTTCGGCAGCACGCTGGTGCCCGACGAACGGATCGCCGCGCACGTGCGGCGGATGCTCGAAAGCCGCGGCATCGCCTACAACGACCTCAACCGCGGGCAGTCGCTGGTTCCGGCCTGCTGCACGGTGCTCTTCAACGCCCACGGCACGGCGCCGGGCATGTGGTTCGAGCGCGACGGCCGTGTCGTGATCTCGCTGCCGGGCGTCCCCTTCGAGATGGAGCACCTGATGCAGGACGAGGTGATGCCGCGCCTCAAGGCCCGCTTCGCGCTGCGGCAGATCGTCCACCGCACGCTCATCACCGCGGGGCTGGCCGAGTCGATGCTCGCCGAGCGGATCGCCGCATGGGAGACCGCGCTGCCGCCCCACCTGCATCTGGCCTATCTCCCCTCGCCCGACAAGGTGCGGCTGCGACTCTCAGCCTACGAGGTCGAGGGGCGCGAGGCGGCGCACGAGATCGAGGCGCAGTTCGAGCGGCTGCGCACACTTATCCCCCGCAACATTCTCGGCTACGAGACGGCCACCATCCAGTCGGCTGTCCACGGCCTGCTCACGCAGCGGCACCGGACGCTCGCCACGGCCGAAAGCTGCACGGGAGGGGCCATCGCCGCGCGTTTCACGGCCATGGCCGGCGCCTCGGCCTATTTCAAGTGCGGCGTGGTCAGCTACGCCACCGAGACCAAACACGACCTGCTGGGCGTGAGCCTCGACGAGATCGAACGCTGCGGCGTGGTGAGCGAAGCCGTCGCACGCGCCATGGCCGAAGGGGTGCGCCGCGTCGCCCATGCCGACTACGCAGTGGCCACCACCGGCATCGCAGGCCCCGCAGGCGGCACGCCCGAATGCCCCGTGGGGACGGTCTGGATGGCCGTCGCAGGCCCCGGGCGCACCGTCGCCGTGCGCCGGCAGTCGGGCAGCGACCGCGGCCAGATCATCGACCGCGCGGCGGGACAGGCCATCGCCCTGCTGCGCGACGAGATTCTGCGGCAGGAGGGGATCGAAACCGTCTGATCCCGTGCGCACCCCCATGAGCCCCGACCTCCGCGAGACGCTCGTACACGTCGCCCGCCCCGCCGACATCCGGCGCATCGCCTCCGGCGTGCGGTCGGCCGACGAGGTGCGCCGTCTCTTCGCGCTGACCGCCGACGGGGAGGAGCGGATCGCCTACCGCGCGGCGTGGACGCTCTGCCACCTCGGCCCCGCGTGGCACGCCCTGCTGCACGAGCGCTACGACGACCTCGCGGCGGCAGCGATCGCCGCTCCGCACGCAGGCCGGCGACGGCTGCTGCTCGCGCTGCTCTGGCGGCAGCCGCAGCCCGAACCGCCGCGGGTCGACCTGCTGGACTTCTGTCTCGAAACAATGGCCGACCCCGCGCAGCCGCACGGCGTGCGCATGTTCTGCATGAAACTCGCCTACGAAATGTGCCGTACGCAGCGCGACCTGCTGCACGAATTCCGAACCCTGCTCGACATCATGGAACCCGACACGCTCCCGCCCTCGCTGCGCGCCGTGCGCCGCAACGTGCTGACCGCTCTGGACAGGAACCATCCGCTGCCGCGACGATAGAGCGGCCCCGACGGGCGGATCCGCCCCACGCGTGTGCCGCCCCGCATTTTGCCGATCGCGTGACTTTGCGTAATTTTGTGCCGTTCAAACTCCGCACGATGAAAAACTCTCTTCTCAACGCCCTGCGCATCGGGCTGGCCGCGCTGCTGCTGCTCGCCGCGGTCTATGGCTATCTCTGTTACGAAAAGACGCTGATCGCGTGGTGGCTGCCCGTAGCTTTCGCCCTCGGGGCCGCCATCCTCACGATGCCTCCGCTCGCGCACAGCCTGCGGCACCTGACGGGCACGGACGACCGGACGGTCAACCGGCTGTGTCACCTGCTCGGGGCGGGCGCCCTCTTCTATTTCGCCTTCCTGGCCGGAAACTACCTGCTCGCCGACGCGGCGACCGAGCACGGCAACGAGATCACGGTCGTGCAGAAGCTCCGCAAGGAGCGTCGCCGCAGCTACCGTTCCGGCCGCCGTCGGGTGCAGGGCAAGCCCTACACGGTCTATTATCTGGAGGTGGCGTTCGCCGACAGCACCCGCAAGACGATGCAGGTGCCGCTGTCGGTCTTCAATGCCTGCCGCGAGAACCGGGCCAAGACCGTGACCATGCGGCAGGGCTTCTGGGGCTATCCGGTGATCGTGCGGTTCGGCGCTCCTGCCGGCCGCCCCGCTGACGCAGCCGTCGGGCAATAGCGGCATAACGATCCACGGATTCGCCGCATGGGCAGGGAGTGCAAGCGGCGAGATCCATTCTACACACCGCTCGGCGCTGCCGCCGGACCGCCTTTAGCCCGCAGATACAAGGCGATTGCAAAACAGTCCCCGCTTCCATCCGAAGCGGGGACTGTTCGAATCGGCCCGAAACGGCCTACCCGACGAACCGCGTCACTTCGCGTAGGCCACGGCCCGCGTCTCGCGGATGACGGTGATTTTCACCTGACCCGGAATAAAAAGCCCCTCCTTTTCAAAGGAGGGGTTAGGGAGGTTTGTCGATATGGCCTGAAATGGCCTACCCGGCGCACAGCCGCTACTTCGCGTAGGCCACGGCCCGTGTCTCGCGGATGACGGTGATTTTCACCTGACCCGGGTAGGTCATTTCGTCCTGAATCTTCTTGGCGATGTCGCGCGACAGCCCTTCCGACTCCTGATCGGAGAGCTTCTCGGCACCCACGATCACGCGCAGCTCGCGCCCCGCCTGAATGGCGTAGGTCTTCTGCACGCCCGGGTACGAGAGGGCGATCTCCTCCATCTCCTTGAGACGCTTGATGTAGGACTCGACCACTTCGCGGCGGGCGCCCGGGCGGGCACCCGAGATGGCGTCGCAGACCTGAATGATCGGAGCGATGAGCGACGTCATCTCCACTTCGTCGTGGTGGGCGCCGATGGCGTTGCAGACGTCGGGCTTCTCCTTATACTTCTCGGCCAGCTTCATGCCGATGATTGCGTGGGGCAGTTCGGGTTCGTCGTCGGGTACCTTGCCGATGTCGTGCAACAGGCCGGCGCGGCGTGCGATCTTGGGATTCAACCCCAGCTCGGAGGCCATGATGCCGGCCAGATTGGCCGTCTCGCGGGCATGCTGCAAGAGATTCTGACCGTAGGACGAACGGTATTTCATCTTGCCGATCAGGCGGATCAGCTCGGGATGCAGGCCGTGGATGCCCAGGTCGATGGCCGTGCGCTTGCCGACCTCGACGATCTCCTCCTCGATCTGCTTCTGCACCTTGGCGACCACCTCCTCGATGCGGGCCGGGT
>USBO01000056.1 GCA_900552955.1 uncultured Alistipes sp.
GCCGTCCGACAGGGTCGAGAGGAACGAGAAGAGCGGATTGACCGCCGCATGGTTCAGAAACATCCGGCCGCTGAAGTAGACCTTCGAGACGTTGGCCGTGGCCACCGACACCCCGCCGCGGATCGGCAGGAAAAGCACGCCTGCCGTCAGCAGCAGCCCCAGCGTGTTCCCGACGCGGTGCGCCGGACGGCGTTCGGGGCGGTAGAGGCGCAGCACCCGCCCGTAGCCCCACGCCATGACGGCGAAGGCCGCCGCCGCGACCAGCAGTTGCAGCAGGAGTTGCCCCGCCGTGACGCTGGCCAGCGCCTCCTTGGGCGAGGCGAGGTATTGCAGCACGGAGCTGTCGAGCGGAAAGGCCCAGTAGGCATAGAGGGCGAGGTTGGCGGTGAACGCAATGGCGGCGAGGGAGGCGACGACGAGCAGATACGCTTTCAGCGCGCGGCGGCTCCACTGCCCCGGGAGCCAGACGGCGGCGAGCACGACCAGAAGCGGAAGCGCCGTGATGTAGCCCGCCACGGTCAGATCGAGTTTCAGTCCGTGCCAGACCACCTGCGCCAGGTCGGCGGCCGACGATGCGGCCGCCTGCGCGCGGTGCCACAGCAGGAAGACGGGCTTCTGGAGCGCCATCCCAAGGAGGCTCGCCCCGAAGAGGGCCGCCAGAAAGAGGAGGTTGCCCGCGAAAGGCGCGAGCGACGGCCGTCCGGCCGCGGGGCAGGTTTCGGGAGTCGGTTTCATGGGTTCTGCATCGTTCCGAACACAGTCGGTGCCGGCGGGTTCGTCCCCGCTGCAGCCGGCCGGATCATGGTGGGGTTACAACTTCTCTCCGTAGGCCAGATCGCCCGCGTCGCCGATGCCCGGGACGATGTAGGAGCGCGAGGTCAGTTCTTCGTCCACGGCGGCGCACCAGAGCGTCGTGGTGGCGTGGGGCATGTGGCGCTGTACGTAGTCCACGCCCTGCTCCGAGCCGATGATCGAGGCCACGTGGGTGTGGGCCGGCCGGCCGCCCTTCTCGATGAGCGCATCGTAGACCAGCGCAGCCGACGAGCCGGTGGCCAGCATCGGGTCGACCAGCAGCAGCGTCTTACCCTCGAGGCTGCCGCACGAGATGTATTCGACCTTGACGGTGAACGTCCCGTCCTTCTTGCTCTTGCGGTAGGCCGAGACGAAGGCGTTCTCGGCGTCGTCGAAGTAGTTGAGGAAGCCCTGATGGAACGGCAGGCCCGCGCGCAGGATCGTGGCGATGACGATCCGGTTGTCGTAGAGCTCCACTTCGGCGGTGCCGAGCGGCGTCTCGACCGTGCGGGGCGCATAATGGAGCTGCTTCGAGATTTCGTAGGCCATCAACTCGCCGATGCGCTCCAGGTTGCGGCGGAACCGCATCGGGTCGCGCTGGATGTCGCGGTCGCGGATCTCGGCGATGAACTTGTTGAGGACGGTCTGCTGCCGGTTGAGAATATTGATCTCCATAGTGGGATGGTTGTTAGGTTCTTATGTCAATAGAGGAAGTTGTTGAAGGGGTAGCGGCCGGCGTGGATCTCGCGCACCATGCCGTAGAGATCGCGGCGGAACTTGTCGATGTTGGTGCGCTGCCGGGCCGAGAGGAAGATGCACGGGGTGTTGGCCTTGGCGATCCAGCTCTGTTTCAGCTCGTCGAGCGAACGGTTCTCGGCCGTGGGAGGCGTCAGGTCGTCGGGCGCCTTCTCGATCCACGTGTAGGCGTCGACCTTGTTGAAGACCAGATAGACCGGTTTGTCGCCCGCGCCGATCTCCTGCAATGTCTGCTTCACCACGGCGATCTGATCCTCGAACTGCGGGTGCGAGATGTCGACCACGTGCAGCAGCAGGTCGGCTTCGCGCACCTCGTCGAGCGTCGATTTGAACGACTCGATCAGCTCCGTGGGCAGCTTGCGGATGAAGCCCACGGTGTCCGACAGCAGGAAGGGCAGGTTGTCGAAGACCACCTTGCGCACCGTCGTGTCGAGCGTGGCGAAGAGCTTGTTTTCGGCGAAGACCTCGCTTTTGGCCAGCAGGTTCATCAGCGTCGACTTGCCCACGTTGGTGTAGCCCACCAGCGCCACGCGCACCAACTGTCCGCGGTTGGAGCGCTGCACGGCCATCTGGCGGTCGATCTTCTTGAGATCCTCCTTGAGCTTGGCGATGCGGTTGCGCACGATGCGGCGGTCGGTCTCGATCTCGCGTTCGCCCGCGCCGCCGCGCGTGCCCGTGCCGCCGCGCTGCCGTTCGAGGTGCGTCCACAGACCGGCCAGACGGGGCAGCATGTATTCGTATTGAGCCAGTTGCACCTGCGTCTTGGCGTAGGCAGTCTGCGCGCGCGCGAGGAAGATGTCCAGAATCAGGCGCGTGCGGTCGAGGATGCGGCAGGGCATCGCCCGCTCGATGTTGCGCGTCTGGGCGGGCGTGAGTTCGTCGTCGAAGATCGCCACGCCGACGGCGTGCTCCTCGCAGTAGGCGGCGATCTCCTCGAGCTTGCCCGGCCCGACGTAGATGCGCGACGAGGGTTGCGGCAATCGCTGGGTGAAGCGCTTCACCGTGGCGATGTCGGCCGTTTCGGCCAGAAACTCCAGTTCGTCGAGGTACTCCTCGCTCTGGCGCAGTTCCTGGCTGTCGCGCACGACGGCCACGAGCACGGCTCGTTCGCGTTCGGGCTGACCGTCGGCGATCGTGGGAGGGATGGTTTTATTCTCTGTCATAATTCTGAGTTGCATTGAAAAAAAGGGTATCCCTCGAAAAAAGATACCCTTGTTCTGATCCGAATTGCGGCTCCGGGCGGCGTTTCGGCCTTACGGTGAAGGCTTACTGCTGGATGCGGAACTCAACCGGCAGGGTGTAGCGCACACGCACAGCCTGGTTGCGCTGTTTGCCCGGCGACCATTTCGGCGACTGCTGCAGTACGCGGATCGCCTCCTCGGAGAGCGAACGGTCGGGCGTCTGGAGCACCTGGATGTTGGTCAGACGGCCGTCCTTCTCGATGACGAAGGTCAGCACCACCTTGCCTGAGATGCCGTTCTCCTGCGCGATGGCCGGGTAACGGACCTTGCCCTGCACCCAGTTGCGGAAGTCGTTGAGCGATCCGCCCTGGAACGAAGGCATCGTCTCGGCAATGAGGAACGGCTGCTCCTCCTCGATCTTCTCCTCCTCGACGGCGACCTGCTGCACGATCTCCACATCGTCCTCGAACTCGGCGAAGTCGACGTTGGTTGTGATCTTGGTGTCGTTGGTCACGACCTTCAGGATATCGGTGATCACGGTGATCTCCGTCTTCTTGGGAGGCTCGGGCGGCTTCTGATCCTGGCGGGTGATCTCCACGATCTCCTCCTCGACGGGGCCGGTGTTCATGTCGATCTTTTCGATGGTATGCTCCTTGGGCGTCCAGGCGAACGCGACGATAACGGCGCAAAGTGCAATTATCAAACCAATCTCGAGCAGAAGACCCCGCTTGTTCTGGAGGTCGGCTTTCGGTGATTTCTTGATTTCCATTATTGTGTTTTTTAATTGTTGACCAGTCGGTTGAGCATCTGTCCGCAATTTCCGTTCCGCACCTCTCAGCATCCGCTGAGACGCATTTGCAGTCCGCTCCACCCCACAAATATAGGAAGAAAAAATCAAAAACGAGTCGATCGGCCGAAAAAATCGCTGTTTTTTGACTACTTTTGCGGTCGTCGGAGGGTCTGCGGGCCCTGCGCTCGGGGGCGCGAAGCCCCGTCGCCGGCCTATGGAGACGCTCTACGGAAAAAATATCGCCGAACTGCGCACGCTCTGCGAGGAGCTGTCGCTGCCGCGTTTCGCCGCAGCGCAGATCGCCCGCTGGCTCTACCGCAAGCATGTGACCGATCCGGCGGCGATGACCGACCTGCCGGCGGCGGCGCGCGTGCGGCTGGCCGGGCGCTGCGGCACGGGCCTTTCGGCGCCCGCAGGGGTCAGCACGTCGGCCGACGGGACGAAGAAATACCTGTTCCGCACGGCGCAGGGCCATTTCATCGAATCGGCCTACATCCCCGACGGCGACCGCGCCACGCTCTGCGTCTCGTCGCAGGCGGGGTGCCGCATGGGGTGCCGTTTCTGCGCCACGGGCCGGCAGGGGTTGCAGCACTCGCTCGCGGCGGCCGAGATTCTCAATCAGATCGAGTCGCTGCCCGAGCGCGACCGTCTGACTAACATCGTCTTCATGGGGATGGGTGAGCCGCTCGACAACCCCGACGCCGTGCTCCGCGCCATCGAGGTGCTCACGGCCGAGTGGGGATTCGGCTGGTCGCCCACGCGCATCACCCTCTCCACGGCGGGTGTGACGCCGCACCTGCGGCGGCTGCTGGACGAGACACGCGTGCATCTGGCCGTGTCGCTCCACAACCCCTTCGCCGAGGAGCGGGCGGAGATCATGCCCATCGAACGCGCCTACCCGATCCGCGGGCTGATCGACGTGCTGCGCGGCTACGACTTCACGGGCCAGCGGCGCGTGTCGTTCGAGTACATCGTCATGGAGGGCCGCAACGATTCGCCGCGGCATGTGCGCGAACTGTGCCGGCTGCTCAACGGGCTGCGCTGCCGCATCAATCTCATTCGTTTCCACCGCATCCCCGACTCGCCCTACTTCTCGCCCGACCGTGCGGCGATGGAGCGTTTCCGCGATGCGCTCACGGCCAGAGGATTCACCACGACGATCCGCGCCTCGCGCGGCGAGGACATCCAGGCGGCCTGCGGCCTGCTGAGCACCCGCGAGCGGGAAGCCGGCGGGAGGTGACTCCTTGCGGTGTCGGTGGTACGACTTTTTCTGCTATTTTTCTTGCTCGATCGGAAAAGAATCGGTATCTTGCAGGAAACCCCGAAAACCACACCTCATGAAACCTTTTCTCCGCACGACTGCGACGGGAGCGGCATTGCTGCTTTCGCTGTGTGTGTCGGGGCAGCCCCGTCACGCACTCCCTGCACCGGATAACAACTGTTTGTCAGCCCAGATCGGGCGTTACCCGCAGGAGAAACTTCATGTCACGACGGACAAGGACTCTTACATCGTCGGAGATACGATCTGGCTTCGCGCGCATTGCGCCGATGCCGCTACGCACCGTCCGGTTGCCGCGAGCCGCTACGTCTACGTGGAGCTTCGGGACGGGCGCGGGGCGCTGTCACGCCGGATCAAACTGCTGTCGCGCGACAGCGTCTACAGCGGCTACCTGCCCACGCAGGCGCTCGAACGCTTCGGCGACTATTCGCTCGTGGCCTACACGCTCTACATGCGCAATCAGGGTGCGGACTATTTCTTCAAAAAGCCGCTATCGATCTGGCCTTATCAGGAGGATCGCAAGACGCAGCGCAACAGCTCCGCGCGCAAAGTCACGGATTTCGACGTTTCGTTCTTCCCCGAAGGGGGTTACCTGATCGACGGCCACGCCTGCTGCGTGGCGTTCAAGGCGCTGGGGGACGACGGCGGGTCGGTCGAGGTCGCGGGCGTGCTGAAGAACGGCCGCGGCGAGGTGCTCGACACGCTGCGCACGCTCCACGGCGGGATGGGCTGTCTGCGCTTCACGCCCCATACGGGCGAGCGCTACTACGCCGAGTGCACGATGGCGGGCGGCCGCACGAAGCGCTTCGCACTGCCCGCATCGGACAACCGCGCCTGCGTGTTGCAGGTCTTGCAGACCGACGACGCCTTCACCGTGCAGGTTCGTTCGGGGCGTCCGCTGCCCGCGGGGCTGCGGCTGCTGGTGCACTGTCGGGGCAACCTGTGCTATTTCCGCGAGTGGAACGGCGAGCTTCCGTCGCTGATCTTCGAGCGCGACAAGCTGCCGGGCGGGGTGCTGCAACTCCTGCTGCTCGACAAGGCGGGCCATGCCCTCTCCGAGCGGCTGCTCTTCAATCGGGGCGAGGAGCTGGCGACGACCGAGATCGAAGTCGAAGGGTCGCTGAAACAGCGCACGAAAGTAACGCTTACTATCGCTGCGACGACGCCCGACGGACGTCCTGCCGCAGGCGACTTCTCGATCGCGGTGACGGATCGTGCGGCGGTGCCTGCGCCTGTGTCGGGGAGCATCTACGCGACGCTGCTGCTCACCTCCGAGCTGCGAGGGTATGTCGAGACGCCCGACTGGTATTTCGAGGCAGAGGGTGCTGCGCGCACGGCGGCGCTCGATGCGCTGCTGCTCACGCAGGGGTGGCGGCGGTACGACGTGCCGGCGGCCGTGCGGGGCGAGTATGCCGAGCCGCGCTATGCGCTGGAGGTGGGGCAGGAGATCGCGGGGCGCATCAACAAGGGCGGACTGTGGAACCGCAGGAAGCGGCTCGACCGCTACGAGATGCGGATGATCGTACCGCGATGGCACTACTCGCGGCAGGTGCCCGTGGACAACGAGGGTCGGTTCGCGTTGAACGGCTTCGACTTCCCCGACAGCACGCTCTACGTGCTGCGCCCCGCGGCGGCCAAGGGATTGCTGCCCGAGGCATACGTCAAGGTCGCGCGCGATTCGTTTCCCGATGTGGACGTGCTGCCCCGTATGCCGGCCGAGGAGCAGACGAAACCCTACGTCGCCCGAGCGCAGCATTACATCGAGCAGCGCGGGCAGGCCGATATGCGCAACGTGCTGATCGACACGGTCTACGTCACGCATCGGACAGAGGAAGCTAAAACTATTGAACAGCAAAAAGCCATTCGATCATGGAATTCCAATCAAATTAAAGAATCAGGTGTTGGGACTATTTTAGATTTTGTTGTCCGAATGCCCGGAATAATTATGCGCGGTGATTGGATCACTTACAAAGGTTATGCTCCCGCGTTTATGATTAATGGTATTATGGATGAGACGATTGATATGTTACAAAATCCTATGAAAAATAGAACAGAAGATGAGGACAATCTATATACGTTACCAACATGTATATATTACCCATTGGAGTGGGTAGATAGAATAGATTTTATTGATAGTGCGAATACGGTTTTATGGGGACCGGGGCTTGCCGGAGGTATTATAGCTATAACATTAAAATCAGCGGCGGAGTTGGAACAGGCTGTTTCTGATATGCCATCAATAGATGTCGGATTATCTTCCCCGCTTGGCTATCAGACGCCCGCGGAGTTCTACGCTCCGGCCTATCCGACGGAGAAGGCGCGCCGTTCGAACGTTCCCGACTACCGCACGACGCTCTACTGGAACCCGACCGTCAAGCTCGACGATACGGGTCATGCCACCGTCGAGTTCTACACCTCCGACGCTCCGGCCGACTACGATATCGCGATCGAGGGCGTCACGCGGACGGGAAAGGTCGTCCGTGCGACGCGGGTCGTGGCCGATGGAGCGGAACGGGCCGCTCAGCGAGGGGTGTAGACCACCTTTTTGGTCTCGAAGAACTCCTCGTCGAAGAACTCCGAGATCGGGTATTCGCGCCACGGCAGGCGCGTGCGGGCCAGTTCGTCGGTCAGGTCGCCGCCCTTGAGGTAGAGGATGCCGTCGGGCAGCGTGCCGTGACGGCCGCGTCCGATGAGTGGCCAGACCCAGCCCGTGAAGGTCGCCATGTCGGTCACGGCGCGCGAAACGACGTAGTCGAACCGCTCCCCGCGCTGTTCGGCGCGGCAGTTGCGCGGTTCGAGGTTGGCGATGCCCGCCCCTTCGGCCACGGCGCGCACGACGGTGATCTTCTTGCCGATCGAGTCGACGGCCGTGAAACGCGCCTCGGGGAAGAGGATCGCCAGCGGCACCGAGGGGAATCCGCCGCCGCAGCCGACGTCGAGCACCCGCGCGCCGGCGTCGAAGGCGCAGACGCGGGCGATGGCCAGCGAGTGGAGCACGTGGCGCAGGTAGAGCTGGTCGAAATCCTTGCGCGAGACGACGTTGATGCGGGCGTTCCACTCGGCGTAGAGCGGCCCGAGCGCGGCGAACTGCTCGCGCTGACGCTCGGTGAGCGACGGAAAATAGCGTAAGAGGGATTCCATGATTTCAGGTGTCGTTTTCGACGATCAGCCGGCACATGCGTTCGCGGGCGCGGTGGATCTGGGTCTTGACCGTGCCGAGCGGCAGCGACAGCTTGACGGCGATCTCCTCGTAGGAGTATTCGTCGAAGAAGCGCATGCGGATCAGCTTGCGGTAGTTCTCGGGCAGCCGCGCGATGCAGTGTTCGATCTGAAGCCGCCGCTGGGCGTTGATGACGCTCTCCTCGGGGGTGGGGGTGTTCGAGGCCGGCGACGAGAACTTCTCGTCGATCGACAGATCGTCCTGCCGCTTGCGCACGTAGTCGATGAAGGTGTTGCGGGCGATGGTGTAGAGCCATTGCCCGAAGGTGTAGTCGGGGCTGTAGCGGTGGAGATTCATGTAGACTTTGATGAAGGTCTCCTGCAACAGGTCGTCGGCATCCTCGGCGCTGCCCGTGCGTTGGAGGAAGAGCCGGTGGATGGCGTCGCGGTAGCGGTCGAAGAGGTATTCGAAGGCCGTCGTGTCGCCGTCGAGCACCTGTCGGGTCAGTTGCCGGTCGTCGGCAACGATGTAGTCGGCTATCTCCATACGCGGTCGTCGCGGCGCAGGCAGAGCAGCGCCACCCCCGTTTCGTAGAACGGACTCAGCAGGTCGTGGAGGAAATAGAAGCTGCGCAGCTCCCGCTCGCCGAGACGGCGCGTGATGCGCCAGATCTGGGTCAGCACCACACCGTAGCGCAGCAGGACGAGCGCCGCGGCCGCCAGTTTGTATTCGGGCGGCATGACGGCCATCGCCGTTGCGGCCGCGAGGAAGAAAAGCAGCCGGCTGCCCAGCTCCCAGCCGACGAAGTTGCGCACCGCGAGCGGGTAGTAACGCCGCGTTGCGCCGTAAAACCGCCGCTGTCGCGTCCACCAGCCCAGCCCGCCCCAGACGCTCTGCACGACCGAGGCGCGCGGCGAGAGCACCACGCTCAGGTTGTCGTCGCGCAGGATGCGCTGCAGGAAGAGGTCGTCCTCGCCGATGTTCATGTTGAGGTGGCTGAAGCCCTTCGCCTCGAAGTAGAGCCGTTTGGTGAAGCCGAAGTTATGGCGGATGCCGCGGTAGGGGCGGTGCGCCACGGCGCGGGCGAGCCATTGCACCGACTCCATCATGCGGTCGGTGCGCATCCAGCGGTCGGCCAACCCTTTGCGGCGTTCAAGCCCGCAGTAGCCCACCACCACGTCGCCGCGCAGGAAGCCTTTGGCCATGAGCGCCAGCCAGCGGTCGGAGCGCGGCCGCACGTCGGTCGAGGTGAGGATGAGGTGTTCATAGCGGGCCGACTTGATGCCCACGTTGAGCGCCATCTTGGTCGAGATCGGGAAGCGGGCGTCCTGTTCGATCTTGGTGGCCGTGACGCGCGGGAAGGAGTGGCGGATGCGCTGCAGATCCTCGAAGAAGTCGTTGTCGCGCCCCACGTAGACGATCACCACCTCGAATTCGGGGTACTCCTGCGCCAGCATCAGCGGCAGCCGCTCCTCGACGAAGAGCGCATCCTCCGAAAACATCGGCACGATGACCGACAGCGGCGGTTCGGCGTCGAGCACCGGCCGCCGCCGGCCGTTCTTGTAACCGGGGATGCGTCCGTAGGCGATAAGATAGTACCAGAGTTGCACGCACAGCAGCACGACGAGCGCCGCGGCCAGTGCGGTGCCCTGCCAGCCGTAGTGGGCGAGAAGACTTTCCCAAAGCGTCGTTTCAGCGAGTTCCATATCCGAATTGCAAAGACGGCACGTGCGGATGCGGAACCTCCTGGTGGAAGCAAACGCCCGACGGGTCGTGACGCCGTCCGTCCGACGGCGCAATTTTATGAGACAAAGGTACGAAAAAGCAAAAATGTTTTGCAATTAAAAATGAAAATAATCCGTTTCTCCGTGAAAGTGCGCGGTTCCGTTCGCCGTCCGGCGTCTTTCGGCTGCGCACGGCGGGCCTTCTGCGCCCCGCTGCATTCGGCCCGCAATGAGTCCGGCTCTCGATTTTTATCCTTCACGACACGTGAAAACCGTCAAAAATTCGTACCTTTGCACGATTATGATGCGATTTACGCTCCGATATGCCGATCCGCGCACCAAAGCCCGCGCGGGAGAGCTCACGACCGACCACGGTGTGATCCGCACGCCGATCTTCATGCCCGTGGGGACGGCCGCCGCGGTCAAGGGAATCTTCCACCGCGACGTGCGCGACGAGGCGCAGGCCGAGATCATTCTGGCCAACACCTACCACCTATACCTGCGTCCCGGGACGCGGATTCTGGAGGAGGCGGGCGGCGTGCACCGCTTCTCGACGTGGGAGGGGCCGATGCTGACCGATTCGGGCGGTTTCCAGGTCTTCTCGCTGGCCGACTGCCGCAAGCTGCGCGAGGAGGGGTGTCATTTCCGTTCGCACATCGACGGCTCGAAGCACCTCTTCACGCCCGAGAGCGTGATCGACACCGAGCGGACGATCGGCGCCGACATCATGAT
>USBO01000057.1 GCA_900552955.1 uncultured Alistipes sp.
AGCATCAACACGGCGCTGGGTCGCATGCGGTACGCTTTGATCAATCTCCGGAAAACGATCAAGGAAAAAAACCTGATCCTGAGTTAGAGAGGGCACAATAAGTCGTAGGTTGACACGTTTATGTAATGTATTTCATCACACGACAGCCTATGAAAGAACTGGACACAGAAAGCGCAAACGGTATCTCGGACGATGACGATTTGCTAATGCAGGAGGTGATAGGAGGAGATTCGGAACTGTTTTTTCTCGACGCCTACCTTCAGGACATCCTTCAGAAGAGATAGAGGGTTAATTTTGATGGAGGAGGGAGCCGGCCGAAAGGTCGGCTCCCGTTTTTTCGGCGCACACCGCAAAAACAGGCGAGCGCCGTTCGGTGTCCTAATCTCGACGGCGCCCGCCCCTGCAAACGTGTTTGGCAAATACGTTTCGTTGTGTCCCCGTGCGGCGGCTTCGAATCCGACGCAACAAAAACTCCGGCTGCGGAATCCGCAACCGGAGGTATTCTCAAAGCCGAAAGTCCCTTAGACCCGTCCGCCCCGACGAGAGTGCTTCCCGTCCCGAGCCGTCTGTTCCGAGTGGTCGTCGTGCGACTTTCGCCCGTTACCCGCAGGCGCAAATCCCAAACGTTTTCGTTCAGCCGAATGAGCGGAGCCGCGCTTGCGCGAGCTATGTCATGGCGAGAAAACGCAGAAACCGCAACGGCAGGTCTTCTGACTCGTTCCGTCCGCGACGCCTTCCCGACCCTTGAGTCAGTGGCAAGAGAGTGTCGTGGACATCCGCTCCGTCCGGCGGAGCAGGAACATACAGCAGCGGGAACTGTTCGGGATTCTCACCCGATTCCCATTTGATCCCCTCGGTCGGCGCCGTGCGGCGTGCTTCGGGGAACCGTTGCAGAGCAAAGGTAGCGTTTTTTTCGACATGTGCGACCGATGCAACGTCATTTTTTTCGCCGGTACCGCACATCGCGCGCACACCGCACGCCGAGAGGCCGTTCAAAAGAGCGGCGGCCCGCAGCGATTGCGAGCCGTCTCCGTGTCATTCGAACGCCAGCCAGCGCCAGCCGTCGGCCGTGAAGCAGCGCACCCTGTCCGCCGCGGTGTCGTAATAGAGCGTCCCCACGGGCACGTCGGTCGATCCCAACTGCTCGTTGAGATACATCGTGTTCGTCGGCGGCGTACTGCGCGTGTCCAGCGTGAAGGGCACGAACGCTTTGGCCCAGCGGCGGCCGAAATCGACGCCTTCGAGCCGGTCGTCGGAGCCGAGTTTCACCCATCCGAAATGGCGTTGCGTGCGGTAGAGCCCTTTGGGCGAATAGACCTGTATGCAGGCAATGTCGGGCGCCTGTTTGCCGATGAGCATCGTCAGCCGGCAGGTCTCGGTGGCATTCCAGCCCTCGAACACATGCCCGCCGTCCGCGAAACGGGTTTTCGGCTTGGCCGAACGGCTGTTCCAACGGCCCCGTCCGCCCCGCACCGAGAGCATGACCGTCGATTCCAGCACGCCGTCGACCGTGTTGAACACGGGCTGCTCCGCGGGGTTGAAACCGTAGTTGTAACGCACGTCCTGCCACTTCTCCCATGACGCATCGACGGGTTTATGCACCGGCACGGTCTGTTTTTCGAGCGTTTCGAGCGCCGTCGTCAGACTGTCGACGCGATGGGCCAGCCATACGACGACGTTCCGCAACGAATCGGCCCGTTCGGCGTCCGACTTGCGCCGGCGCGCCGCAGCGTCTGTGACTGCCAGCAGGCACAGACTGAGGAAAAGGAGTTTTTTCATCTTTCGATACGATAAAGTTGGTTCGGTCAGCGGGTCAGCTCGTCGGGCATCGGAACCGGTTTGCCCGTGCGGCGCACCGTGGGCATCGGAGCCCTCCACCCGCGCAGCCTGCTGCTCAGCTCGGCGGCCAGTTCGCGCACCTTCTCGGGATGCCGGGCCGCAAGGTCATGCTGCTCGCCGATGTCGGTCGCCAGGTCGTAAAGCTCCAACGCTCCGGTCTGCATTCGGTAGACGAGTTTCCAGTCGCCCTTGCGCACGGCGCTCAGGAAATCGATATCGGGCAGATCGTAGGGCTTCCACTTGTGGGGATAGTGCAGCACCAGCGGCCGCTCGGGATCGACGCCCGACACCTCGGCGGGAACGACCAGCCGGTTGGCCTCGGCCTGCGACGCGATCTCGCCGCGGGCGGCGGCCCGGGCCGCCAGCTTCGACCCATCGGTGACGAGCTTCACCAGACTCTGGCCGTCGACTGCCTGCACGACCTGCGGATTGCGCACGCCGGCCATCTCGAGGATAGTCGGGAAAAGGTCTTCGGCGATGACGGGCGTGTTCACGCGCGTGCCCGCTGCAATATGCCCGGGCCAGCGGAAGGCGAGCGGCACGCGGACGCCGCCCTCATAGCACGATCCCTTGCCCTCGCGCAAAGGTTTGTTCTGGGTGTGGAGCACACCGCCCTTCTGCTTGTTCTCGCTGTTGCCGCCGTTGTCGGTCATGAACAGGACGACCGTGTTTTTCTCAATCCCCCTCTCTTTCAGATAGTCGAGCAGATCGCCCAGGCTCTTGTCGACCCCTTCGATCATCGAGGCGTAGCGCGCCTGACCCTTGTCCATCCCCGCGTCGAGGTATTTCTGGATGAAGCGGTCGTCGGACTGAATGGGCGTGTGCGTGGCGTAGTGCGCCATGTAGAGGAAGAAGGGCTCGCCGTGGCGGATCGGGTAATCGAGCGTCTTGAGCGCCTCGCGCGTGAGCGCTTCGGTCAGGTGCACGCCCGTGCCGTAGTACTCGGTCATGTTCTGCACGGCCAGCATGTTCCACTTCTCGGGCGTATTGCCATAGTTCTCCTCGCTGCGATAGCTGCGCGGCATGCCGGCCACGTTGCCCGAGACGTTGACGACGAATCCCATGTTGTAGGGACTCGCGCCGGGCGTCCCGACCGATGCCCAATGTCCCTTGCCCACGTGGATGGTGAAGTACCCCGCATCCTTGAGCAGTTGCGGCAGCGGTGTGGCGTACTGCGTGTGCGCGATGCCCGGGACAGGGCTCATGCCGTTGATGTTCCACTCGGGACGTACGAGCCGGTCGCCCGCAGCCTCCTCGGAGCTGCCGGTCTCCATGGCCACGGCGCCGCCCGTGGCGTCGCTGGGCGTGTCGCGCGTCACGGCCGTCCAGTTGGTGATGCCCGTGTGCGCGGCGTTCATGCCCGAGAGCAGGCTCGTCCGCGTCGGCGTCGAGACCGGACATGCATAGGCGCTGGTCAGGATCACCCCCTCGCGCGCCAGCCGCTCCATATTGGGCGTATGAAAACGCAGGTTGTTCGGGTAGACCTCCTCGCCATAGGCGACCGTGCTGTCGACCCACCCCATGTCATCCACGAGAAAAAAGACGATGTTGGGCTTATCGCCTTTCGCCAGGACAGCGGCCGGAGCCAGCAGCGAAAGGCCCATCAATGATTTTCGGACAGGTTTCATAGTTTACGATTCAGATTCTTGGGATCAGTGATTACTCCGAGGACAAAAATAATAAAAAAAGAAGCGAATAGCAAATACAACCGATAGAAACAGCATAGAAACAAAACCTCAGGAGCCCCCTACCCGCCGAATGCAAACTCCCGCGGCGTCCGTCAGCACCCCGCAACAGGGGTTCGCCGGACGCCGCCGTTTCCGATACGAGGGCCGGTGTCAGAGCCCGAAGACCTCCTTGAGCTCCTGCATCTGGGCGTCGCTCATCCCCGCGGGAACGAATCCCATCGAGCGGGCCGATTCGTAGATCTTGGCCGACTTCGAGAGTACGTCGATCTGATCGAACGCCTCGATGAGGTCGGTGCCCACGGCCAGCGCGCCGTGCATCGTCCACATCACCACGTCGTAGTCGTCCAGCAGCGCGATCGTGCGGTCGGCCAGTTCCTGCGACCCGGGCAGCGTGTAGGGGACGATGCCCACCCCCTTCGGGCAGAAGGCGCGCGTCTCGGGGATCATGCTCCACAGCAGCCGCGTGAGCACGTCGCGCCCCAGAAATTCGGGGTTGTGCGTCATCGCCACCAGTTCGATCGGATGCGTGTGCACCACCGCCCGCTCGGGACGCCCCGCAGCCGCCAGATAGTCGTGCACCGAGAGGTGAGCCGGCAGTTCGGAGGTCGGGCGCACCGGTTCGTCGGCGACGACCTCGTACGCCGCGCCGTCGGCCGTCACGCGGATGAGCGCGAGGTTCGACAGCGGCTGCGACGCCACGTAACGCATGCGGCGTCCCGTGCCCGTCACCAGAAAACAGCCGCCCGCGATGTGCGGCACCGCCTTGGGCAGGCGGAAAGGCCCGTCCAGCGCAGGCAGTTCGCCGGCAGTCTCGGCGCAGAGCTCGGTGACGTTGACCGAGATGTTGCCGCCGTTGCGTTCGGCCCAGCCGCGCTCCCAGAGGTAGCCGGCCACCTCGGCCACCTCGGCGATCCGGCGGTCGAGCGATTCGTTGACAATCAGTTTCATCGTTTATCTATTTTACCAGTTGCGGGTACACCGTCGAGAAGATCAGGATCAGCAGCCCCGTCACGAGCACCGCTGCCGTGCGGCGGTCGACGCCGCGCCACTCGTGCAGCAGAATGCCCCACAGGTTGCTGAACAGCACGTTGAGCGACATGAGGATGCTCCACGAGAAGGCCAGCATCAGCGGCGAGGCCCCGAAGAAGCTCCGGCCCATGCCCAGCCCGAAGAACTGCGAGTACCACAGCGCGCCGGCCAGCGCGCAGAGGAGCACGTTGCTGACCCACACGCCCGCCGGCACCGCAAAGTAGTCGCGGCCCGTGCGGTTCTTCGCATTGCAGAAGAGACAATAGACGGCATTGGTCGCAAAGCCGCCCAGCGTGACGAGCAGGATCACCGGGTTGAGCGCAAAGAGCTCCCCGACGCCGGCCGCGACGGCCGCCGCCTGAATGGCCGCACCGCTTTCGAGCCCCAGACTGAAGCAGGCGCTCATCGCACCGGCCAGCAGCGCCACCAGCAGCCCCTTGGTCAGGGCGAAATCCTTCACCGCCGCGCGGCGCTCCTCGTCGCTGAGCAGACGCGAGCGCAACGAACCGGCATAACCGATCACGGCGATGCCCGCCAGCGTGATGCAGACGCCCAGGAGCAGAGCCAGCCCCTCGCCGCGGAAGAGCTCCTGCCCCGCCAGCAGCGCCGGAAAGAGCGTGCCGAACGCCGCGCAAGTGCCCAGCGCAATCGATTGTCCGAGCGCCACGCCCAGATAACGCATCGACAGTCCGAACGTCAGCCCGCCGACACCCCACAGCACGCCGTAGCAGACCGACCGCCATGCGCCGCCGGCCGACCACAGCGCCCCGAGCGTCGCCCCTTCGGGCAGCGCGAGGCTCGCGCCCAGCCACGGGAAGACGATCCACGCGAAGAGGCCCTGCACCAGCCAGAAGCTCTCCCACGACCAGTCGCGCACCCGACGGATCGGCACGTAGGAGCTCGACTGTCCGAAGCTCCCCACGGCGATAATCAACAAACCGATCAGAATTTCCATAGCTACATCCTCTGCATGCCTGCGAAGGCTATCGTTTGGAGGTCACTTCGGCTTCGTAGCGCTGGACGTCGGCGATGAACTCCTCGCCCACGGGCACGTCGTTGCGCAGACAGAACATGTCCCACACGGCGTTCCACGGCAGCGACTTCGACTCCTCGAGCAGCGCCAGCCGTTCGAAGCCCTGTCCTGCGGCCTCGTATTCGCGCAGCTTGGCCAGCGGTTCGAGCAGCGCCTGCATCATGCACTTCTGCGTGGCACGCGCGCCGATCACGTAGGCGCCGATGCGGTTGATCGAGGCATCGAAATAATCCAGTCCGATGTGCACGCGGTCGAGGGCGTCGCAGCGCACGATCTCCTTGCACAGTTCGAGCGTGTCGTCGTTCATGATCGTCACGTGATCCGAGTCCCAGCGTACGGGACGCGAGACGTGGAGCATCACCTCGGGTGTGAAGAGCAGCAGCGACGAGAGTTTGTCGGCCACCAGCTCCGTCGGGTGGAAATGACCCGTGTCGAGCGTGACGATCTTGCCGCGGCTGGCACCGTAGCCGATGTAGAAGTCGTTGCTGCCCACCGTGTAGCTCTCCAGACCGATGCCGAAGACCTTCGACTCGATGCAGTCCTTCATATGGTCGTATTTCCGCTCGAAAATCCGGTCGAGCGAGTCGCGCAGCAGCTCGCGGTAGAGCATCCGGTTGACCGTCAAGTCCTTCGACCCGTCGTGCACCCACAGGTTCATGATGCAGGGATCGCCCTGCGCCTCGCCCATCGCCTCGGCGATGGCGCGGCAGCGCCGCGTGTGCTCGATCCAGAATTCGCGGATCGCGGGATCGGGGTTCGCCAGCGAGAGCGACCCGCTCTTGGGATGCGAGAACGACGTGGAGTTGAAGTCGAGCTTCATGCCGTGGGCGCGCGCCCACTCGATCCAGCCGGCGAAGTGCCGGACCTCCACCTCGTCGCGGTCGACCCGCTCGCCGCCGAACTCGCCGTAGATCTCGTGCAGGCTCAGACGGTGCGTGCCCGGGATGTAGCTGGCAGCCTTGAGGATGTCGGCGCGCAGCTCCCCGACGTTGCGGGCTTTGCCCGGGTAGTTGCCCGTAGCCTGTATGCCGCCCGAGAGTTCGCCGCCCCGACTCTCGAATCCGGTCACGTCGTCCGCCTGCCAGCAGTGCAGCGACAGGCTGACGCCCTGCAATCTCTCCAGCGCTGCGTCGGTGTCGACACCGACGGCGGCATACCGCTCGCGGGCGATGCGGTAAGCCTCTTCGATCCATTGGGTTTTCATCGTTTCAATCTATTTTCGGTTAAAATTCAGTTCGTTTGCGGCAGGTACTCGCGCACCTCCACCGAGCGGCGGATATAGTCGCGCATCGCGGCCCGCGACCCCGCCACACCCAGCGCACGGGCCTGCACCATGACGTTGCCGATGGCCGTGGCCTCCGACGGCCCCGCCACCACGGGAATCCCGCAGGCATCGGCCGTGAGCCGGTTCAGCAGTTCGTTCTGCGCTCCGCCGCCGATCACGTGCAGCCGTTCGATGGGGAAGGGCGCCACGCTGCGCAAACGTTCGAGCACCTCGGCATAGCGGGCCGCCAGACTCTCGAAGATGCAGCGCACGAGCGCCGCATCGTCGGCCGGAACGACCCCGCCCCGCCGCCGGCACCCCTCGCGGATCGCCGCAGGCATGTCGGCCGGGTGGGCGAAGGCCGCATCGTCGGGATCGATGCGCGCGACGCCGGGTGCGGCGGCTTCGGCCATCGCCACGAGTTCGGCGTAGGCGTATTCACGCCCCTCGCGCGCCCAGGCGCGGCGGCACTCCTCCAGGAGCCACATGCCGGTGATGTTCTTCAGGAAGCGCGTCGTGCCGTCCACGCCGCCCTCGTTGGTGAAATTCATCGCACACGACTCCTCCGTGATGACCGGTGCGGGCAGTTCGACGCCCATGAGCGACCACGTCCCCGACGAGAGGTAGGCGAAGCGTTCGTCGGCCGCAGGCACGGCGGCGATGGCCGACGCGGTGTCGTGCCCCGCCACGGCGAAGACCTCCACGCGCCCCAGCCCCGTGCGGCGGGCCGCCTCGTCGCGCAGCGTGCCGATGCGCTGGCCGGGCATCACCCGTCGGGCGAAGAGCGAGGCATCGACACCCGCCGCCTGCAGCAGCTCCCCGTCGAGCTCCCGCGTGCGGGGGTCCATCAACTGCGACGTCGAGAGGATCGTATGCTCGCACACGGCCTCGCCCGTGAGCATGTAGGACAGCGCATCGGGCATGAAGAGCACGCGGCGGGCGGCGGCCAGCGCGTCGCTCCGCTCGCGGCGCAGCGCATAGAGCTGGTAGAGCGAGTTGAAGTTCATCACCTGGATGCCCGTCTTGGCGTAGACCCGCTCGCGGGCGACCGTGCGGAAAAACTCCTCGGGCACGCCGTCGGTGTAGGGGTCGCGGTAGGCGCGCGGCAGGTCGAGCAGTCGCCCCTCGGCATCGAAGCAGGCGAAATCGACGCCCCACGTGTCGATGCCGATCGAATCGACCCGCTCGCCGCGGCCGCCCGCGACGGCCAGGCCCCGCAGAATCTGCTCGTACAACGCATGAATGTCCCAATAGAGGCGGCCGCCGATCTCCCGGATATGGTTCGGGAAGCGGTGCAGCTCCTCCATGCGGAGCCGGCCGTCGCCCACGCGGGCCAGAATGACCCGCCCGCTGGTGGCACCCAGATCGACGGCGATGATGTTTTTTTGCATGACGGGAAGAGTTAGCGTTTTCCAGTAAGGCAAAGATACGGAAGTCGAGCGCAGAAGCAAACTAAAGTTTGATCATGCCGAGACGAAGTATCTTCGACGAGGTCAAAGATACCGAATAAAGCACTATCTTTGTTATAACATTTGACAAATAACTTTTCAAATCTGACACGTCATGGGCTCCTTCCCGCAAAGCATCGTCCACTACCTGCCCGTCACCGACCACGACGAGCGGTGGGGCGTCGTCTGCACCACGGCCGGCTACCAGAACGTTCCGCCGCACAGCCCCTACCCACTCACGCAGCACCCCGACAGCTATGCGTTCACCCGCGCGCGGGGCCGCGTGCTGGGCGAATACCAGCTGCTCTACATCGTCGCGGGGCAGGGCGAGTTCCGCTCGGCCTCGTCGCCCGCCGTGCGCGTGAAGGCCGGCACGGCGGTGATGCTCTTTCCCGACGAATGGCACTCCTACGCACCCGACCCCGAGACGGGCTGGGAGGAGTGGTGGGTCGGGTTCCGCGGGCCGGAGATCGACCGCCGCGCGGCGGCGGGCTTCTTCTCGCCCAAGACGCCGCTGCTGCACATCGGCCACAGCGCCGGCATCGTGAGCTGCTATCAGGAGATCATCCGCACGGCCGAGGAGGAGCGCAAGGGCTTCCAGCAGCTCGTCGCGGGCATCGTGATCCACCTGCTGGGTTCGGTGCTCTTCAAGCGCGACAACCTCCAGTACCTCGACAACCCGATCGTCGAGAAGATCGACCGCGCACGCGAGATGATGCGCCGCCACCTGGGCGAGAACCTTCCGCCCGAGGAGATCGCCCGCCGGCTCAACATCGGCTACACATGGTTCCGCCGCACGTTCCGTGCTTACGTGGGCATCGCGCCGGCGCAATACCAGCTGCAACTGCGTCATAACAAGGCCCGCGAACTGCTCTCCACGACCGACCGCACCGTCTCGGAGATCGCCGCCGAGCTGGGATTCGAGACCGTGAGCCAGTTCTCGGCCTTCTTCCGGCAGCGCGAGCGGATCACCGCCACGCAGTATCGCGCCAAATACGGATTCTGACCGCACCGGATTCCGCCCATTTTTCATACCTTCGCCGCATGAAAAGCATCAAAGAACTCTACCGCATCGGCACCGGCCCCTCGAGCAGCCACACCATGGCGCCGCGGCGGGCCGCCGAGCGGTTCCGCACACGCCACCCCGAGGCGGCGGCCTACCGCGTGACGCTCTATGGCAGCCTGGCCGCCACGGGGCGCGGCCACATGACCGACCGCGCCATCCTCGACACGCTGCAACCCGTCGCACCGGTCGACATCGTGTGGCGGCCGCACGACTTCCTCCCCTTCCACCCCAACGCGATGCGCTTCGAAGCGCTCGACGCCGCCGGCACGCCCGCCGACGCATGGACGGTCTACAGCATCGGCGGCGGCGAGCTGGCCGAGGAGGGGGTGCCGCCGCAGCCGACCGAGGAGGTCTACGCGATGAACACCCTCGGCGAAATCCTCGACTGGTGCCGCCACACGGGCCGCACCTACTGGGAATACGTCGAGGAGTGCGAGCCGGACGACATCCGCGGCTATCTGGCCGAGATCTGGCAGGCGATGCGCGAAAGCGTCGAGCGGGGACTCGACCGCGAAGGCGTGCTGCCCGGCCCGCTGCGCCTCGCGCGCCGCGCCGCGACCTACCACGTGCGCGCCTCGGGCTACAAGCAGAGCCTCCAGTCGCGCGGTCTGGTCTTCGCCTATGCGCTGGCCGTAGCCGAGGAGAACGCCTCGGGCGGACGCATCGTGACGGCCCCGACCTGCGGCTCGAGCGGCGTGGTGCCCGCCGTGCTCTACCACCTTCAGCAGAGCCGCGGCTTCTCCGACGCGCGCATCTGCCGCGCGCTGGCCACGGCCGGACTGTTCGGCAACGTCGTCAAGCACAACGCCTCGATCTCGGGCGCCGAGGTGGGCTGTCAGGGCGAGGTGGG
>USBO01000058.1 GCA_900552955.1 uncultured Alistipes sp.
CGATGAAGTGGCGGATCATGTCACGCAGGTTGAGCAGGTAGGGACGGCCGTGCACCAGCGCGATGTTGTTCACGGGGAACGACGTCTGCAACGGCGTGTTCTTGTAGAGCGTGTTGAGCACCACGCTGGCCACGGCATCCTGCTTGAGGATGATGACGATGCGCAAGCCCTGACGGTCCGACTCGTCGTTGATGTAGGAGATGCCCTCGATCTTCTTGTCGTTGATCATGTCGGCGATCTTCTTGATCATCTCGGCCTTGTTGACCATATAGGGAATCTCGGTCACCACGATGCACTCGCGCCCCGAGGCCGTATGCTCGATCTCGGTCCTGGCTCGCATCATGACGCGGCCGCGGCCCGTCATGAGCGCCTCGCGGACGCCCTCGTAGCCGTAGATGATGCCGCCCGTCGGGAAGTCGGGGCCCTTGACGTACTGGAGCAGCTCCTCGCACGCGATGTCGTGGTTGTCCACGTAGGCGCAGCAGGCGTCGATCACCTCGCTCAGGTTGTGGGGCGCCATGTTGGTGGCCATGCCCACGGCGATGCCGCTCGTGCCGTTGACCAGCAGCAGCGGAATCCTGGTGGGGAGCACCGTCGGCTCCTTGAGCGTGTCGTCGAAGTTGTTCGTCCAGTCGATCGTCTCCTTGTCGATGTCGGCCATCACCTCGTCGGTGATCTTGCGCATGCGCGCCTCGGTGTAACGCATCGCCGCGGGCGAGTCGCCGTCCATCGAACCGAAGTTGCCCTGTCCGAAGATCAGCGGGTAGCGCAGCGACCACTCCTGCGCCATGCGCACCATGGCGTCGTAGACCGACGAGTCGCCGTGGGGGTGGAACTTACCGAGCACGTCGCCGACGATACGGGCCGACTTACGCGTCGGTTTATCGGAATAGAGGCCCAGTTCGGCGCTCATGTCGTACAGAATTCGGCGGTGTACGGGCTTCAGACCGTCGCGCGCGTCGGGCAGAGCGCGCGAAACGATGACCGACATCGAGTAGTCGATGTAGGCCGATTTCATCTGCTGCTCGATGTTGACGGGGATGATCCGCCCCTCCAAACCGGCATTCTTTTCTTCTTCTGTCAGCATATTCGAAAAATACGGTTTCCTAAACGTTTAGGGTCCTACTTTATTAACAGACAAAAATACGCTTTATTTCGCAAACAGCCAACTTTTCCCTCCGAATTCTCGCGTTTCGGCCGGCTCGTCGGGCGGCAACCCCTCCTCTTTGCCGTTTTTCCGGCGATCTGAGCGCATCGAAGCACCGCCCCCGACAGGGTGTCGGCGTTCGCACCGCCCGTCTGCCGGAGCGGACGCCCGACGAGACAGGCCTCAGGAGTCTGAACGGCACACGGCAGCCTTCCGGTCGATGCAAAATTCGGCTCCGCCTCACGGCATCGCCTGTGGCGATGCCGGCAGTTCGCCGCCGCCCCACGCGGCGGACTGCTACTCGCATCCGCTCGCGCAGATTCCGCCGCCGACGGCGAACCGTCCTCCTAAATGCACCGGAATCGGACGCGAAGCCCCGCCCCGACCGCCACGAAATAAAATCGGCTCCGGCATGACTCCTTCCGGCGAAAAACATTATTTTTGTGCTATGAACCTTCAAATCCCTATTTTCCCATGAAACGAAACCTGCTCCTCACCCTGTGGCTCGGCCTCGCCGGCATACTGCCCGCCGGCGCTCAAACCGCCGCAGGCGATCTTCCCTGTCAGTGGCACTTCGACAAAACCCGTCATGCGGCCCACGCCGCGACCTTCGTCGAACAGGGCATCCTCGCGGCCGACGACCGACCCGAAGCGACGCTGCGCTACCTCCGCGCCGCGGACAACGGCCCCGACGGCTTCGTGCGCGCCCTCGACAGGAAGACGCACAACCCCGTCGTACGGGGCGGCGGCGCGGGCGACTGCTGGCTCTTCGCCGTGCCGGTCGACTCGCTGGGCAAGGGCGAGCGCATCGGCATCGACTTCCTCTTCGGCAACGACGCCTCGGCCGCGAAACACTACCGCCTGGAGTACTTCGAGCGGGGCCGCTGGCTTCCGGCCGGCCGGCTGCTGCGCGCGGACGAGGATCGCAACATACGCTACACTCACCGCCTCTTCGCCGCAGGCAAAGGCAATTCCTACAAGCTTTTCGGCACGATCCGCCTGCGCGAGGCGCTCGTGCGCGACACGCTGCGCATCCGCTGGGTGCAGGCCGCCGACCGGCGCGCCGACGACGGGCGTGCCGTACCCTCCGACAGCCTCGGGGCCTCGGGCTTCCACAACGCCCACGGACTGGGCTCTTGCATCCGCCGTCTCGGCGCCCGCCCGCTCTCCCGTCCGCGCAAGGTGCTCTTCATCGGCAACAGCTACACCTATTATAACCTCGTGCCGGGCATCGTCCGCGAACTGGCCGCCCACGCGGGCCGCGATCTGCGCACCGAGATGTTCACCATCGGCGGCTGCACGATGGAGCGCCACCTCAAGCAGGCCGACTGCCGCGACCTGATCGACCGCGGCGGCTACGACTTCGTCGTGCTACAGGATCAGAGCCTCCATCCGGCCCTCATCGGCACGCCCGACGACAAGGGGATCGTCCGCCACGCGCAGGCGATCGTCGACTACATCCGCCGCAGCAACCCGAAGGCACGGCCCTTCATCGAGATGACATGGGGACGCCGCGACGGCTACACCGAAGGGAAGTTCGACTACGACTTCCTCTCGACCTACGCTGCGATGCAGGAGCGCATCCGCGTCAACGCCCTGGCCGAGGCCGAGGCCGTCGGCGGAGACTGCATTCCGGTGGGCGTGGCCTGGAGCCGCGTGCGCGCCGAGCGCCCCGACCTCGAACTCTACGTCCGCGACGGTTCGCACCCCTCCTACGCCGGCTCCTATCTGGCCGCGGCCGTGATCTGCGCCACGCTCACGGGCGAAGGCTTCGGCCCCGCGCCCTCCGACGGGCTGCTCGACCCCGACACGGCGGCCTACCTGCGCCGCGTGGCGGAGCAGACCGTTCTGGGCGGTAAATGACCAAACGAAGCGGGGTTTCGGATCGATCCGAAACCCCGCTCGTCGTTCATCGCCCGCCTCAACGGAAATCGATGATTTCGTACCCCGCATAACGCCCCGCATCGAAGCGCCGCACCTCGGCCGACGGCTCGATCCGCCGAATGGCGATGCGTATCCGCTCGCCGTCGAGGTCGTAGGTCACCGTGCGCGGCGATCCGTCGGCCGCCACGTCGACCGTGACCGAACTCATCACCGCCCCCTTGTCCGTCGGCGTGAGCCGCAACCGCTGCATCCCGCCTTCGGAGGGCAGCAGTTCGCTGCGGAACGCGTCGTCCAGAAAGTCGAACGCCCGCGTCGGGTTGCCCAGCAGGCTGCGACTTTCGGTGTCGACGACGTCGATCACCACCTCGCGCTTCGCGGGATCGACCTCCCACTTCGACGCGCCGTCGCAGTAGACCTCGGCGTCGCCCACGCGTATGTAGTAACGGTCGCCCTCCACGGCGTAGCTTCCCTCGGCCGCGAAATCGGCTCCCTCGGCCGTGAAGGTCACCGTATACTCCGGCATCGCCCGAAAACGGGCAGCCAGCCGCTCCACAGCCTCGCGTGCGCCGGCATCGCCCGCCGCACGGAGCGCCGGACAGCAGATCAGCGCTGCGAGACACAGCGTCCGGCGCAACAGATGGTCAAATCGGATCATCGTCTGAAATCAATCGGTTCGATTAGAAAACGCCCAGCTCCTGCAACTTCGCCTCGAGGCTCGGCAGGTCGTGGTAGAGAATGTCGCGCGGCTTGGCCCCCTCCTGCCGCCCCACGATGCCGGCCCGTTCGAGCTGCATCATGATGCGTCCCGCACGGTTGAAGCCCACCTCGTAGTTGCGCTGGATCATCGAGGTCGAAATCTGCCCCTGCGACACGGCGTCGCGGGCGATGTCGGCGAACTTGGCGTCGTACTTCACGGGCGCGGAACTCTCGCTGCCCAGCCCCGACCCCGTTTCGCCGCCCGATTCGGGCGTGTAATCGGGCAGGTTGTAGGCCGACGTATAGCTCTGCTGCTTGGAGATGTACTCCACGATGCGCTCCACCTCGGGCGTGTCGACCAGCGCGCACTGCACGCGCGTCAGTTCGCCGTTGTTCGAGAAGAGCATGTCGCCGCGGCCGATCAGCTGCTCGGCGCCCGGGCGGTCGATGATCGTGCGCGAGTCGATCATCTGCATCACGCGGAAAGCGATGCGCGCCGGGAAGTTGGCCTTGATGCCGCCCGTGATGACCTTCACGTCGGGACGCTGCGTGGCGATGATGAGGTGGATGCCCACCGCACGGGCCTTCTGCGCCAGCCGCATCACGGGCCCCTCGACCTCTTTGGCTGTCATGATGAGATCGGCGAACTCGTCGACCACCACCACGATGTAGGGCATGTAGCGGTGCCCCTTGAGCGGGTTGAGCCGCCGCGCGGTGAACTTCTCGTTGTACTCCTTGATGTTGCGCGCACCGGCGTCCTTGCAGAGCGCCAGGCGGTTCTCCATCTCCGTGCAGAGCGCGTTGAGCGTATAGACCGCCTTGCGCGGATCGGTGATGATGGCCTCCTCCTCGGACTCCATCTTCGCCAGAAAATGCCGTTCGATCTTGGCATAGAGCGAGAATTCGACCATCTTAGGGTCGATCATCACGAACTTCAGTTGCGCGGGATGCTTCTTGTAGAGCAGCGAAGTGATGATGGCGTTCAACCCCACCGACTTACCCTGTCCCGTGGCACCGGCCACCAGCAGGTGGGGCATCTTCGCCAGATCGAAGACATAGTTCTCGTTCTGAATCGTGCGGCCGATGACCACCGGCAGCTCGGCCTTCGTCTCCTGGAACTTCATCGAACGCACGGCCGAATACATCGAGACGATCTCCTTGTTGCGGTTGGGCACCTCGATGCCGATGGTTCCCTTGCCCGGGATGGGCGCGATGATGCGGATGCCCAGCGCCTTGAGGCTCTGCGCGATGTCGTTCTGCAAATTCTGGATGCGCGAAATCTTGACCCCCTGCGCCTGCACGATCTCGTAGAGCGTCACCGTGGGGCCCGTCGTGGCCTTGATGCGCTGGATGGGAATGCCGAAATTCTTGAGCGTCTCCTCGATGCGCGACTTGTTCTCGTAGATCTCCTCGTCGGAGACCTCCGAATCCGAGACGTAATCCTCCAGCAGCGCGACCGACGGACGGCGGTAGTTGACCAGATCCTTCAGCGGATCGTAGGCCTCGGTCGTGATCCGCCCTTCGTCCACCAGCGTGTCGTGGTGCTCCTCGACGGTCACCACCACCCCGTCGGCAGCGTCGCCGGCCGCAGCGTCCGCACCGGTCTCCACGACTGCGAAAGGTTCTTCGTCATCGGCGAACGGAGACTCCTCCTCCGTCTCCGCGTCCGCAACCTCGCCGACCGGCTCATCGGCCGCCGCAACGGCATCCCGGTCGTCCGCAAGATCGAACTCGACGAACTCGTCGTCCTCATCCGCCAGCTCCGAAGGCTGCGGCATTCCGGCCGGATCCGCCTCCTCATTTTCCTCGCCCAGCGTGCGCTCCTCGAACGGATCGTCGTCCGTCGCACGGTTGGACGCATAATAGTCATTGACGGTCTGCACGCCGCCCGAGACGGGCGCCACTCCCGCCGGACGCACCTCGAAAGGCTCCTCCCCGGCAGCTGCCGCAGGCTTCGGCGTATCGACCGCCGCCGGTTCGGCCGCACGGCGCGGCGCCGCGGCAGGTTCAGGACGAGGCGTCGGCCCGACCTCCCGCTCGGAGGCCGACGCAGACGCCGCCTCGTCGTCTTTGGAATGCGGCACGACGAGCGACTGCAACGACGGCACCTTCTGCGCCACGGTCTCCACCAGCCTGCCGCTCGTGTCGACCAGCGCATTGCCGGCGCGGTTGACCGTATTGATGAAATTGCGGTTGATGAAGACCCCCGTGAGAATCCAGCCGCCCAGCAGCAGGATCAGACACCCCACCATGCCGATGCCGCCGCTCAGCAGACGTCCCATCTCGATACCGAAAGCGCCGCCCCAGCCGCTGTTGAACATCCCCCATCCGTCGTCGAACAGAACGCCGAGCGTGAGCGACCCCAGGATCAGCACCAGCAGCGAGCTGAGCACCGAATGGTGGAACAGCACGGGGCGCCGGCGCAGGATGCGCAGCCCCATCATCGTCACGATCAGCGGAATGATGATCCCGAACAGGCCGAACGAACGCCCCACGAGCAGCTCGGCCGTCCATGCGCCCAGCCGTCCGCAGGGGTTTTCGATCGAGTCGTCGAAATTGGGATTCTCGCTGCCGATGCCGTGCAGCGCGCTGTAGTCGCTGCGCCAGTCGAAATAGTAGAAGACCACCGACGCCACCAGGAAAATCCCGACGAATAGCAGCAGCAGACCGGAAATCCACCGTGCGCTCTCGCCGTCGGAGCGCACGGCAGAGCTCTCTGCCGATTTGGATTGGGTCGATGCCATGTCTCAGTTCGTTTCTCGCTACAAAAATAGCGATCATTTTCCATTTATGCAACGTCGCCTCCGAAAGCCTTGCGGCGCAGCCGTTCGCGGTAGGCTTCGTCGGCGAAGGTCAGAAAACCGTATGCGGGACGGTGCCCCGCCGCGGCGCGCAGGCCGCATTCGTCGAGCAGTTGCGCCGTGCGGCGCGCCACCGCAGGCGCCGGGTCGATGACGGTCACGTCGCGGCCCGCCGTCGCGCGCCGGATCGCCTCCATCAGGAAGGGATAGTGCGTGCACCCCAGCACGATCTGGTCGGCGCCGCGCGCCAGCATCTCCGCCAGCGCTGCGGCGACCGCGCGATCGGCCTCGGGCGTCGCCTCGAGGTCGTTCTCCACCAGCTCGACGAACCCGCGCCCGGGCTCGGCGATCACCGTCACGTCGCGGCCGTAGCGCGCCGCCGTGCGGTGGAACAGATCGCCCTCCAGACTTCGTTCGGTGGCCAGCACCCCCACCACGCCGCTGCGCGTATGCAGACAGGCAGGCTTCACGGCCGGCTCCATGCCCACGATCGGAAGCGCGGCATATTTCGCACGCAGGAAGTCGATCGCCGCGGCCGTCGCCGTATTGCAGGCCACGACGACCAGCTTGCACCCCTCCGCCGCGAGCCGTGCGACGGCCGCGTCCGAGAACTCCCGCACCTCCTCGCGCGTACGCGAGCCGTAGGGGCAGTTCTTGCCGTCGCCCAGATAGAGCAGCGACTCCTCCGGCAGCAGACGCCGCACCTCGCGCCAGACGGTCAGCCCGCCCAGCCCCGAGTCGTAGATTCCGATCGGTGCGTCATTCATTCTCTGCAAGATAACGTATGATTCGTTCCACGGCCTCCTCGTCGCTCAGCGCGTCGCAGTCGAGCACCAGCGACGCCTGCGCATAGCAGGACTCGCGTCCGGCGATGTCGCGCCGCATGAATTCGACCAGCTCCGCGCCTTCGAGCCCCTGCAACCTGGGCCGCTTCGCACGGCCGTAGGGCGAGAGCCGCGCGGCGATGCTCTCGGCCGACCGGCGCAGGTAGACCGTCCGGCCCGCCGCCGCCAGCATCTCCATGTTGTCGCTCCACGTGGGCAGGCCGCCGCCCGTGGCTACGATGCAGGCCTCGTCCGCCGCTGCCAGCCGCGCGACGACCGCCCGCTCCAGTTCGCGGAAACGCTCCTCGCCCTCGTAGCGGAAGATGTCGCCGACCGACGCGCCCTCCAGCCGTTCGACCTCCGCATCGGTGTCGACGGCGCGCAACCCTGTGCGGCGCGACAATTTCCGCGCCAGCGTGCTCTTGCCGCATCCCATATACCCCACCAGAAAGAGTTTCGTAGCCATCGTCCGCCGTTTTTCGTCCGCTTAGAACAGGTTGAGCTGCTCGACGTCGATCACGTCGTCCTGATCGCCGCGCGGGCGTTCGATCGTGAACTCCACGTCGTCCGCGGTCTCCGGCATCTCCGCCGGCCCGTCGGGCAGTTCGATGCCCGACGCCGTGCCGGCCGTCTCTGCCGCAGCGGCCGGATCGCCCGCAGGCGCATCGTCGGGGCCGTCGCCACCCGCCGCCGTGTCGGCCGGCTCCTCCTCGGGGTCGTCGGGTTCGACGAAACGCAGCGACGCCACCTCGAACGTGGTCACGCGCTTGCCTTTGGCCCGGTGGCTCTTGACGCCGACGAAGCCGTCGACCTCCATGCACTCGGCCGGCCGCGACGCCTGCGCGCCGGCATAGGTCACCTCCAGCTGCGCGCCGGAGCGGCCCGTACGGCAGACGAAGTCGCTCGTCCCCTCCTCGTCGAGGAAGAACTGCGTCTTGTCGCCCGACTCGACCGTGAACCGCTTGAGATAGTAGTAGTTCTGCTCGCGGTCGAAGTAGCAGACCGCATAGACCCGTTCGGGGCGGTAGCGCTCGACCAGCACCGTGTCGTCGGGGAAGTGCTGCTGGAGGTCGTACCCCGTGATGTAATAGGTGCGGGGCGTCCACACCAGCAGCTTGTCGTCGCCCTTGAAGGCGCCCAGCGCATAGCCCCGCCCCTCGGTGTTGAGCCGGTGCACGTCGTCGTCGAACCAGATCCGCTGGCTGCCCAGCGTCGAGGCGCCGCGCTCCTTCATCACGATCTTGTGGATGCCGTAACGCGAGAAGAGGTTGCCCTGACTCTGCCGCCCCTTGATGGCCAGCGTCGAGAAGTCGAGGTCGACGATCACCTTCTTGAGCCGCGGCCGCGGCTTGAAGTAGACCTTCAGCACCTCGGCCTCGCCGTTGGGATTGACCGTCATGTAGACGATCTCGCTCTTGGGCGTCCCTTTCGTGATGTCGTACTCCTTGTCGCGCGTGATGCCCTTGATGGCGCAGCGTTTCATGAGGATCGGGCCGTTCTTGCCGTCGCGGTAGAGGACGTTGTAGATCGTCCGCTCGTCGTTGCGCTTGAAGACGCCGATATAGTAGATGTTCTTGTCGAAGAAGGCTTTGTCGCTCACCTTGGTGATGATGTAGCGGCCCTCCTTCGTGAAGACGATCACGTCGTCGATGTCCGAGCAGTCGCACACGAACTCGGCCTCCTTCATCGACTTGCCGATGCCGAAGAAGCCCTCTGCGCGGTCGACGTACAGCTTGGCGTTCGTCACGGCCACTTTCGCCGCCTCGATCGTGTCGAACGACCGCAGCTCGGTGCGCCGCTCGCGCCCCTTGCCGTACTTCTCGCGGATGCGCTCGAAATAGGCCACTGCGTAGTCGGTCAGGTGCTCCAGATCGTAACGCACGCGCTCGATCTCGGCCTCGACGGCCTTGATCTCGTTGTCGGCCCGCTCCGCATCGAAGCGCGAGATGCGGATGAACTTCAGCTCCGTGAGGCGCTGCACGTCGTCGGGCGTCACCTCGCGGCGCAGCAGCTTCTTGAACGGCGCCAGCCCCTTGTCCACGGCCGCATAGGCCGCTTCGCGGGTTTTGCACCCCTCGATGAGCTGGTAGAGCTTGTTCTCGATGAAGATACGCTCCAGCGAAGCCGCATGCCACGCTTCGTTCAGCTCGTGGAGCCGGATTTCGAGCTCCTGCCCCAGCAGCGCCCGCGTGTGGTCGGCCGAACGGCGCAGAATCTCGCTCACTCCCATGAAATGGGGCTTCTCGTCGCGGATGACGCAGGCGTTGGGCGAGATCGACACCTCGCAGTCGGTGAAGGCATAGAGTGCGTCGATGGTCTTGTCCGACGACTCGTCGGGCGCCACCTGCACGATGATCTCCACATGCTCGGCCGTGTTGTCGTCCACGCGGCGGATCTTGATCTTGCCCTTCTCGTTGGCCTTGATGATCGACTCCTTGATCGACTCGGTGGTCGTCGTGTAGGGAATTTCGGTGATGGCCAGCGTCCGTTTGTCGATCTTCGAGATCTTGGCGCGCACCTTCACCGCACCGCCCCGCAGGCCGTCGTTGTAACGCGACACGTCGATCATGCCGCCCGTCGGGAAGTCGGGGTAGAGCTGGAACGCCTCGCCGCGCAGATGGGCGATGGCCGCATGGATCAGCTCGTTGAAGTTGTGGGGCAGAATCTTCGACGCCAGTCCCACGGCGATGCCGTCGGCGCCCTGCGCCAGCAGCAGCGGGAACTTGACGGGGAGCGTCA
>USBO01000059.1 GCA_900552955.1 uncultured Alistipes sp.
TTGAGGAACTTCTTGAGGAACTCTCCGTCCTTATAGTCTACGTACTTGATGCCGAGTTTCTTGAAACGGCAGTACTTCTTCTTCTTCACGTCGACCGATACCGGATTGAGGTAACGGATCTCCGATGCCTGTGCTTTGTTGTCCTGTGCCATGGTTACTCCTCCTGCGATTTGTTAGAAAGTTTAGCGCGACGCTTCTCCGAATACTCGACGGCGTACTTGTCCTGCTTGAACGTCAGAAAGCGGATGACGCGCTCATCGCGGCGATACTGGGTCTCCAGCGTGTTGATCAGCGTCCCTTCGCCCGTGAACTCCACGAGGAAGTAGAAACCGGTGGTCTTGTTCTGAATCGGGTAAGCGAGCTTCTTGAGGCCCCACTTCTCCACATTCACGAGCTGACCGCCGTTCTCGGTGATAACACCTTGGAATTTGTCAGCCACCTCCTGCACCTGAGCCTCGGAGAGAACCGGCGTGACAATGAAAACGGTTTCGTAATTGTTCATAATCAATGAAAATTAAAATTATTGCGCTTTTCAGCGGGGCAAAGGTAGGAATAAAAATCAAGAATGAAAAATTACCGATGAAAATTCTTCCACTTTCCCGCACCCCGCCCCAGCGGCTTACCGTGAAGAAGGCGCGGGGCCTGCCTGCGGCTGCGAACCGCCGAGGCAACCGCAGACCGCCACGGAAAGGGAGAGGCTAATGATCCATCCGGAAATCATGGAATAGATACCGAAAAATTTGGTTCTTTCAACGAAACAATGTATTCTTACTAAATGATTGAATTCAATGAATTACGATGAAACCCGAACCCATTCACCCGGCAGTCGGAACGCTGCTGACCGCAGCCGCCGTCACGGGGTTCATCGCAAACTCCGCGATCAACGAAGTAGATGAGCTGTTGCAGGCCAATATCGAGGCATTGGCCGACGGAGAACTTCCTATCGCTCGGCCTATATGGCTCGTTCTCCCGACAGAACGGGCCGGGATTGTTATCCCAACGGGAATCACGCATGTACCGCTCTGTAATCAACTAATATAAAGCAAGTCCCTCTTTTACCCCAGCCAAATCCGTTATGAAAAAAATATGGTTCTACCTTTGTCTGCCGCTCGGGTTGACGGGTTGCTGCGATAACATTGCACCCGAGAATGTTCCGATCACGATCCATTGGGAAGCGCCGTCCGTTCTTCGCAGTACAAAGGTGCAGGCCGTCCCGCTCGAAACCGATTCGGCGGCACTTATAGGGCATCGTACAAATTACATCACACACCTGTCCGAACACTATATTGTCGGTGACGATGACAAAATCGTACTGTTCGATCAACAGGGCCGCATCAAAACGATCATTGACGCGCGCGGCCGCGGACCGCAGGAAGCCTACGATATGCTGCATATCGCCGCAACGGACTCGACTCTGCTGGTCGCCGATCTGGGACGTCGTCGGATGCTGGAATTCGGATTCGACGGAATGTTCCGGCGTGCTTGGCCGACCGAACGGCCGTTTCACAACTTTACATGGTTTGCGGATGCACTCCTGCTCGACAACCAGACGGGAATGCACCACGACGATTGCGTGCTCCCCGTCTGCAACGCCGAAGGCGAAATCATCTGCACTCCCGCGATACCGATCGTCGGCAAGCAGCTCAATTGGCCGTCGGCGTTCTGCCACACGCCGCAAGGCTGCTACTATCTGCCCGCGCTGCAAAACGACCTCTATCTGATCGACCGAAAACACGATGCGAAGATCGCCTACACGTTCGACTTCGGCCGTCACGGAATCGATCCCGAAGTGTGCGAGAGATACGCAAAAATGGAGAATCTATTCATCGAATTCGACGGCTATCTTCGCCAAAACGACAAAATAGCCTTCGTCACCTTCGTCCGAACCGACAAATGGCTCCAGCTCGGATTCTCGATCGGCAAGAAAAGGCGTTACAATTGGTTCTGCAATCTGGCGGACAAAACACAGTACCTCATCCCGATCACGGCCGAGGGCACGTCGCCGTGAAACCATCCCGTCATCGGCGCCAAGGGCGACCGGTTCATCGTCCGGGTCGAGGCGGCCGACTACCGCCGCTGGCCCGACTGCGCGGTCGAAGGGCTCGACGACGACTCCAACCCCGTGCTGCTGCTCTGCACGCCGCAGGAGAGCTGACCGGTGTCCGGTGCGGGCGAACCGCCACCGGCACAGAACGCGCGAAGGCTCGGGAGTGTTTCCCGAGCCTTCGCAGTCTTTCGGACAGACCCTACCGCTTCGCGTCGATGACCCGACAGATGCGGCCGAAGACCTCGTCCATCGAACCGAGACCGTCCACCTCGGAATATTTGCTCTGCTTGGCGTAATAGGCGCCCACCACCTCGGTCTGATCGCGGTAGACCTTGATGCGGTTGCGGATGATCTCCTCCGACGCATCGTCGGCACGGCCCGAATCCTTGCCGCGCAGCAGGATGCGGCGCACGAGTTCCTCCTCGGGGACGTGCATGTCGACCATCAGCGTGACACCCAGGCCGTGTTCGGCGAGAATGCGGTCGAACTCCTCGGCCTGGATCGTCGTGCGGGGGAAGCCGTCGAAGATGTTGCCCGCCGCATCGCGGTGCTCGGCCACGTAGTTGGCGATCATCCCGATGACGACGGCGTCGGGCGCCAGACGTCCCGCCTTGATGTACTCCTCCATGCTGCGGCCCAGCTCGGTACCGCGTGCGATCTCGGCACGGATCACCTCGCCCGTCGAGACGTGGTCGATCCCGTAATGCTCCTTCAGCCGCGCCGCCTGCGTCCCTTTGCCGCACCCCGGCGCACCAAATAATACGATATTCAGCATAGTTTGCGTAGTTTCTTCAACGGCAAAAATAGTCTATTTTCCCGAAAACGGCAAAGTTTTTTAAATATTATAATATATGTTCGGCCGCGGAACGGCGCTTCGCTCCGCCCCCGGCCGCTCGGCAGCCTGCGAAAGAGTTGGCAATCCGGCAAAGTTTCCGTACTTTTGCGGCAAACACTACCGGACGAATATGGAAAAGCACAAACCGACGCCGATCTCCGAATTGGGAGAGTTCGGGCTCATCGGCAGACTCACCGATAGATTCGCACCCCGCAACCGTACGACCCTGCGGGGCGCGGGCGACGATGCGGCGGTCATCGCCGCCTCCCGCACCGAGGCCACGCTCGTCTCGACCGACCTGCTGTTGGAAGGCATCGACTTCGATCTGACCTACTTCCCGCTCAAGCATCTGGGCTACAAGGCGGTCACCGTCGGCGCCAGCGACATTCTGGCGATGAACGCCCTGCCCGAGCAGGTGCTGCTGTCGCTCGGCGTGTCGTCGAAATTCTCGGTCGAGGCGTTGGAAGAGTTTTACGAAGGGGTACGTCTGGCCTGCGACGAACTGAAGATCGACCTGGCGGGCGGCGACACGACCGCCTCGCTTACGGGGCTCGCCGTCAACGTCACCGCTGTCGGCCGCGCCAAGCGCAGCGAGATCGTCTACCGCGGCGGCGCAAAGCCCAACGATCTGATCTGCATCACGGGAAACGTGGGCGCCGCCTACATGGGCCTCCAACTGCTCGAACGCGAGAAGCGCGTGTTGCGCGACGTGGCCAACCCCGAACCGCAGTTCGAAGGCTACGAATACCTGCTCGAAAAGTACCTCAAGCCCCGCGCACGCCACGACGTGATCGCCGCGCTGGCCGAGGAGAAGCTCCGCCCCACGGCGATGATCGACCTCTCGGACGGTCTGGCCAGCGACCTGATGCAGCTCTGCAAAGCCTCCGGCTGCGGCGCCCGCATCTATCTGGAGCGGATTCCCATCGCCCGCCAGACGCACCGGCTCGCCGAGGAGATGCACGTCGACCCCGTGGTGGCGGCCCTCAACGGCGGGCAGGATCACGAACTGCTCTTCACCGTGCCGCTCTCCATGCAGGAGCAGATCGGGCGGCTGGGGCCCGTCGACGTGATCGGGCACATCACCGCTGCGGGCACGGGCTGCTATCTGGTGACGCCCGACGGCAGCGACATCCGTCTGAAAGCTCAGGGATTCAAAGAGGAGGTCTGATCCTCACCGACATAACCGCGGCGGGAGAGGGGCTGCCTCTCTCCCGCCGCTTTCATCCGCATGCGAAACAGGCCTTCAGCGCCTGCGAAAAACGCTCCCGCTCTTCGGCCGAGGCACACCGGCAGCAGTTATAGCCCGAGGGCAGGGACGTCCACAGATCGAAGCGGGTCATATCGCCCGAACAGGCCGAGAGCAGCACCCCGCTGCGGCGGTCGAGGCGTTCGAACACGCCCCACAGTCCGCCCGAAGGATTGCCTGCCGGAAAAAAGAGATAGAGCTCGCCGGCATCGAGCGTCGCAAAGTCGTAGATCTTCATAACCTGATACAACCTGAATAAGCGATGAATTTCCGGTATCGCATTCAAAATTCCAACCGAACTACCAAATTCTGTAAGAAATAAATCATCCGACCCGAAAAAACGCTTTCCGTCTTGCGTACGAGCCCGATCGCAGGCCGTTCGGGCAACGGTCGGGGGGGGGCGACCACGCGACCGCAGCCGCGCCAACCGGAAAGCGGCACGGCAAAAGTTTTCTCAGAAAACAGGTACTTTGTATTGCAAGGTACAAATAATTGCATTATATTTGCAGCGACAAAGTAATTAAAAATTCAGAGACACTCAAAACAGGACACTGCCATGAAAGAGACTGTCAACGTCAATATCGCCTCACAGGCATTCACGCTCGACGACGACGCCTACGCCGCGCTGCGCCGTTATCTGGACGACATCGGCCGCCGGCTGCCGCCCGAAGACACCGATACGATGGAGGACGTCGAGGCGCGCATCGCCGAGATTTTCCGCGAACGGCTCTCCTCGCCGATCATGGTCGTATCGCTCGGCACGGTGCGCCACGCCATGGAGCAGCTCGGCCAGCCCGACGACTTCGGCGAATGCCGTGCCGACGACGCGCACGGAAGCGGCTTCGCCGCCGAACCCGCGCCGCGCAAACTCTACCGCTCGCGCAGCGACCGCGCCATCGCGGGCGTATGCGGCGGTCTGGCCGAATACCTGCGCGTCGATCCGCTGGCGGTCCGGCTGCTGACGCTCTTCCTCATCATTTTCGGCGGGCTCTCGATCTGGGCCTACATCATCCTCTGGTTAGTCGTCCCCGAAGAGCCGCAGTCCCTCAACTTCCGTAAACACTCCTAAAACGACAACGTCATGGCCGAAGATAACGTAAAAGCCCAGATGCGGAAAGGCATTCTCGAATACTGCATCCTCGCGATTCTCTCGCGCGGCGACTCCTACGCCCCGAAGATCATCGCCCAACTGAAGGCCGCCGAGATGATCGTGGTGGAGGGGACGCTCTATCCCATCCTGACCCGTCAGAAGAACGGCGGACTGCTCACCTACCGTTGGGAGGAATCGCCGCAGGGCCCTCCCCGCAAATACTACGCGCTCACCGAGAAAGGCCGCGAAGCACTCCGCGCGCTCGATCAGGCATGGACCGAGATGGTGCAGCAGATCGACCTGATCCGTCACGGCAGTCCCTCGTCCGCAGCCCCCGCCGGCGGTGAGTGACACCGCCCCCGCAACATGATCCGAAACCAAAAATCAATGAGAACACACCCATGAAACGTATTCTACTGCTCACAACGCTCCTTGCGCTGCTCGGTACGGGGTCGTCCGACGCCGCACCGTTCCGCACGATCAAGGGTTCGGGCGTCCTGCGCACCGAAACCCGCGACGCGAAACCTTACACGGCGGTGAAAGTCGCACGCGGCATCGCAGCGACGCTCACCGCCGCTCCCGCAGGCAAGCTCGTCGTCGAAGCCGACGAGCGGATCATCGACTTCGTGCAGACGACCGTCGACGACGACGGCACACTCCGGCTGACCATCGACGACGATGTGCGCAGCATCAGCAACTGCACCGTGCGCATCAGCGTCCCGACCCCCGAAGAGCTGCGGAGCCTGAAGGCTTCGAGCGGCGCCGCGGTCACCTGCCAGCGCGTCGTGAAAGCGCCGGCGCTCGATGTCAGGGCCAGCAGCGGCGCCGGCATCGAGATCGCCTTCGAAGGCGAAGGCTGCGCGCTGGCAGCCTCGAGCGGCGCCGGAATCAAAGCCAACCTCTCGGTCGACCGCTGCACCGTCAAAGCGGCGAGCGGCGCCGAAGTGAGTGCCAAAGGCCGGGCGACGGAGTGCCGGATCGGCGTCTCGTCGGGCGCCTCCTGCAACGCCCGCAATCTGCTGACGGTGCGCACCGAGGCACACGCTTCGTCGGGCGCTTCGATCCGCATCACCTGCTCCGGGACGCTCGACGCCGGCGCCTCGTCGGGCGGCAGCGTCTCCTACTGGGGCGACTGCCGGCTCGTCAACCACAAAAAGAGTCTCACGGGTTCGGTCACCCACAAACGCTGACACATGAAAGAGGTTAAGAAATGCAGTATCTCGGGCATCGCCTTCACGCTCGACGCCGATGCCTACACCCTGCTGAGCGACTATCTCGACAGTCTCAAGGCAACCTACGCAGCAACGACCGACGGCGAGGAGATCGTCGCCGACATCGAAGCGCGCATCGCCGAACTGATCCTCACGCAGCAGGAGAGCTCCCGCGTGGTCGAAGCCCCGCTGCTGCAACGCATCATCGCACAGATGGGGACAGCCGAGACCATCCGTTCGGAGAGCGACGCCGAGAGCGGCCCGAAACAGCCCCGCATCCCGCGCCGCCTCTACCGCGACACCGAAAACGCCCGTCTGGGCGGCGTCTGCGCCGGTCTGGGCCGCTACTTCGACACCGACGCCACGTGGGTGCGGCTTACGCTCTTCGCGCCGCTGCTGCTGGTGATCCTGGTCGCGGTGTTGCCCTTCGGCAACGCCCTCTCGGGATTCTTCGCCAACCTGTTCGGCGTCTTCGCGCTGGGCTACTTCGTCATGTGGTTCGCCGTGCCGGCCGCCCGCACGGCCCGTCAGCGGCTCGAAATGGAGGGCGAACCGATCACCGTGCGGTCGATCCGCGAGAGGACCGCCGCAGGCGGCGAAGCCAACGGCGAGGTGAAATCCCTCGTCGCACGCGTGATCTACGCCTTCGGGCAGCTGACGCTCGTGGTCATCAAGATCCTCACCGGCTTCATCATCTTCGGACTGACACTCGCCGCCTGCGCGCTGCTGCTGATTCTCCTCGCGTTCCTCTTCGGCGACGCGACCAGCCACGGAGTCGTGGACATCGCCGCATGGAGCAACACGAGCCGCACACTGGTGATCGCAGCCCTGCTGACGATGCTCATTCCGCTGCTGCTGCTCATCTACGTCCTCTTCTGCCTGATCGCTTCGCGCAAACCCAGCGGACGAGCCGCACTTGTCGTTTTCCTGTTCTGGATCGCCACACTCGTCTCCACCGGCTGGCTGGCCTTGGAGGAGTTCGGCAGCTGGAACCGCGACGGCTTGCACGGACTCTTCGCAGAGCCCCGCTCCGAAGTCCGCGACGAACTGCGCGATTGGGTCGCCTCCGACACGGTGGCCGTCATCGCCACCGAACCCGCGCAACCGACCCCGCCCGCCGACCCCGCGGAGCGCTCCGACGACCGCCCGACGCCTTCGGCCGTCGACACTGATTTCGACGACGCGAGCTACGAATGACGACGGCCGGAACGGCCCTCGCCGGCCAAACGGGAAGCCCTCCGGCGCGGCTTCCCGTTTTGGCATAAAAAAAGCAGGGAAAAGAGCGATATTCATAAATTATTTTACTAATTTTGTCCCGAAGCGATAACACACCCTTCCTATGGCAGCCATCAAATGCATCGGTATCCTGACCTCGGGCGGCGACGCCCCGGGCATGAACGCCGCCATCCGCGCCGTCACCCGCACGGCCATCTTCAACGGATTCACGGTCAAAGGAATTCTGCGCGGCTACCGCGGTCTGGTGACCAACGAGATCGTCGATTTCCACTCTTCGTCGGTGAGCAACATCATCCAGCTGGGCGGCACGATCCTCAAGACGGCCCGCAGCGAGGAATTCCGCTCGGCCGAGGGCCGTCAGCTGGCCTACGACAACCTGAAGGCCGCGGGCATCGACGCCCTGGTGGTCATCGGCGGCGACGGCTCGCTGTCGGGGGCCAATATCTTCGCCCAGGAGCACGACGTGCCCATCGTGGGGCTGCCCGGCACCATCGACAACGATCTGGGCGGCACGGACGCCACCATCGGCTACGACACAGCGCTCAACACCATCATGGATGCCGTCGACAAACTGCGCGACACGGCCTCGAGCCACGAGCGGCTCTTTTTCGTCGAAGTGATGGGCCACACGGCGGGCTTTCTGGCGCTCAACGGCGCCATCGCCACGGGTTCCGAGGCAGCCATCATCCCCGAGATGGAGACCGAGGTCGACCAACTGGCCGAGCTCATCAGCCAGGGCTTCCGCAAGAGCAAGAACTCGGCGATCGTCATCGTGGCCGAGAATCCCCGCACGGGCGGCGCAATGGGGCTGGCCGAACGCGTGAAGAAGGAGTTCCCGCAATACGACGCACGCGTCACGATTCTGGGACACATCCAGCGCGGCGGCTCGCCCACGGCGCAGGACCGCATCCTGGCCTCGCGCATGGGCGCGGCGGCCATCGAGGCGATCATGGAGGGGCAGCGCAACGTGATGATCGGCATCCAGAACAACGAACTGGTCTACGTCCCCTTCTCGCGGGCGATCCGTCACAACAAAGCGATCAACCGCGATTATGTCAATCTCGTGAAAATCCTCTCCATGTAACCCCGCCCCGACGAACCCAAACCCCTGCACATAAAGACACCTCCATCGGATGAAACGCGTAATCGGTATCGGCAATGCCCTGACGGACATGCTGGTCAATCTGGAGTCGGACTCCGTACTGAAGAGATATTCGCTCGACAAAGGTTCCATGAACCTGGTCGACAACAAACTGCAAACGGAAATATCGAAATCCGTCGCAGGACTCCCCTACTCGCTCTCGCTGGGCGGGTCGGCGGGCAATACGATCCGCGCCATGGCGCGGCTGGGCTGCCAGACGGGCTTCATCGGCAAGGTCGGCCCCGACACGACGGGCGACTTCTTCGAACAGGCGCTCGAGAATCTCGGCGTCACGCCCTACGTCTTCCGCGGGCAGGAACGCTCGGGCAAATGCGTGTCGCTGATCTCGCCCGACGGCGAGCGGACGATGATCACGCATCTGGGCGCCGCGCTCGAACTGACGGCCGACGACATCCGCCCCGACATCTTCGACGGCTTCGACGGCGTCTACATCGAAGGCTACCTGGTGCAGAACCATGCGCTGATCGAACACACGGCGCGGCTGGCCAGGGAACGCGGCTTGCAGGTGGCCATCGACCTGGCGAGCTTCAACATCGTCGGGGAGAACCTCGGTTTCCTGCGCGGGCTGATCGAGAGATACGTGGACATCGTCTTCGCCAACGAGGACGAGGCGATCGCCTTCACGGGCGAAGACGAACCGGTCAACGCGCTGCAAGCCATTTCGCAGCTCTGCGAACTGGCCGTGGTCAAGATCGGCATCCGCGGCGCTCTGATCAAGCACGGCAGCGAGGTGGTGCACGTGGGCATCATGGCCGCCGCCAAACGGGTCGACACCACGGGCGCCGGCGACTTCTACGCAGCGGGATTCCTCTACGGCCTCTGCAACGGTCTCTCGCTCCGCCAGTGCGGCACCATCGGCGCCGTCACGGCGGGCAAGGTGATCGAGGTCGTGGGCACAACCTTCGGCGAGGAGGCGTGGGAAGACATCTTCCGGCTCGTCAGGAAAGTGCGCAACGAACGTTATCTCTTTTAGCAAATCCGGCAGCGCACGCGCGCTGCCTTTTTTATACGGTTACAGGTTCAGGTTAGGAGGTTACCCCCCCCCCGAGCGCCCGAGGCGAGATGCGGTGGATCCGGCATCGGATCTCGTCACATTTAGGACAAACATTCAGTCGCTCCGATGCCGGATTCATCGGATCCAAACCCAAAAACACCTCTGATTTATGGAGAAAGAAGCACAAAAATTCATCGACGAGTTCATGGCCGGAATCATC
>USBO01000060.1 GCA_900552955.1 uncultured Alistipes sp.
GATGGCCTCCTTCATGAAGAACGCCTGCGGCAGGCTGGCCGAGGATGCGGCGGGGAACGACAACTTCCGCGTGCTGCGCTACATCGCCAAGATCACGATCAATCCGGCCGTCACCTACGGCGTCTCCGACTACCTCGGGTCGGTCGAGAAGGGCAAGGTCGCCGATCTCGTGCTCTGGGAGCCGCAGTTCTTCGGCGCCAAACCCAAGATGGTCATCAAGGGCGGCATGATCAACTGGTCGAACATGGGCGATCCCAATGCGTCGCTGCCGACCCCGCAGCCGTGCTACTATCGTCCGATGTACGGCGCTTTCGGTCGTACGCTGCCACAGACCTGTGTGTCGTTCGTGTCGAACGCCGCCTATCAGAACGGCATCAAGGAGCGGCTGGGACTGCAACGCATGGTGCAGCCCGTGCGCCGCACCCGTCAGCTCACCAAGTTCGACATGGTGCGCAACGGAGGGATGCCTAAGATCGACGTCAATCCCGAAACGTTCGACGTGCTGGTCAACGACGTGCGTGCCTACGTCAAGCCGGCCGAGAAGTTCCCGCTGAGCCAGATGCTCTGGTTCTCCTGATTCCGATTTCACGGGGAGCATATCGCAAGGTATGCTCCCGAAAATCGAAAACGCTACCTAACCAAATCCCGATCCGATGAAAATCTATACGGAAATCTTAGGCAATCTGCATGACCCCGAATGGGTGGAGAAGGCTCGTGAGGCCCAGATCGAGCGCATCGACCTCGACCAGTGGACGGCTCAGAAGAGCCGTTTCGTGGCGACGGGCGACCGCGGAAACGAATATGCGGTGGCCCTGAAGCGGCATACGCAGATGCTCGACGGCGACATCGTCGAATATCGGCCCGAGGAGCGCCGCATCGCGGCCGTCCGCATCAGCCTCAACGAGGTGCTGGTGGCCGATCTTTCGGAACTGACCGGCCGCAACCCCGAAACGATCATTCACGCCGCCGTGGAGCTCGGCCATGCCATCGGCAACCAGCACTGGCCGGCGGTGGTCAAGGGGACGAAGGTCTACGTCCCGCTGACGGTCGATCGCAAGGTCATGGACAGCGTGATGCGCACGCACCATATCGAAGGGGTCTCCTGCACGTTCCAGCCCGGCTCGGAGGTGATTCCCTACCTCGCACCCCATGAGATCCGGCGCCTGTTCGGCGGCACCGGCCCCGACAGCGACGTGCATCACCACCACCACGAACACGCCCCCGCACATTGAATCCCGACGCCATGTCTGACAACGCAACGACCGTCATGCGGTTGCTCGAGTTCACCGACTCGGCCTTTCCGGTGGGCACGTTCTCCTTCTCCAACGGACTGGAGACAGCCGCCGGGCTGGGATTGGTCCACGACGCCGCGACCCTCGAGGAGTACACCCGAGACATCGCACGGCAGGTCGCCTTCACCGACGGCGTGGCGGCGCTGCATGCCTATCGCAGCTACGGCCTCGGCCGCTACGAGGGCATCCTCGCGGCCGACCGGCAGGCGATCCTCTGCAAGATGAACGCCGAGGCGCGGCTCATGACCCGCCGCATGGGAAAGAAGCTGGCCGAACTGGCCGGCCGCATCTTCCCCGACCCCACCGTCGCGCGGTGGCTGGGCGACATCGCCGGCGACCGCACGCCGGGCACCTATCCCGCAGCGCAGGGCATCGTCTTTGCGGCCTGCGGAATCTCCGAACGCGATCTCTTCTGCTCCCACCAGTACGGTGCGGTCAACATGGTCGTCAGCGCTGCACTGCGCTGCGTGCGCGTGTCGCACTACGACACGCAGCGTATCCTGTTCCGCGCGGCCGAGACGCTGGGTGACCTCTATGCGCAGGCGGGCGAGATGGAGTTCGACGATATGTACGCCTTCGTGCCGCAGATCGACATCCTCGCCTCGCTGCACGAGAAGGGAACCCAACGCATGTTTATGAACTGACGCGTCCCGACGACGCAACCACCCAACAAACAGAATCATTATGAACGACAACACCACTTGCCGAATCGGCATCGGCGGCCCCGTGGGCTCCGGCAAAACGGCGCTCATCGAGGCGATCACCCCGCGGCTGCTCGAAATGGGTTACAAAGTGCTGGTCATCACCAACGACGTGGTGACCACCGAAGATGCCAAACACGTGCGCAAGATGCTCAAGGGCATCCTGGTCGAGGAGCGCATCATCGGCGTCGAGACCGGTGCCTGCCCCCACACGGCCGTGCGCGAAGACCCCTCGATGAATATCGCCGCGGTCGAGGAGATGGAGGCCCGTTTTCCCGACGGCGACGTCGTGCTCATCGAGTCGGGCGGCGACAACCTCACCCTGACGTTCAGTCCGGCGCTCGTGGACTTCTTCATCTACGTGATCGACGTGGCCGCGGGCGACAAGATTCCCCGCAAGGACGGGCCGGGGATCTCGCAGTCCGATATCCTGGTCATCAACAAGACCGACCTGGCGCCCTACGTGCATGCCGATCTCGAGGTGATGCGGCACGACTCGGAGCGGATGCGCCCGGGCAAGCCCTTCGTCTTCACCAACTGCATGACGGGCGAGGGGATCGACCGGCTCATCGGCCTGATCCGCCGCATGGCGCTCTTCGACGTCGACCGCAGCCGGCAGGAGGCCGCGGAACCCGTAACCGACGCCGCACGATGAATTTCGCAGCAGCCAAAGAGATGAGTCCCTATCTCGAGCAGCCCAAGGCGATGCCCGTGGGTACGCCGGGCAAGATGGGGTATCTGTTTCTCGGGTTCGAGCTCGACGGCGACGGCCGCTCGATCCTGCGCGATCTGGAGCGCCGTGCGCCGCTCATCGTTCAGCAGGAGCTCTATTTCGACGAGGGGATGCCCGAGATGCCGTGCGTCTACATCCTCTCGTCGGGCGGCCCCAACGTCGACGGCGACCGCTACGAGCAGCACTTCGTCGTCCGCCGTGGGGCCTATGCCCACGTCTCGACGGGTGCGGCGACCAAGCTGGCCGAGATGCGCTACAACTTCTCGGGGTTGCGGCAGACGTTCGAGCTCGACGACGACGCTTATCTGGAGTACCTGCCCGAACCGACGATTCCGTGCCGCCACACGCGGTTCATCGCCGACACGTCGATCCGCATCGCGCCGTCGGCCACGCTGTTCTACGCGGAGATCTACCTAAGCGGCCGCAAGTACTTCGGCGACGGCGAGACCTTCCGCTACGACATTCTCTCGGTCTGCTCCCGCGCCGAACGGCCCGACGGCGAGCCGCTGTTCCGCGAGAAGTTCATCATCCGCCCCGAACGGCAGACGCCTGCGACGCTCGGTGCGATGAACGGCTACGACGTTTTCGCCAACGTGATCGTCCTCACGCCGCCGCAGCATGCCGACGCCGTTTACGAACGCACCGAGGCGTTCGTCGACCGCGACCGCCGGCTGGCTGCCGGCATCACGCATCTGCCCAACGACGCGGGGCTGCTCTACAAGGTGCTCGGCGCCGAGACCGAGCCCGTCAAACGGCTCGTGCGCGCCTTCTGTTCCGTCGTCCGCTCCGAGGTCAAGGGCAAACCGCTGCCCGAAGAGTTTCCGTGGCGGTGACCGACATCGACAACTGTTAAAAAAATCGAACCATTTCGTTAAGCCGAGAGCAGAGCCGAACGCAGTTCGAGCTATGCCGAGGCGAGAAATGGAAGAAAGAAATTCAAAGTATGGCAAATGCAATCGTTCGAACCGACGGTGCCGGAGGCGGTTTCGTCGAATTCGTCAGAATCCTGCTGCGCGGCACCGGACAGGTGATGTTCCAGAACAGCGCGTGGACGGGACTGCTCTTTCTGGCGGGCATCTTCTGGGGCGCCTATGCCGAGGGGCAGGGGCTCGTGGCGTGGGGTGCGCTGCTGGGCGTGACCGTCTCGACGGCGACGGGTTATCTGCTCCGTTTCCCGGCGCACGACGGCGCGCAGGGGCTCTGGGGCTTCAACGGCGTGCTGGTGGGCTGCGCCTTTCCCACCTTCATGGGCAGCACCGTCTGGATGTGGCTGGCGCTGGTGCTCTGCGCGGCCCTCACGACATGGGTGCGTGCGGGGTTCAACAACGTGATGGCTCCGTGGAAGGTCAATTCGTTCACCTTCCCGTTCGTCTTCTGCACCTGGATGTTCCTGCTGGCGGCGCGCGCCATGCACGGTATGCCGGCCGCGCACATGTCCGATCCGACGCTGCCGGCCGCTTTCGCGTCGCTGGAGAGCCTGCGCTTCGCCGACCTGGCGGTCTACTGGCTCAAAGGTATCGGGCAGGTCTTCCTGATCGATTCGTGGGTGACGGGCATCCTTTTCCTCGCGGGGCTGGCGCTCTGCGACCGCTGGGCGGCGCTGTGGGCGGCGATCGGCTCGGCGCTGGCGCTGCTTACGGTCATCGCGCTGCAGGCCTCGGGCGCGGAGATCGCCGCGGGCCTCTACGGCTACAGTCCCGTGCTGACGGCCATCGCGCTGGCCACGGTCTTCTACCGTCCGAACGTGCGCTCGGCCGTGTGGGCCGTGCTGGGCATTCTGGTCACGGTCTTCATCCAAGCGGGGATGTACGTCCTGATGGCCCCCGTGGGCATCGCCACGCTGACGGCGCCCTTCTGCATCGCCACGTGGCTGTTCCTGCTGCCGCTCGTGCGTTTCGACGAGACGGAGAAGCCCGACCATTCGAACTGGGATACTGAAAACAAGAGACATCTGGCACCGTCGCGGTCCGCGGCTGCCGACGAAAAATAACGGGAGTATGCACATGTCCGACGCTCTGGTCTCTCCGCCGGTCTTCGCGGTGACGGGAGCCCTGTCGCTGGCCCTGCTCGGGGTGGCGATCCGCCGCGTGAAACGTGCCGGCGACGACTGCACGCAGCCCGACGGGCACGGCGAACGGCTCGTCGCGCTGATGGGCGTCATGGGCGCCTTCGTCTTCGCGGCGCAGATGATCAACTTTGCCATTCCGGGCACCGGATCGAGCGGCCATCTGGTGGGCGGCATCCTCCTCGCGGCGCTGCTGGGCCCGTGGGCGGCGCTGCTCACGCTGTCGTCGGTGCTGGTGATCCAGTGCCTCGTCTTCGCTGACGGCGGGTTCATGGCACTCGGTGCCAACATCCTCAATATGGCCGTCCTGTCGTGTCTGGTGGCCTATCCGCTCGTTTTCCGGCCGCTGATGCGGCCTGACGCTTCGGCGGGGCGGATTCTCGCAGCGTCGCTGCTCGCCTCGGTGACGGGGCTCGAACTGGGGGCGCTGGCCGTGACGCTCGAGACCGAGGCTTCGGGCATCACGGCGCTGCCCATGGGGCGCTTCCTGCTCTTCATGCTTCCGATCCACCTGTTCATCGGCATCGGCGAGGGGCTGGCCACGGCCGCCGTGCTCTGCACGGTGCGCAGGTACCGGCCCGAGCTGCTCTGCGACCTCCGCAAAGGGCATGCATCCGCGGGGCGGCGGTGGGGCGGGGCGCTGGCGGCGATCGCCCTTGCGGCGCTGCTCGTCGGCGGGTCGTTCTCGTGGATCGCCTCGTCCGATCCCGACGGTCTGGAGTGGTCGATCGAACGCACGGCGGGGCGCACGGAGGTCGAGGCGCCCGACGACGGGCTGCACCGCAGAGCCGCGGCCCTTCAGCGGCGGACGGCCGTGCTGCCCGATTACGATACGTCGTTGGCAGGAATCGTGGGCAGCGGGGCCATTCTGATCGTCGTGTTCGGAGTCTCCCGCCTGCTGCGCACCGGAGGGAGACGGGGATGAGCGACCGGTTGCGACAGGCGCTCTGCGCTTTGGATGCGCTGGAGCGGAGCGCATGCATGGGGAGTCCGCTCCACCGCACGGATGCCCGCGCCAAGCTGCTCGCGACGGCGGTGTTTCTCGCCGCGATGCTCTCCGTGCCGCTCGCGCACCTCTCGGAGCTGCTGCTCTTCAGCATCTTCCCGATCGTGTGCTGCGCGATGGGCGGACTCGACTACGCCGCGGTTTTCCGGCGATCGCTCGTCGTGCTGCCCTTCGTCGTTTTCATCGGGGCGTTCAACCTCTTCTACGACCGCGAACCCGTTTTTCGGATCGGGCCGGCGGTCGTCACTGCGGGGTGGATCTCCTTCTCGGCGATCGTCGTGCGCGGGCTGCTGTCGGTGCAGGCGCTGCTCGTGCTGGTCTCGACCACGGGCTATTACCGCCTCTGCCGGAGCATGCAGCGGCTGGGGGTGCCGGCGCTCTTCGTCACGCAGCTGCTCTTCGTCTACCGCTATCTGCATGTGCTCGTCGAGGAGGCGCTGGCCATGCGGCAGGCCCGCGATGCGCGCAGTTTCGGCCGCACGTCCTATCCGCTCGGGGTGTGGGGGACGCTCGTGGGGCAGTTGCTGCTGCGCACCTTCGACCGGGCCGAGCGCATCGGATGGGCCATGCGCGCACGCGGCTTCACGGGACGCATCGCGGCGGATACCTTCGATCGTCCGGCATGGACGATGCGTGACACCCTCTTTCTGGCGGGATGGAGCGCGGCGCTCGTCGCGCTGCGCCTGCTGCATCCGGCCGAACGTCTCTTCAAGTCCCTGATATGAGTCACCATTACCTCCGTTTCGACGACGTGCACTACCGTTATCCCGACGGTTGCGAGGCGCTGCGCGGCGTGTCGTTCCGCATCGTGCACGGCGAGAAGGTCGCGCTGGTGGGTGCCAACGGCGCCGGCAAGTCGACGCTGCTGCTGCACACCGACGGTCTGCTGATGCCCTCGCAGGGCGAGGTGGTCGTGGGCGGGATCAAACTCACGCGCCGCACGCTGCCGCTGGTGCGGCAGTCGGTGGGGCTGGTCTTTCAGAATTCGGACGACCAGTTGTTCATGCCCACGGTGGGGGAGGATGTGGCCTTCGGGCCTGTGAATATGGGGCTCGAACCCGCCGAGATCGAGCGCCGCGTGACCGAGGCGCTGGCCGCCGTCGGCGCGTCGCACCTGCGCGAGGCGTCGCCGTTCCGGCTCTCGGGCGGCGAGAAGAAGCGCGCGGCCATCGCCTCGGTGCTCTCCATGGAGCCGTCGGTGCTCGTCATGGACGAGCCGACGGCCGGTCTCGATCCCCGCGCACGCCGGCAGGTCATCGAGCTGCTCCGCCGCTTCGACCATACGACGCTCATCGCCACGCACGATATGGAGATGGTGCTCGACCTCTGTCCGCGCACGATCGTCCTGAAGGAGGGGCGCATCGCGGCCGACGGCGACACCCGCCATGTCTTCGGCGATTCGGCGCTGCTCGGGGAGTGCGGACTGGAACAGCCTGCCGAGCTGCGGCTCAGGCAGGCGCTGCGCAGGGAGTGTGTGCGCTGAGCGTCAGTCGCGCCGCATCTCGGGTCGGCGGTCGGCGGGGAGCACCTTGCGCCCCGCGACGGCCGTCACCGCAGCACCGGCGAGCAGTACGCCGATGGTCACGGCGAGCGCCAGCGTCGCTCCGCCCCATTCGAGCAGCATCGGGATGAAGAGGACGCCCGCCACGGCGCCCAGTTTGCCGAAGGCTGCGGCCACACCCGCTCCCGAGCCGCGTTCGGCGACGGAGTAGATCTGCGGCGGGAGGATGAAGGTGATCAGATGGGGGCCGGCGTTGAGAAACAGTTCGAAGAGCATGAATCCGGCCACGGAGACCCAGAGCGGCCAGTGGAGCCGGTAGGCCGTGAGCAGCAGCGCCAGCCCCGCGGCGCAGAGGATGAATCCCCATGTCTGCATCCGCACGTGGTTCCAGCGGTTGACGAACAGCAGCCCCAGCACGAAACCGGGCAGAATGACGAGGTTGATCCACGTGGTGAGCCGCACCGATTCGGTGATGCGAGCGAAGCCCGATTCGCTGCCGGACTCCAGCCCCAGCGCCATGACCAGCACGGGCAGGAACACCCCGATGCCGTAGACGCCCAGCCCCTCGCAGGCCCAGGGCACGCCGCTGAAGATCACTTTCCTGATCTGTCCGCGTTTGAAGAGATCGCTCCACGACGTCTGCGGGGCGTCGGATTTCGCCGGACGGTTGCGGATTTCGCCGATGGTCACGTCCTGACCCAGAAAATAGCGCACGGCCTGTTCGGCTTCGGCCATGCGGCCGTGGGCGACGAGCCATCCCGGACTCTGCTCGAAGCGGATGCGGCAGAGCAGCATGACGACGGCCAGGATTGCCACGAGCAGCAGCAGGCGGTTCCACAGATGCGGATCGTTCCATTCGCGCAGCAGCGAGAAGCAGACGGCCGCCACGACGATGTTGCCCAGCGCCGAGGCGGCTTTGGCCACGCCGACCATCGTCAGTCTCCACCGTCGGGGCATGATCTCGGAGATGTAGTCCGAGTCGAGGCTGTAGCCGCCGCCGATGCCCAGTCCCATGACGAAGAGCCCGACGACCAGTCCGAAAAGGTCGGCCGCGAAGAAGGCGAAGAGCGACGCCCCGAGGATGAGCGCCGGACAGAGGCGGAAGAAGAACAGGTAGCCCCGTCTGTCGCTCCACCGCCCGAAGAGCACCGAGCCGACCGTGATGCCCGCGAGGCTGGTCGCGGCCACGAGTCCCTGCTGGAGGGAGCTCAGTTCGGGGTGGCGGAAGAGCTGGATCATCGGCAGGACGATACCCACCAGCGTGGCCAGCCCGGCGCCGGTGATCTGGCCGAGCGAGGCGACGATCAGCACGCGGAAGTGGCCCCAGCGCAGCGGCATCGTGTCCATGTCCGTTTGCGCGTCTGCGGGCCGGTCGGGATTCGGATGCGGCCGCAGCCACCGGTTCCATTGCTCGAGCAGCCACAGAAGCGCCACGCCCACCACGACGCCCACGACCGACTCCGTGAAACGCAGCAGGCAGTTCTCCGCAGGCGGGATGTGGGGCGTCATCTGCGAGACGAGCAGGATGATGAGCAGCGTGATGGTGGCGATGCGGCCGTTCTGGTAGATGCCGAACAGCATGCAGAGCATCTCCAGCACGAAGACCGAGACGAGCATCCCTATGACCGAGAAGGGCCAGATGCTGAGGTAGACGTAGGCCACGAGCGCCCCGAGGAAGGTGCCCAGCACGCGTGTCCATCCGGCGCGCAGCGAATCCCTGTAGCTGTGCGATTGCAGGACGACCACCAGCGACGTGCAGGCCAGCATGGCACCCATCCAGTGCGACGCCTCGTGCAGCGATCCCGTGATGTAGATGCCCGTGAGGTAGGCCAGCAGGATGCCGATGCAGGAGATGAACGAGACGGAGGGGTGCATCCGGCCCACGGCGTCGCGCAGATGCCGCCGGATCCGTGCGGAAACGGGTTGCCTGATATTTTCCATTGTCGGTGATTTGTCGTAACTTTCGCAAGAAACGCGCCGAAACGTCCTCTCTTTCCCGAGGCGGGTGCCGCCGCCGTTTTCGATCCGGATTTGGAACGGGAATTGATACGGTCGATTCGGGTCCTCCGGGCCTGTGTTGCAAACGAAATGGTTACCAACGAACAACAATGATGATGAAATCGAAACTGCTGCTCGCGCTGTTTGCCGGCTGCCTCGCCCCCGTGTGTGCGTCGCCGTCGGAGACGGCCGACACGCTGCGCGGCGTGAAGGTCTATCCCATCGGGGAGGTCGTGGTCACGGGCACGCGCAGCCGGACAGACCTCCGTCACCTGCCGATGACCATCTCGGTCGTCGACCGCCGCAAGATCGAGAAGGGGTTGCAGCCGTCGCTGCTGCCGACGCTGACCCGACAGGTGCCGGGGCTCTTCGTGACGGGCCGCGGCGTGATGGGCTACGGCGTCTCGGGCGGCGCGGCGGGGCAGATGACGCTGCGCGGCGTGGGCGGAAGCCCCACCACGGGCGTGCTGGTGCTCATCGACGGCCATCCGCAGTATATGGGACTGATGGGCCATCCGATCGCCGACGCCTACCAGTCGATGCTAGCCGACCGGGTCGAGGTCGTGCGCGGCCCCGCTTCGGTGCTGTA
>USBO01000061.1 GCA_900552955.1 uncultured Alistipes sp.
GATCCGGGTCGGAATCAATGCCATCGGCTACGTCGGATCGCGCCAGACGCAGTTGATCGAGGTCACGCGCGACGGCCCGGGCGGGGGGGGGACGACCCCGGTCGAGCGCGGTGACGCATCCGTGGGCCTCGATTACAGAGTGGTCGATGGCAGCATCATGGATCCGCAATATGCGGGCTATCCGACGCTGGTTCTTCAGTTCAAACCCGATTCGAAGTGCGTGGATTACCGTTGGCTGGATTTCCTGAAGGTCGGCGTGGTCGGGCAGTTCGGCGAGGATGCGCTGCTTGAGGTGCTGATGGACGATAATTATAAGTATGACGGTTCCGACACTCAGGATATGGCATGGTACGACCGTTCCATGACCGATGAGGATTACTGGGGCATGGTTTTCAACAAGTCGATCCTGGGCCAGAGTTACGACATCGTGGCGGTCGCTCTCGATGCCGAAGGCCGAGCAGGAAAGGTCACGGATGTCACGATCCAGTACCCCACGTCGCTGGAGGGTTCGGCGGCTGCCTCCGTGCGGATTCCTTCGAGTGTGATGTTCAGCCGTGCGACGAAGCTGCGCAGCACGGTGGCGTTGCTCGAACATCCGCGGGTGTTTAAATCTTTGAAGTGAATCCCGGATTGACGTCGGTAGTGAAAAGACGTTCGGACTGAAAGTCCGAACGTCTTTTTTGTCGGGTGTGTGAAAAAGAGTGGTAAATTTTGGTATTCCGGTTGGAGGTTCGTTTGGCAACCCGTATTTTTCGGGTGAACCCAAGCTTCATAATCACATGGCTAACAATGAAAATCTCTTATTGCGCATTCGGGCGGTGCAAACGCTCGATCGGCTCTACTATCGTAAGGGCGACGGGAAACATTACTCGCACCGGCGCGTCTGGCGGAACCACGCACACCGGATCTTCGGGATCAACTACGCGACTTATGCCAGCTATCTGCGGCGTGACGTTTCGGGATTGCCCGAGGTTCCCGGCCTTTCCGATACGGTACGGCGGTTGGACTCGATCCTCAATGAAGGGGAGAAATAGCGTGCCGGCAGGCCTTGCCGCCACCCGCAGGCTGTTCGCTGCCCTTGCTGTGCGGGCGAACCTGCGCCGGAAGCGATAAACGAACGGAACTCCCCGGCATGCCGGGGAGTTCCGTTCGTTTCCGGAGTTTCGGCCGGTTACCGCAGCTCCATCTCCTCGAGCAGGTAGCCCGCTTCGCCGATGCGGTCGATCGTGAAAAGCACATAGCGGATGTCGACTGCGATGTTGCGGCAGACGGCGGGGTCGAATTGCAGATCGCTCATCGTCGAGCGCCACGTGCGGTCGAAGTTGATGCCCACCAGCTCGCCGTCGGCGTTGAGCACCGGTGAACCCGAGTTGCCGCCCGTGGTGTGGTTCGTCGCCAGGAAACAGACGGGCACCGTCGTCCCGCCGTCGGGCGTGGCGATGCCCCAGCGGCCGTAATCCTTCGCGGCGTGGCATTCGCGCAGCCGTTGGGGAATATCATAGTCGTAGATCGTCGGGTCGTCCTTGGCGATGATGCCGTCGACGGTCGTCAGCGGACGGTGATAGACGGCGTCGGCATACCGATATCCTGCCACCCGTCCGTAGGCGACGCGCAGCGTGAGGTTGGCGTCGGGATAGAAGAACCGTTCGGCGTCGAACTCCCGCAGCGCCTTCATGTAGGGACGGTACCACCGTTCGATGGCGGGCAGGTTGCTCAGGTTGCGGGGAATGCGTCCGCGGTCGAACGTCTTCACGAGCCGCAGCACGGGTTCCTGGGCCAGCGCCCGGCGCAGCGCCGCCGTGTCGCGCAGGAGCGGCGCGACCGCGTCGTAGGTGCCGATCGCCGAGGCGTCGAACAGGTGTGCGGCGTAGCCTTCGGTGCCTCCGTGCCGGGCGACCTCGGCCGTGTGGGCTTCGGGCAGCGGACGGGGATGGTATTGCTCCAGTCCGCGCAGCATCTCGACGGCCACGCGCCGGTCGATGGCCGCGTCGTAGTCGCGGTAGAGTTTGGCGATGCGTTCTTCGAGCGCTTCCGACGGTTTTGCGGCATAGAGTTGCAGCGCAGCACCCAGCGTTGCCAGTTCGATCCCCTTCACGCTCTCGTTGCACAGCTCTTGGAGATAATACCCCTCGGTTGCGGCGCCGTAGGCCGCGTGCAGCGAGTCGAGCAGCGACGCGTATTCGGGCCGCTCGGCGGCCCAGCGTGCGAAGGCGGCTTCGTAAGCCCGTTTCTGCGCCACGGTGCCCAACTGCCGCAGCCCCAGCAGCTCGCCCTGCCATTTCTTCCATGCGTTGGCGATCGAAGCGTGCTTGGCGGCGTAGCGGATGCGGGTCGCGGGATCGGCCTCCTGTGCGGCCGTGATGATCGCCAGCCTCCGCGTGCGCAGGTCGATCTTCATCGGATCGGAACGCTCGGCGACGTAGGCCACGGCGTCGGCCGTGACGTACTGCTGTGTGTTGCCCGGGAAGCCGTAGATCATCGTGAAATCGCCCTCGGCGACCCCCTTCGTCGAGATGGGGAAGTGGCGCAGCGGACGGTAGGGGACGTTGTCGCGGCTGAACTTCGCCGGCCGGTTCTCGCGGTCGGCATAGACGCGGAAGAGTGAGAAATCGCCCGTGTGGCGCGGCCACATCCAGTTGTCGGTGTCGCCGCCGAACTTGCCGATCGACGATGGGGGCGCGGCCACCAGCCGCACGTCGTCGAACTGTTCGTAGACGAACAGGAACTGCTGATTGCCGTAGTACATCTGTTCGATCGCCGTGCGGTAGCGTCCCTTCTCGGCGGCCTCCTCGCAGATCCGCTCGGCGCTCCGGCCCGCCGCCAGCAGGTCGGTCACATCCTCCATGCGCACCAGCCGCCGCACCCACAACCCGTCGTTGGGCAGCTCCTCGGCGCGGCTGCGGGCCCAGAATCCGTGGGTCAGGTAGTCGTGTTCGACGGTCGAATGGCTCTGGATGGCGCCGTAGCCGCAATGGTGGTTCGTTATGAGCAGCCCCTCGGCCGAGATCAGCTCGCCCGTGCAGCCGCCGTTGAAGAGCACCACGGCATCCTTCATCGAGGCTTCGTTGACGGCGTAGATGTCCTCGGCCGTGAGACGGAAGCCCTTGGCGCGCATATCGTCGATCCGTTCACGGATCAGACAGGGCAGCCACATACCCTCATCGGCGCTGAGGCGCGGTGCGGCGAGCAAAGCGGCCAGCAGCAGCAGAAAATATCTCGTGTGTTTCATCGTCTCAGCTTACCGGAAGTTCGAAGTGGAGTGAATGGATCAGCGGCTTGCCGGCGTCGACGAAGAAGTTGAGCACCTCGAAGTTCACGTCGAACCGGCTGAGCCCGATCGGTCTCTTGTTATCCGGTCCGTAAATGGTCAACGTTACCTCCTCGAAGGGCCGTACGATCATGTCGCGCGGGAAAACCACCTTCTCGCTGCCGGCCGCCTTGCGGAGCACGAGCGGAATCGAGCTGCGGTTCACGATGTGCAGGGTCACCTTCTTTTCGCTGTATTGGGTATCCGTTATTTCGAACAGTGCTTTCATGAGCGGTTGCAGCACCTCCTCGCGGCCGTAGACCGTGCCGTCGGCGAAGACCGCCGTGCGCCGCGCCTCGAGCGCCTCGCGTACGCCGTCGAGCGAGCGTTCGCGGGCGAAGATGAGCGTCACGGGGCGCAATGCGCCGTTTTTGTAGTCGATCGATAGGAAGAGCGGATGGTGGGCGTCCGTGCCGCTGATGAGCGTGAGGTTGCGCTCCATGGCCCAGCGGTGGGCTTCGGGCGAATAACCGCAGAACCCGTTATAGATCTCGATACCCTGCATCAGCCCTTCTTCGTAGAGTGCCGTGTGCTCCGGATACCAGCGTGTTTCGTTCTGTGCCTGACGCTCCCAATGGGGGTGGTTCCAGACCAGAAATCCGTCCTGCTTTTTCGCCTCGGCCAGACCGGCCCGCATGGCGTCGACATGATTCTCGTGAGCATCCGATGCGTTTCCGATGGTTTCGCAATTGTAGACGAAGAGCGTGTTGAAATGGCCGGGGGCCATGCTGCGCGTGATCTCGCCGCCGTGGATGACCAGCACGTCGTTCGTATTACCGGCCGCCGCGGCGATTTTGTACGACTCGTCGCGGTCGGCCTGCATGATCCCTTTGTTCTTGTACTTCTGGAGGCGGGCATCCACGTGGTCGGTGATGGCGATCACGTCCAGACCGTCCATCACCGCCTCGTCGACGCGGGTCGTGGGCCATACCGTCGCGTCGGAGAAGACGGTGTGGATGTGCATGTCGCCCTTGAGCGTTTTGTATCCCTCGATGTCGGGGATCACGATCCGGTGGGGGACGGCGGCGCCGGCCGCGAGGGCGAATGCTGCGGCCAGCGACAGACTGAGGATTTTTTTCATATTCGGGTTATGGTTTTAGTGGTTTTACCGCGTGATGAACCGGTCGAGTTCGACGTAGAGCCGCTGCACGGGCAGCCCCATGACGTTGTAGAACGACCCCTCGATGCGTTCGATGGCCACGTAGCCGATCCACTCCTGAATGCCGTACCCTCCGGCTTTGTCGTAGGGGCGGTGGCGGTCGACGTAGTGGGCGATCTCCTCGTCGGTCAGCGGTCGGAAGCGCACGGCGGTGGTCGTGGCGAAGCTGTGGCGCCGCTGCGCGGTGCGCAGCGTCACGCCCGTGGTGACGAAATGTTCGGCACCCGACAGGCGGCGGAGCATCGCCGTGGCCTCGTCGCGGTCGTGCGGCTTGCCGAGGATCGCCCCGCCGGCCACGACCACCGTGTCGGCCGTCAGCAGGATGTCGCCCTCGGCCAGCGGTCGGGGACAGGCGTCGCTTTTGAGCTGCGACAGGTAGAGCGGCACGTCGTGCGGCGGCAGCTCCGCCGGATAGCGCTCTTCGACTTCGTATTGGTCGAGCAGCGTGTATTCCAGCCCGCAGTCGCGCAGCAACTGTCGGCGGCGCGGCGAGTGCGAGGCCAGCAGCAGGCAGTAGGGGCGCAGTTTCTCTTGCAGAAGCATAGGGTCAGCGTATTTCGAAGTTCAGCAGTTCCTCTCCTTCGAGCGTGGCGCGCAGCACGTCGCCGCGCGCGACGGGCCCCACGCCCGCCGGCGTGCCCGTGAAGAGCAGGTCGCCCGTGCGGTAGGTGATGTAGCGCGAGACGCGGCTCAGCAGCTCGTCCACCCCGAAGATCATGTCGCCCGTGCAGCCCCGCTGCCGCACCTCGCCGTTGACCTCGAGCGTGAAGTGCAGGTTGCGGATGTCGCCCAGCTCAGCCACGGGGAGGAAGCGCGGCGACACGGCGGCCGAGTGGTCGAACCCTTTGGCGCGCTCCCACGGCCACCCGTTGGCGATCGCCTCGCGCTGGAGATCGCGCGCCGTGAAGTCGATGCCCAGCCCCACCTCGGCGTAGAGCCGGTGGGCGAAGCGCGGCGCGATGTGCCGCGCCAGCCGGTCGATGCGCACCACTAATTCGCATTCGTAGTGCACCTCCTGCGTGAAGTCGGGGATGTAGAAGGGATCGTTGTTGCGCAGCAGCGCCGTGTCGGGCTTCAGAAAGAAGAGCGGCTCCCCGGGCAGCGGCCCGCCGTCGAATTCGGCGATGTGGTCGCGGTAGTTGCGGCCGATGCAGATGATCTTCATGATTTGCGGTGTTTGCGAATCTCGATTGCGGCGATGATGCCGATCGTGCCGACGAACAGGACGACGATGCGCACCGCCGTGATCGTCGCCTCCGCGACGCCCGCGCGCACGAGCAGCCAGCTCCCGCCGGCGATCGCCGCCGCCAGCAGCGCCATCCCTCCGGCAGCGATGCGGCGCACGGCGCGCAGGTTCGTTTCAGGGCTCTTCTTCTGCGTCTCGGAGAGCGTCGAGAGTGACTGCGGGCGCAGCCGGACGATGCCGGCGCAGAGGGCCAGGATGGCCGCGATGACGAGCGACTCATTCATGGCGCAACTCCTTTACCATGTCGGCCGCGAAACGGGCGCTGGCTCCCGGCCCGCCCATCACGGCGTGCAGTTCGTCGTAGTCGGCGAGCATCCGCCCGCGCTCGGGGCCGCCCGGGAGGATCGCCCGCAGCGCCCGCTCGGCCTCCGCCGGATCGGCCGACGACTGTACCAGCTCGCGCACCGCCTCGCGGCCGAGGTTGAGGTTCACCAGCGAGATGAAGGGTACCTTCAGCACATAGGGGCGCAGCCACACCTGCCACCATACGGTGCGGTAGACGACCACCTCGGGAATGCGCATCAGCGCCGTTTCGAGCGTCGCCGTGCCCGAGGTGACCACCGCCGCCACGGCGTTGTGCAGCGTTTCGTAGGTGCGGTCGACGACCATCCGCACGTCGGTTCCCGCCAGATGACGCTCGTAGAGCGCGCGGTCGAGCCACGAGACGGCCGTCACCACGAACTGGTACTGCGGGAAGCGGGGCGCCAGCGCGCACATCAGCGGCAGGTTGGCTTCGATCTCGCCGCGGCGGCTGCCCGCCACGAGCGCCACGACGGGGCGTTCGTCGAGCCCGTTGGCGCGGCCGAACGCCTCGCGTGCAGGGAGCGACCCCGCCCGTTCGGCGATGGCGTCGAGCAGCGGGTTGCCCTCGAAGACGGGTGCGATGCCGTGCCGCGGGAAGTAGTCGCGCTCGAAGGGGAAGATGATGTAGAGGCGGTCGACGTAGCGGCGGATCGCCTTCACGCGCCGCTCGCGCCACGCCCACACCTTGGGGGCGATGTAGTAGAAGGTGCGGATGCCGTGCCGCTTAGCGAAGCGCGCCATCTTCATATTGAAGCCCGGGTAGTCGATCAGGATCAGCACGTCGGGGGCGTAGCGCAGCACATCCTCGCGGCACTCGCGCAACTGCCGCGCGATGGTTCCCAAGTTGCGCAGCACGCCCACGATGCCGAAGAACGACGTCTCGCGGTAGTCGCGCACGCGGTTTCGGGCGCCGCCGACTTCGGCCATGCGGTCGCCGCCCCAGAAGCGGAATTCGGCCGCGGGGTCGCACTCGAGCAGCCCCCGCATGAGGTTGGCGCCGTGGAGGTCGCCCGACGCCTCGCCTGCGATGAGGTAGTATTTCATGGTTCGACGGGTTCGTTTTCGGTCGTTGCGTGAAGGTCGTTCATTCCGTTCGGTTTTCAGTTTCCAGCAGATCGGGCCGCAGCCGTCGGGTGCGCTCCCACGACTGTTCGTCCTGCCAGCGCTCGATCTCGGCGAAGTTGCCCGACAGCAGCACGTCGGGGACGCGCCAGCCGCGGAACTCGGCCGGCCGCGTGTAGACGGGCGGCGCCAGCAGGTTGTCCTGAAAGCAGTCGGTGAGCGCCGACGCCTCGTCGCCGATGGCGCCCGGCAGCAGCCGCACCACCGAGTCGGCGATCACGCATGCGGCCAGCTCGCCCCCCGTGAGCACGTAGTCGCCGATCGAGATCTCGCGCGTGATGAGGTGCTCGCGGATGCGGTGGTCGATCCCCTTGTAGTGGCCGCACAGCACGATGATGTTCTCGAGCGTCGACAGTCGGTTGGCTTCGTGCTGGTCGTAGCGCACGCCGTCGGGCGAGGTGTAGACGATCTCGTCGTAGCGGCGCTCGGCTTGCAGTTTCTCGACCAGTTCGAACACCGGCTCGGGTTTCATCACCATGCCCGCTTCGCCGCCGAAGGGGTAGTCGTCGGTGGTCTTTCGTTTGTCGTGGGCGTAGTCGTGGAGGTTGTGGACGACGATCTCCACCAGCCCCTTCTCCTGCGCCCGTTTCAGGATCGATTCGTTGAGCGGCGAGTGCAGCAGTTCGGGTACGACGGTCAGTATGTCGATACGCATAGTTTTGACGTTTATCGGTTTTTCCGCGGCCGGAAGATGATGTCCTTGGTGCTTCCGTCGGCGAGCGGGATTTCCCGCCCCCGGCGGAGCGTGTAGGCGGCGTAGCCGAGCTTGGTGAAGAGCCCGACGATGCGCGCTCGGTTCTCACCGCCCGTCTCGATGAGCACCGTGGGGCGGAAGCGTTCCAGCAGCGGCCGCATCTCCTCCATGATGATCGTTTCGTAGCCCTCGACGTCGCACTTGATGAAGTCGATGCGCGTGAGGTGGCCGAAGAGCTCGCTGCCGCGCCGCATCTCGGCGGTGAACTCCACGTCGGCCTCGTCGCTCGCCTCCATCACGAAGTTCTGCCCCGTGCCGAAGTAGCCGCCCGTGCGGACGGTGGCGTTGCCCATACGGATCTGGCCCTCGGCGGCGCCGAGCGCATAGGGCAGGATCACCGTGTTGCCGCAGCCGCGCAGATTGCGCTCGAGCACCCTCCGGATCGGCGCCACGGGCTCCACGGCGTAGACGTGGCCGTCGCGGCCGGCGATGCGCGCCATCAGACGGGCGTAGTAGCCCAGATTGGCGCCGATGTCGATGGCCAGATCGCCCGCCCGCATCAGGTTTTTCAGGTGGAACGTATATTCCGTCGCCGGCGCATGGCGGCCGATCCCGAGCCGGTGTGCGACGAAGAACAACGCGCTCACCGTCCGCAGATAGCCGCCCAGCGGCAGCATCCGGTAGAGTAGTCTGTGCAGCAGTCTGTTCATCTCGGACAGCGCCGTTTATCTTTCGTAATGCACCTGTCCGTTGAGCACTTCGACCACGAAGGGGTTGTAGAGCGTCTCGTGACCGATGGTCGTCGCCTCTCCGTGACCCGGGCAGACCTGCACCTCGTCGCCCAGCGGGACGAGCTGCTCGAGGATCGAACGCATGATCCACGAATAGTCGCCGCCCGGCAGGTCGGTGCGGCCGATCGACTCGCGGAAGAGTGTGTCGCCCGTAAAGACGACCTTCGCCTGCGGCGCGTAGAGCGACACGTGGCCCGGGGTGTGGCCCGGCGTGCGGAGAATCCGCAGCGCGGTGTTGCCGAAACGCACCTCGTCGGTCGTATCCAGATCGAGGTCGATGGCGGGCATCGCGCCGACCTTCACGCCGAAGATCGACCCGCTCGTGGCGGCATTGTCCAGCAGGAACCTGTCCTTTCCCGAGAGGGCGAAGGGGATGCCGTAGGTGTCCTTGAGGAACTGCACGCCCAGCGTGTGGTCGAAATGCCCGTGGGTGTTGACCGCCATGACGGGCCGCAGGCCGCGCGAGTCGATGAACTCGCGCAGGCGGGCGTTCTCGCGGTCGTCGGCGTTGCCGGCGTCGACGACGACGCACTCGTTCGTGTCGTCCCACACCACGTAGGTGTTCTCGCAGATGGGGTTGAATTGCAGGGATGCTACTTTCATGTCGTAACGGAGTCTGTTCGTACAAAGGTACGTCTTTTCGCAGAGATTTGAAAGCCGCAGCGGGAGAATCTTCGTTCCTGTACCGCCGGAAACAGCACAGGCGCTGCAACGTTCATTGCAGCGCCTGTGCTATGGCACACGAATGCCTTGCGGGCGGTTAGGCGTACTTAAACGTCGACTCGTCCGATACGGTCAGCTTCTTACGGCCCTTGGCACGACGGGCGGCCAGCACCTTGCGACCGTTAGCCGTGGACATTCTCAGGCGGAAACCGTGCTTGTTGATTCTCTTCCGGCGCGACGGCTGGAACGTTCTTTTCATTGCCATAGCAGTATCCTTATTTGTTTTGTAATTTACGCAGTTTGCGGAGTGCAAATGTATAACAAAAAAACGACACGCAAAAATTTTTCCCGAAAATATTGTGTTTTCGGTGCGAAAAGTCCTTTCCGGAGGTTGCCGCCGAACGAGCCGTGGCCGCTTGCCGTGCCGCTCGAAAAAATCGGGCGGCACGGCGGGTTTGTCGGTTATTTTGACTATTTTTGCAAAGTCAATTTTCTTTTGCGGATGAC
>USBO01000062.1 GCA_900552955.1 uncultured Alistipes sp.
TCTTCCGTCACGGATCGGAAGATTCGTCCGCCCCGAACCAAAATGTATAAGCGACGGCGCAGGGCCGGAGCGTCCGGATGTTCCCGAACCGCAGGGCCGGCCCCTGCGCCTGCCGCAACTGCTCGCCGAAGCGTGCCGCAACTCGGCGAAACACCGTCCGGACTACGGGGTCCGCACGGAAAATGCCGCGAAAAAGAGCTATATTTTTTCGCGGTGAAAAATATATCAATTATTTGTATATCAAATTTATATGTTTTTTTAACCGCTATATTTCCGAAGGAGGATTTCAAACGCTTGTTTATCTTATAAAAATAAGTTAATTTTGTATCAATAAGTCTCGATCCTGCGAAACATCGGTTCGCAAGGATGACGAATTTTGACATATCTATAATTTAAAGCAGTACTAACCGAAATGAGTCCTATTAAGATCGGTATTATCGGCTTCGGCAGAATGGGCGGGTTCTATCTCGAGCAGATGCGGAAAAGCGGAGACTGGGAGGTCGCCTACATCTGCGATGTCTGCGAGCAGTCGCGCGAGGAGGCCCGCAAACTGGCGCCGGAGGCGAAGGTGATCGCCGACGAACAGATCATATTCGATGATCCCGAGGTGGCTGTGGTCGGTCTCTTCGCGCTGGCCGATTCGCGGCTGTCGCAGATCGGCAAGGCCTTCGCCGCGGGCAAGCACGTCATTGCCGAGAAGCCCATCGCCGACAGCGTGGAGCGCGAATGGGAGGCGGTCGGTCTGGCCGAGCGCACGCCGGTGTTTTCGACGGTCAACCTCTACCTGCGCAATTCCTGGTATCACAATACGATCAAGGAGTTCGTCGCATCGGGCGAAATCGGCGAGTTGGCGATCATCCGCGTCTGCCACATGACGCCCGGGCTTGCGCCTGGCGAAGGCCACGAATACGAAGGGCCTGCGTTCCACGACTGCGGAATGCACTATGTGGACATCGCGCGCTGGTATGCGGAGTCCGAATTCAAGACCTGGAATGCGCAGGCCGTACGCATGTGGAACTACAAGGATCCGTGGTGGCTGCAGTGCCACGGCACCTTCGAGAACGGCGTGGTGTTCGACATCACGCAGGGGCATGTCTACGGGCAGCTCTCTGAAAAACAGACCCATAACTCCTATGTGGACATCGTCGGCACGAAGGGCATCGCGCGCATGACGCACGATTTCAAGACGGCGGTGGTCGAGCTGCACGGCGTGTCGCAGACGCAGCGCATCGAGCGTCCCTACGGCGGCAAGAACATCGACGTGCTGTGCGAGCGGTTCGCGCAATCGCTCGCTGAGGGGCGGCGGTGCGAGGAGCTTCCCCGTTTCCGGGATGCGGCGATCGCGTCGGAGTATGCGTGGAAATTCATCCGCGATGCGCAGGAGCACGACCTGCCGGCCATCGGCGATCTGCAGACGTTGGAGCAGATCCGTGAACGCCGGCGGACGATGACGAACGGATACGGACTGCTGCGCAAAAGGGCGTAAGGCAAGAACAGGGACATAAACGGAACATTAAAACTTTTAGTATGAATAACTTATTGTTTTTCGGGAACTTGGGCGCCGGCGAGATCTTCGTCATCGCGCTCGTCGTGCTGTTGCTTTTCGGCGGGAAGAAAATCCCCGAACTGATGAAGGGGCTCGGCAAGGGCATCCGCAGCTTCAAGGAGGGGATGAACAACATCGAGAAGGAGATCGAAAATAACGACAGCGGGCAGAAATAACTTTGCCGCGGTGCTCCGCAGCCGGCGGAACGGGCGGCTTCCGGAGTGCGGATCATGTGCCGGGGGCGGAGGCTGCGCGCTTCCCGCCGGCGAACACGACCACATTTACCTAACCAAATAAATCTTGAAACGATGGCAAAAGAAATGTCGAGAAGAAGTTTCCTCAAAAAGGGAGCTGCCGCCGCGATCGGACTGGCGGTCGTACCCAGCACGGTGCTGGGTAAGAAATTCGGGCACACGGCTCCGAGCGACAAACTCAATATTCTGGGTGTCGGCATCGGCGGCCGCGGCGCTTCGGTGCTCAAGGGGCTCGAGAGTCAGAACATCATCGGTCTGTGCGACGTCGACTGGAAATACGCCGATCGCACTTTCCAGCGTTACCCCGCCGCAAAGCGCTACAACGACTATCGCCGCATGTACGACGAGATGCTCAAGAAGGCCGATGCGGTGATGATCGCCACGGCCGACCACACGCATGCGATCATCGCTGCCGACGCCATGACGGCCGGCAAGCACGTCTATTGCGAGAAGCCGCTCACGCACTCCGTCTATGAGTCGCGTCTGCTGACCAAACTGGCCGATAAATATAAGGTCGCCACGCAGATGGGCAACCAGGGCGCTTCGGCCGAAGGCGTGCGCAAGATCTGCGAATGGATCTGGAACGGCGAGATCGGCGAGGTGACGAAGGTGGAGGCCTTCACCGACCGTCCGATTTGGCCGCAGGGTCTGATGCGTCCCGAAAACGAGGAGCCCATTCCCTCGACGCTGAACTGGGATTCGTTCATCGGGCCGGCGCAGATGCGCCCCTACAACTCGGCCTATACGCCGTGGAACTTCCGCGGCTGGTGGGACTTCGGCACGGGTGCGCTGGGCGATATGGCCTGCCACATCCTGCATCCCGTCTTCAAGGGGCTGAAACTGGGTTATCCGACCAAAGTGCAGGGCAGTTCGACGCTGCTGCTTACGGACTCGTGCCCCACGGCGCAGACCGTGAAGTTCGTCTTCCCCGCACGCGACAACATGCCGAAGGTGGCTATGCCCGAGGTCGAGGTTTACTGGTACGACGGCGGTCTGAAGCCGGCGCGTCCCGAGGGGCTGCCCGCAGGGAAGGATCTCAACGTCCGCGGCGGCGGCGTGATCTTCCACGGTACGAAAGACACGCTGATCTGCGGCTGCTACGGCGCCGATCCCTATCTGGTGTCGGGCCGCGAGCCCAAGTGTCCGCCCGTGATGCGCGAGGTGAAGGAGTCGCACCAGATGGACTGGGTGCGCGCCTGCAAGGAGGATGCCGACGACCGTACGCCGTCGATGTCGGACTTCAGCGAGGCCGGACCGTTCAACGAAATGGTCGTCATGGGTGTGCTGGCCGTGCGTCTGCAGGGCCTCAATCAGGAGCTGCACTGGGATGGCGAGAACATGCGCTTCACCAACATTCCCGCCGGCGCCACGATCAAGACGGTCATCAAGGACGGTTTCACCATCAAGAACGGTCACCCCACCTTCAAGAAGACGTGGACCGATCCGGTCGATGCCAACAAGTTCGCCGAGGAGCTCATCAAGCACAACTATCGTGAGGGCTGGAAGCTGCCCGACATGCCGATGTAATCATTCAGAATCCAATTTAAAACAACAGAAAAGAATATGAAAAAGACGTTTTTATTCTCTGCATGCGCCGTGCTGAGCCTTTCGATGGCAGCCTGCGGCGGCAATCCCAACAAGGCGAAGGAAGCCGAAGCGAAGGCCGAGACGAAAGCCGAGGCGAAGGCCATGCCCGCATACAACGTGCTGGAAAACGAACAGGTCGATCTGTCGGCCTTCCCCAAGGACAAGGATGGCTATTATGTCCTCTTCGACGGTAAGACCTTCAACGGCTGGCGCGGCTACGGCAAGCAGAACGTTCCGGTCAAGTGGACGATCGACAACGGTGCGATCAAGTTCAACGGCACGGGCGGCGGCGAGGCCCAGAAGAAGGACGGCGGCGACCTGATCTTCGCGCACAAGTTCAAGAACTTCGAGCTCGAGGTGGAGTGGATGGTCTCCAAAGGCGGCAATTCGGGTATCTTCTACCTTGCTCAGGAGGTCGAGGCCGAGAAGAACGGCAAGATGAAGATGCAGCCCATCTACATCTCCTGCCCCGAGTATCAGGTGCTCGACAACGCGAATCACCCCGATGCCAAGCTGGGCGTGGACGGCAACCGTCAGTCGGCGTCGCTCTACGACATGATCCCGGCCGTTCCGCAGAATCAGAAGCCTTTCGGCGAGTGGAACAAGGCCAAGATCACGGTCTACAAAGGCACGGTCATCCACAGCCAGAACGACGTGAATGTCGTGGAGTACCACCTTTGGACGCCCGAATGGACGGTGATGCTCGAGAACAGCAAGTTCAGCCCGGCCAAGCGTCCGCTGGCCTTCGAGCTGCTCAACAACTGCGGCGGCGAGAACCACGAGGGCTACATCGGTTTCCAGGATCACGGCGACGATGTCTGGTTCCGCAACATCCGCATCAAGGTGCTCGACTAATCGGTTCGCAGAACGATGAAAGCGAGACTTTCGATCGCTCTCTGCCTGCTTCTCACTCTGGCGATGCTCCCCGCGGGAGCACTCGCCGGAGCGAAGAAGGCGCCGCGCAAGGAGATCGGCATCCAGCTCTACTCGGTGCGATCGCTGATCGGGGTGTTCGGCAAGAGCCAGGGCGACTACAAACCCGTGCTGCGGGCGCTCGCCGACATGGGTTACACCTCGGTGGAGGCTGCCAGCTACAAGGACGGGCTTCTTTACGGAACCCCCCCCCAGCAGTTCCGCCGCGACGTGGAGGAGGCGGGCATGAAGGTGCTCTCGACGCACTGCACGCGCAACCTCTCGGATCGAGAACTGGCGACGGGCGATTTCTCCGAGGCGCTCGAGTGGTGGGACGAATGTATCGCGGCGCATAAGGCCGCCGGCGTGGAGTATATCGTCGTGCCGTCGATGCGGCGCGTGGAGACGCTGGCCGGTCTGGCGACTTACTGCCGTTATTTCGACGAGGTCGGCGCCCGCTGCAAGGCCGCCGGTCTCAAGTTCGGCTACCACAACCATTCGCGTGAGTTCGAGAAGGTCGAGGATCGCGTGATGCTGGACTACATGCTCGAAAACACCGATCCCGGCAAGGTCTTCTTCCAGATGGACGTCTACTGGACGGTGATGGGCAAGGCCAGTCCGGTGGACTATTTCACGAAGTATCCGGGCCGTTTCCGCCTGCTGCACATCAAGGATCGCCGTGAGGTGGGACAGAGCGGCATGGTGGGCTATGACGCGATTTTCCGCAACGCCGCGACCGCGGGGGTGGAGAACATCATCGTCGAGATGGAGGGTTCGAGCTACGGCGACGTGCTACGCAGCGTGCGCGAGTGCGCCGACTATCTGCTCGAAGCTCCGTTCGTCGAAGCCTCCTATGCGAAATAGGGGCTGCACGGGCTTCGGAATTCTGACAACGGGCCGTCCTCTGCGGTGCGATGAGCACCGCGGAAGGCCGGCCGTTTTCGGGGTTGCGCCTCCTGCGGCGCGACCCTGAGCTACAAGGCCTGCGACGGCCGTCGTCGCTCTCGTCTGCGCTGCTGCGTGCAGCACGAAATGACGGCCTTACGGTTGCGGAGGCCGTTACAAGGGATGAATGTTTACTTATCCGATGAAAAATTACCGATCCGAAGGATGGAAGAGAAGGAAATGACATTTTGGGCGCATCTGGAGGATCTGCGCAAGGCGCTGTTCCGCGTGGTAGCGGTGCTGCTCGTCTGCATGATCGCCTGTTTCTGCGTCATGCCCGATCTGTTCGATACGTTCGTGCTGGGGCCCACGACCTCGGACTTCTTCCTCTACAGGTGGTTGTCGGGGCTGGGCGGGACGGGACTCTTCCTGCCCGATTTCAGCGACGACGCGTTTGCCGTGGAGATCATCAATATCAACGTCGCCTCGCAGTTTCTGACCCATATCAGCACGTCGTTCTGGTTCGCGCTGGTGCTGATGTTCCCCTATCTGACGTTCGAGGTGTGGCGGTTCGTCCAGCCGGCGCTGTTCGAGAACGAGCGGCGCAGCGTGGGGCTGGCCTTCGCCGGAGGAACGGTCATGTTCTTCCTGGGGTGTGCCGTGGGTTACTGCCTGGTCTTTCCCTTCACGTTCCGTTTCCTGACGGAGTACCAGTTGAGTGCGTCGATCGTCAACCAGATTTCGCTCAACTCCTATATGGGGAACTTTCTGATGCTGGTATTCGTCATGGGGATCGTCTTCGAACTGCCGCTGTTGGCGTGGCTGCTGTCGAAACTGGGACTGGTGAACAAAGCCTTCTTCCGCCGGTATCGCCGCCATGCGGTGGTGATCCTGCTGGTGCTCTCGGCGATTATCACCCCTTCGGGCGATCCCTTCACGCTGATGGTGGTCTTCCTGCCGCTCTATCTGCTCTACGAGCTGGGGATTCTGATCGTCAGAGAGTAGGTCGCACCGTCGGAAAAAGGGGGAGCTTTAGCTCCCCCTTTTTCGTTTCGGACGGATGACAAAAATGTGCCGAAAAGTTGCGCGAATAAGTTTTTATCGCTATTTTTACCTTGAAATCCGGTCGCCGGCCCGACTTGCGATGCCTCTCGGGAGGGTGTTCGCCGCCGCTGTCCGGAATTCGTAGAGGGTCTGCCCCAATGGTTTCGGAACAGGAGTTGATAGAACAGATTCGCCACGGCGAGCTCGGGTCGTTCAAGATGTTGTTTGAACGATACTACTGCGCGATCCATGCTTTCGCACGCGGGATCGTCGACAACGACTTCCATGCCGAGGAGATCACGCAGAACGTTTTCATACGGATCTGGATCAAGCGTGCGACGCTCGATCCCGACCGCAATTTCAAATCCTTCCTCTATACACTGACCCGGCACGAGGTCGCCGACTATTTCCGCTCGGATCGCTATGACCGTTACCGGTGCAGGCTCGAACTGTTGCGCGAAGCGGAACATGTGCAGGACCGGTTCGCTGCGGAGTACGATGCCGAGCGAATGCGGCAGATGGTGCTCGACGAGATCGAGCGGATGCCGGCCCAGCGGCGCGAGGTGTTCCGGCTGAGCCGCATCGAAGGGCTTGCGAACGACCAGATCGCCGAGCGGCTGCGCATCTCCAAACGCACCGTCGAGGGGCATCTGAACAAGGCGCTCGGCACCCTGCGCAGCAAGGTCGGCAAGTTCGTCTGCTGACTCACGTTCTTCATTCTGCTGCGGTAAATTCGCCGGGCGACGACAAAACGGATTATTTTTCGAAAAAAACGCATATCCGACCGGGTGTGCACCCCCTTTTCCACCGTATATAAAGTAAAAGCAGGCAATCCGATGAAGAAGATGGACAAAGAGCTGTTGCACCGTTACCTCGAACAGGGCGGCGACGCCGGAGTGCGCGAGTCGCTGCGCGAATGGTTTCTCGAACACGATGCCGATGCGGAACTCTCGCTGCCGGAGGACGATCCCGTGGGCGAGGAGCTGCACGCTTTCTGGGAGCGTTCGTTGCGCCGCGCCGCCTCGCAGCGGACGCCGGCCGATCGCTACCGGGCCCTGAGCGAACGGCTCTTCGGCCGCAAACTCCGCATGCAGCGGTTTTGGCGGCGCGTGTCGCAGGTCGCGGCGGTGCTGCTCGTGCCGCTGGTGGTCTGCGCCTATCTCTTCGCCTCGCAGCCGGCCTCCGAGCCGGCGGAGTGGGTCGAGGTCTATGCCCCCTACGGGCAGACGCGTCAGGTCACGCTGCCCGACGGCAGCCGCGTGTGGCTGAACTCGGGCACCTACGTCTTCTATCCCGACCGCTTCGACCGCGAACGGCGGCTGTTCGTCAGCGGTGAGGCCTACATGGACGTGACGAAGGACCCCGATCGGCCCTTTCGGGTCGATACGCGCAACGTGAGCATCCGCGTGCTGGGAACACGGTTCAACGTTCGTTCCTATACGGGGGACAAGTACGTGGAGACGTCGCTCCTGGAGGGCAGCGTGTCGCTCGAGCTGAAACGCGAGAGCGGCACCGCCATCCTGATGCGCCCGGGCGACAAGATCCTGGTCGACAACGCCACCGACGCCGTCGTGCATGAACGGTTCGACTGCGCGCATTACTCCTCGTGGCGCGACGGCTTCCACACCTTCCGTCACAAGTCGCTCGGCGAGATCGCCCGCGACCTGGAGCGGATCTTCGACGTGCAGATCGTCATCCGCGATGCGTCGCTGCCCGACGAGGAGTATTTCGCCACGTTCGCCAGCGGTTGGGAGATCGACGAGCTGCTCGATGCGCTCAATATCCGCCATACGCTGCGCATCCGCCGCGACGGCCGCATCATCGAGATCGAGCGTGCCCGCTGACGGGCGCCCGACGCAAACGATACGAAACCAACCTTACACTATTACGATATGCCTATGGAAAAGTGACGATGAAAAAAGCCGGAAAATGGTTGCGACATTCTCCGGCCCGGAATTTTGAGACCTGTTACAAATCAACAAAAACCTGAACAAAAGTATGAATTATCTCTACACGAACCAAAAAAGCGTGGGGGTAATCGGCGGGTTGCTGCTGCTGATTTTCCTCTCATGCTGCGGGATCGGGAGAGCTGCGGCCCAGCCGCAGGGTGCCGAGGCGCGTATTACGCTGTCGATGCGCGATGCCGCGATCTCGGACATTCTCGAAAACATCACCAAACGTTATCAGTACGCCTTCATCACCCGTACGGCGAACGTCGACACCAACGCACGCGTTTCGATCGACGTGACCGACGAGCCGTTGCGCGCGGTGCTCGAGCGGATTTTTGCGGGGCAGAAGGTCGACTTCGAGTTCGACGGCAAGCTGGTGCGCATCTCCAAAGCGGCCGCACCCTCCCCCTCCGCCTCGGCGCCGGCTCGGTCGATCTCGGTGTCGGGCGTCGTCCGCGATGCGGCGGGCAGTCCGCTGGCAGGCGTCACGGTCATGGTGGCCGAGACCTACAAAGGCGTCACGACCGACAGCGACGGCCGCTACACGCTGCGTGTCGACAGTCCGTCGGCGGTGCTGCAATTCCTCTATCTGGGCTATAAGAACGTCGAGCAGACCGTCGGCAACCGAACGACGATCGACGTGGCGATGGAGGAAGACCTCCACATGATGGACGAGGTGGTGGTCGTGGGCTACGGTACGCAGTCGCGCAAGACGCTGACCACGGCCATCTCGAAGATCGACGGCGACAAACTCTACGGCGCTCCCGTGTCGACCGTGGGCGACGCCCTGAAGGGCAAGGTCGCGGGTCTGCGCGTGGCGACCAGCAACTCGCTCTCGGGCGAAGCGCCCCGCTTCCTGATCCGCGGCGGCTCGTCGATCAACATGAGCAACGACCCGATCTACATCGTCGACGGAGCGTTGCGCGACGACCTGAGCAGCGTCAACCCCAACGACATCGAGTCGATGGAGGTGTTGAAGGACGCCGCATCGGCCGCCATCTACGGCGCGCGCGCTTCGAACGGCGTCATCATCGTCACGACCAAGAAGGGCAGCCCCTCGAAGGGTCCCCAGGTGGTCTTCGACGTGCAGTTGGGCTTCTCGGCGCCGACCGAGAAGTGGGATCTGCTCAGCGCACGCGAACAGATCGCGCTGGTGCGCCCGGCCATCGCCAACATCTATGCCAAGTCGACCGGCACGCTGGCTGCGAAGTCGTGGCTGGACGGTGCCAATGTGGCCGTGGGTACGGGCATCACGTCGTTCCGGATTCTGTTCTCGACGCGCTATCTGGAGTGGGGCGGCACGGTGCCCGAAGGGCATCAGTGGATGCTCGACCCGCTCGACAACAGCAAGGTCATCATCTTCACGGACACCGATTTCCAGGATCAGTGGATGGGCGAGGCCTTCTGGCAGAAGGAGTACATCGGCATCAACGGCGGCAACGACAAGATGAGCTATGCCGCGTCGATCAGCTATCTCGACGACGACGGCGTCTTCGCCATGAGCGATTACGACGTCTTCACCACACACGGCAACGCCAGCTTCAAGATCACCAAGAGCCTCGAGGCTTCGACGACGTTCGACAT
>USBO01000063.1 GCA_900552955.1 uncultured Alistipes sp.
CCGACGAGTCGATGTCGTTCTGATCGCGGAACAGACCCGCCACCGTGTAGCCCCAGATCTCGCCGACGGTCATGCCGACGTAGTAGGACGAGGGCGAACCGCCGTTCTCGATATAGCCCTTGACCGTGCCCAGAGAACCGGTGTCGTTGGCAAACCTGGTGATGACCGACTTGCTGTCCCACACCATCGCCTTGACACTATACTCGAAAGGCTTCCCGCCGAGTTTGAACGAATCGCGCCACGCCACCGACAGCTCCCAGCCGTCGGTCTTCATCTCGGCGTTGTTGCCCTTGGGCGAACTCGTACCGTAGACGGAGGGAAGCGCCACGCTGGCCGTATACATGTCGGTGGTGTAGCGGCGGTAGCAGTCGCCGCTGACCGACAGACGGTTGCGGAAGAAGTCGAGATCGAGGCCCACGTCGTAGGTCGTCGACTTCTCCCACGTCAGCGACACGGGAACGGTGCTGCCCACCGACGTGTAGGAGGGATACGCTCCGCCCAGCACGATGTTGTCGGCCGTGGCGACCGTCATCTCCGAGGTATACGAGTAGGGATTCACGTTGCCGTTGCCCATCGAACCGGCCGAAAGGCGGATCTTGGCGTTGTCGAGCGCGCGATGCGACCACTCCATCCACGGCTCGTCGGAGATGCGCCACGCCACCGACGCCGAGGGGAAGAAGCCCCACTTCGAGTGGACGGGGAACTTCGACGAACCGTCGTAGCGACCGCTCGCCTCGACCAGATACTTACCCTTGTAGCTGTAGTTGACGCGGTAGAAGGCGCCGACATACGACCAAGCGTTGCCGCCGGCCGTCGGATCCTCCGACACGCCGTTCATCAGGGAGAACGAGGGTTTGTTGGGCGTCACGAAACCGGCGCGCGACACGGAGAGCGTCTTGTAGACCTGATCCTCGATGTTCCAGCCGGCCAGCACCGACAGATCGTGGTCGGCGCCCAACTTGGGAGTGAAGGTCAGATAGGCGTTTGCCGCCTGATACCGCGTGTCGTAGTTCACCTGCGAAAGCGAGGCGCCGGCCGATTCCGATTCGAGCAGGTAGACGCCCGGCTTCTTCGAGTAGCGGATCGGATTCTGCACATCGACCCGCTTGCGGATCGTGTAGTTGTAGGAGTAGTCGGTCTGCGCCTTGAGGACGCCTTTGACGATGTCGATGTCGGCCGAGAGCTTGTTGCGGAAATAGAAATAGTCGTTGTTGCGGTAGGAGGTGCCCTCCGAGAAGGCGGCGTAGCCCGAGATGGCGGCGGCCGTCGTCCACGAACCGTCGGGGTTCTTCACCGGCGAGAGCGGCATGGCGGCGTGGTTGAAGGCGCGCTGCACGGAGAAGTTGTTGCGCGAGTGCTTGGGCTCGTGCTGGTCGATGATCGCCAGCGAGGTGTTGTTCGTCACCTTGAACCACGGGCGGATCTTGAGCGACCCCTTGGCCCGCAGGTCGTATTTCTTGTAGGACTCGTCGCCCACGCGGTAGATGCCGTCCATGTCGTAGAAGCGGCCCGAGACGTAGTAGTCGGCATTCTCGTTGCCGCCCGAGATCGAGAGGTTGTGCTCGTGCGAGAGGTTGTAATCCTTATAGAAGAGGTCGAACCAGTCGGTCGACTCCATGTAGGCCCATCCGAACATCGAGTCGCCCTCGAGCGTCGTCGTACGCGACAGCGAAGGGTCGGCCTGCCGGCGCATCAGCTCCTGATAGATCGCCTCCGAATAGGGAACCGTGCTGTCAACATGGCTGAGCAGCGATTTCGAACCGTTGTAGTAGCCGTTGTAAGAATCGCGCCACCAGTTGATCCACGTCAGACCGTCCGTAATGACGTCGGGGATCACCGTGCGGCGGTTGAAGGTCACCGAACCGTTGTAGTTGATCTCGGGCGCGCCCTTCTTGGGGCTCTTGGTGGTGATGAGCACCACGCCGAAGGCACCGCGGGCACCGTAAACGGCCGTCGACGAAGCGTCCTTGAGCACCGAGACGCTCTCCACGTCCTGCGGGTTGATGGCGCTCATGTTGCCCTCGACGCCGTCGATGAGCACCAGCGTCGAGCCGCCCGCGCCGATCGAGGTCTCGCCGCGGACGTTGAGCGACGCACCGCGCGAAGGCTTGCTGTCGGTGAAGGAGATGTTCAGGCCCGGCAGCTCGCCCTGAAGCGAGCGGGCCAGATTGCCGTTCGAACGATCGCCGATCACCCGGCTGTCGACCTGATCGACCGCACCCACGAGGTTGCGGCGCTTCATCGTGCCGTAACCCACGACCACCACCTCATCGAGCGTCGCGGCATCCTCCGCCAGACGGATGTCGAGCGCCGTGCGGCCCGCCGTGGGCACCTCCTGCTTGGCGTAGCCCACGAACGACACCTCGAGCGGCGTGCCGGCGGGAATCGTCAGCGAGAAACAGCCGTCGACATCGGTCGTCGTACCGGTGGTCGTGCCCTTGACGAGCACCGTGGCTCCCACGACAGGGCTGCCCGCCGGATCGGTCACCCTACCCGCGACGGTCTGTTTGGCGGGGGGGGGTGTCACACCGCTCTGCGCCGCGGACTCCGACTTGCGCAGCACGATGTGCTTGCCCTCGAGGGAGAAGCGGATCGGCGTGCCGGCGAAGATCCGCTGGAGCACGGTTTGCACGGCTTCGTCGCGCGCCGTCACCGTGACGTCGAAATCGAGCTGTTCGCGGTTGTAGACGAACAGGTAGTCGGTCTGTCGTTCGATATCGTTGAGAATCTCCCGAACGGGAGCTTTTTTCCTGTCGAGCGTCACGCGGGCGTTCTGCGCGTGCGCCGTACCGGCCAGCAGCACGAAAACCGCGCAGACAGACAGGATTCGGGTCAGGCATCCGCAGATTTTTTCCATCGGGATGCCGACACTGACATTTTTATTCATACTTTTGCAGAATAAAGGATTAATACTCGGATAGGTAAGTCGCAGAGGTTAATCTGCCGGACGGGGCGGTGTTGGCGCACTGCTCCGTCTCTTTCTTCGGGATCGTTCTACGTCATAGGCTGCGGAAGTTCAGGTCGGTTTTTCAATTGGGTTCATTCGGCGCCGAGGCGGTCGGCGCGCCGTCTATCGGATCTCGATCGTGCGCCGCTCCTCGTCGTGCGTGAACGAGAAGTTGACGAAGCGCTGCAACACATGCAGCGAGTAGTCGATGCCGTCGCTCTGACGGAACTTGCCCGTGCAGCGCACGTCGTACAACTTGGGGTTTTTCAACAGGATGCGGATGTCGAAATAGTCGCTGAACCGCGTCAGCAGCTCGCCGAAGGGGACGTCGTTGAGGCTGATGAGCCCCTCCGTCCAGCGGAAGCGGCCTTTGTCGGTCACCTGCATCCGCATCAGCCGGCCGCCGGCGCTCAGGACAGCCGCCTCGTCGGGCCGCAGCACGAGCCGCTGCGTGGCGTCGCTGCGCGAGGCGACCTCGACGGACCCCTCCAGCAGCGCCGTTTCGAAGGTCGCGCGGTCGTTGTCGTAGGCATAAACATTGAAAGTCGTGCCCAGCACCCGCACGTCGAACTCGGCGGTCTCGACGACGAAAGGCTTGCTCCGGTCGTGCGTCACCTCGAAATACCCCTCGCCCGAGAGCGTCACGCGCCGCGAACCGCGGCCGAACGAAGCGGGATACTCCAGCCGGCTGCGCGAATTGAGCCACACCTTCGTGCCGTCCGACAGCAACAGTTCGACGCGCTGTCCGGCGGGCACGACCACCTGCTGCATCCGCCCGTCGGGAAATAGCCGCCCCACGAAGAAGAGCCCCGCGAGGCCGACCAGCAGCAGGATGCAGACCGCCGCACCGCTCACGCGCCATGCCGCCACCCGACACCAGAACGTGCGGCGCACCGGCTGCCGGCGGGCATGGAACACCACGGCGCTCCACAACTGCCGCTCAGCGAGATACCGGCGGTAATTCTCAGGCGCGGCCTCGGCCCACTCCATGATTCGGCGCTCCTCGTCGGGCGTCGTGGCGCCGTCGAAATAGCGGTATAACAGTTCGCTTTCCATACACATCTTCGCTTGAGCACCCCGCCGCCCGGCAGGGTGTTTTACTTAGATAACACACGGAAAGGGAAATACCCTAACGGAGAATCCCGCTCAACGTAAAATAAAGACCAGAAAAAAGAGCAGATAGTCCTTCAGCCGCACGCGCAGCACCCTGAGCACCTTGCCGATATGGAATTCGACGGTCTTGACCGACAAGTGCAGCTCGTCGGCGATTTCGGCGTTCTTGCGGTTCTCGAAACGGCTCATCTCGAAGATGCGCCGCGTCTGAGCGGGCAGCTCGTCGAGCGTTTGCCGAACGATCGCACGGATTTCGGAAGTGAAAAGCGACTGCGTGGTGAAATCCTCGAGCGAGGAGATGCGGAAATCCAGTTCACTGTGGGCGCGATGCCGCAATTCGTCGGACGACCGCTCGCGGATGCGCTGATGGCGCAGGTGGTTGAGCGCTTTGTTGCGCACCGAGGCGAGCAGGTAGGCCGGCACGTTGGTATCCGCCGGCAGCGCATCGCGTCGCTGCCAGTAGTCGACCAGCGCATCCACGAAGAGGTTCTCCGCCACCGCACGATCGCGCACGAAGGAGTTGGCGAAGCGCGTGAAGGGCTCCCTGTACTCTTCGAAAAGGACAGTAAAAAAACCGTGGTCTCTATTTTCCGAACCGTCCATAGTACAAAGATAACCTTTTTTTCGTTCTGCCATCGCTTACGCGGAGGATTCTTGGCCACGAAACAGGAATACGGGCCGAAAAAGACGCACGGGGTTGCCTCCCGCTCCATTTTATATTATCTTTGCGTGTACGATAAATCGTCCTCACCATGAAATCGACACACCTTCTCCTTCTGGCCGCACTCCTGTGGAGCACGACGGCCCGCTGTCAGACGCCGGCCGACGCCGCACCACGGAGCGGCAAACGGATTTTCATCGCCCACCGCGGCGTCAACCTGCGCTGCACCATCGCGGGTGAAAACTCGCTGGAGGCCATCCGGCTGGCCAAAGCGGCGGGATTCGGCGCCATCGAGACCGACGTGCGCCGCACATCCGACGGCGCGCTGGTCGTCATGCACGACAGCACCCTCAACCGCACCTGCCTGCATGCCGACGGCACCCCCTTGTCGGCGCCGGTCGCGGTGGCCGACCTCACGTTCGAAGAGCTGCGGACGAACTACATCCTCAAGGCCGCCGATCCCGCACGCCGCACACGCATCCCCACGCTGCACGAATACCTCGCTGAGTGCGCCCGCTGCGGGCTCTACACCTTCATCGAGCCCAAGCTCCACGATCCCGCGGGCGAACACTACCGCGAACTGATCGCCGAGGCCGACCGGACGCTGGGGCGCAGCAACTACGTCATCACCTCCAACAACCGCGCGAACGACGTCATCCGCCGCATCGGCATCGGCGACGTGCGGCTGATGGATATTCTCTACCAGACCACCTTCGAGCGCACTCAGTCGCTGGGCGACGTCATCGTGGCCGTCAGCGCCACCCGCTTCGACGAGGAGTCCTACACCCGGCAGGTCGAGCGGGCCAAGGCGGCGGGGCTGATGCGGGAATCGCACGCCGACAGGTTCATCCACTTCGACCGGATCAACCGTCACGACATCGATTTCGTCTCGACCGACCTGCTCGCCCCCGACGACTGCGGGCAGGGGACGCTGCTGGCCGAATACACGGCGGACGATTTCGCACTTCCGCCGTCGGCCGACGGCGGCGCGATCCGCCTCGGCGAGGGGTGCTCCGTCGCGCCCGTGCGGCCGCTGCCCGCCGTGCCCTTCGGCGCCCTCTATCTGGAACTGGAGGCCGAAGGCGATGCCCGCATCGAGTTCGGCAGCCAGACCTTCACCGTCCGGCTTCCCGTCGGGCGGCGTATCCGCCATCAGGTGCTGCTCTACGACACGACGCCCGCCGTGCGCATCACGGCGCTCGGCGAAGGGCTGAGCGTCTCCTCGCTGCGGGTGCGGCTCGTCGGATTCCCACAGTGACACCGCAACGAGCTCCGCTCCCTGCGGCGACGGCCCGCAACCGCCGCCGCGCATCACGACAGAGGCCCGACGTAACCGCCAGGCCTCCCTCGCTGGAACTAATCCCCATCGATCCGCGACCGATCAATAGGTTCTCGGATAATCCGCCACGTCGGGCGTGGTGATTACGGATTGTTCGAAGACGTTGCCATAGCTGTCGCGCGCGACGACACGCAGCGCAGCATCTGGATTTTGGACCGTATGATAAAAGATGTGGTCGGCCTTGCTTGCATAGGCTGCCTTCAGGCCGCAGAAGCCACAGAAGTAGGCCGACGACCACGGATCGATCATCGCTTTCTTCTTCATGTCACCCGTCTTGACGCCGTTCTCGTAGACCTCGATCGTCCACGTATCATCGGCATTCCAGACATTTGCCATCAGACGGTTCTTCGGCTGCTGCAGATCGAACTTCCACGAATTGACCGTGCCGCCCGTAAAGATGTCCTCGCCGTTGTAGAGACGGATCTGGAAGGTCTCGTCGTAGCGTGTCGGCTTGTAAATCATGTTCGTGAGCTGCGTGCCGTCGTACTCGAAGACGCCGTAGCCGTTGGGCGCGCCGTCGGTGCAGACCGTACCGTGCCACCACGCGCCGCACGAGGTGCCGAGGGTGTACTCGCGGATCTTCTTGCCGCCCGCCTCGTGGGTGAAGTTGGTCTTATTGTTGTGCGTATGCGCCGAAAAAATCCATGCTGCGGCATACTGTCCCAGCAACTCCGGCACCTTGTCGTAATAGGTCTCGCCCGCACCGTTGAAACCGCCCCGGAAGGGGATGTGGACACACAACACCACGGCGCACGATTTGGGCACATAGCTCAGGTCCTGTTTCAGCCATTCGTACTGCCAGTCGAGAAAACCGCCCGTATAATCGGAACTTCCCGTCGCCCGATGGATGATGTCGTCCATCGAGACGAAGTGGACATCGCCGCGCGTGAAGGAGTAGTTGACCGGTCCGAACGACGACTCGTACTTGCGCTGGGCCGCGACGTCGGTCACCTGCGGGAACTCGTGGTCGTGGTTGCCGATGGTCTGGAAGACGGGAATCGACGTCTTGCTCAGCGACATCGCCTTGACCATGTCGGGATACAGTTCCCACTTGTTGCCCACGATATCGCCCAGCGTGATGGCGTAGGTGGGCAGATTGTCCGTCTGCGCCGCGACGTAGGACTTGATGTCGGCGACGGTCTCCGTCTCGAAGCGGTAGACCTGCGCGGCGGAGGTCACCTGCGGATCGCCGATGGCCAGCATGCGGAATTTGGTCTCCTTGGCCTGCCGCGTCAGCGTGAAGTCGTACTGCTTCTGCGACTTGCTGAGTTTCTGGTAGAACTGCGGCAGCCCCGTCGTGGCGTTGATCTCGACCTTGCAGTCGGCCGGCGTCGAATAGTAGACGTAGTAGGCGCTCGGATGCCGCTGCAAGGCGTAAAGCCCGTCGGCATCGGTGGCCGTGCAGGTGTAGCCGTCGGAGACGACCACCCCCTGGATCGCATTGCCCGAAGCGTCGCGGACATAGCCGTAGAGATCGCCCGCAACGCCGGCGGGGATACCGCCTTCGTCGGAGTCCGAAGAGCACGCCGCGAAGAGCGTCAGCAACAGCACTCCGGCGATAATCTGTCTGATTTTCATAAATGTTCGCATATCTTATCGATAAAAACCGATGCGGGAGGCCGCCTCAACGCGGCCTCCCCACCGGCGAAAAAGGATCAATACCCGGGGTTCTGGTTTTCGAGTCCGATGGCCGGATTCGTAACCAGCTCGGTGTAGGGAACCGGCCAGACGTAATCCTTCGCAGGATTGAAGACCATCGTCTGGAAGACGCGCAGGTTGCCCGTCTTGCCGTCCCACGTGTTGGAGAGGTCGTAGGTCACCACCCAGTCCTCGTCGAACGTCGGCTTGACATTGGAGATATAGTTGTCCGGCGTCTTCACCGTCGAATATCCGGGAGCGTACATCGGGCCGTTGACCGCTTTGGGCGCGATCTTCCAGCGGCGGACGTCGAACCAGCGGTAGCCCTCGTTGCACAACTCGACCTTACGCTCGTAGCGCAGCGCCTTGCGCAGACCTTCGCGCGTCTTGTCGGTCACGGGCGGCATGTTCACACGGGCACGCACGCGGTTGATATTCGCCTCGGCGATCGACAGGTCGCCGCCGTCCCATTCGATGTTGGCCTCGGCCTCGATGAGCAGCAGCTCGGCCAGGCGCATGATTCCCGAGTTGATGTCGTCCTCGGTCTTCGTACCGTTGACCAGACCCATCATTCCGCGATCGGAATACTTGCGCCACAGATAGCCGCCCGGGCCCTTGCTGCCGTTGGCCGCATACTCGCTCTTGTTGCCCACGGCGTCGGCATTGCTGATGAGCACCTCTTTGCTCGTCGTCGACTGGTTGTAGTCCTTCACCTTCTCGACGCGCACGTCGGTGTCGTACTGTACACCCCACAGACGGGTGTTGGGACGCAGGCAGAACAGGTCGAGACGCGGGTCGCGGTTCGTCCACGGATTCTTCCAATCGTAGAGTTCCGACTCGACGATCGACTTGCCGTCGATGCACTGGAACGTATCGATCATCGCCTGCGACGGGCCGAGCCAGCTGCAACCGCCGTGGATACGCGCCGCCTCGTAGTAGGTCGCACACGAGAAGTTTTCGTTAATCAAGCGATTGTACTGAGCCGACCACAGCCACTCCTTGCTGGTCTGGCCGGCGAAACCGAACAGATTGGCTGCCGAAGGCTCGCCGTCGGCATGCGTGGCGTAGAAGGTGCAGTCGAGCGGCTCGAGTTCGTAGACGCCCGCAGCGAGCGTCGTGGCCTTCTTCGCGCAGCGGGCAGCCTCCTCCCACAATCCCCAGTTCAGGGCGATGCGCGCCTTGAGGGCATAGGCGGTCACACGGCCGATGCGGGTCGTGCCGTAGGTGCCCGGATTCCACTGCACGGGCAGGTAGTCGAGCAGCTCGTCGTCGAGATCCTGCAGCAGACGCTCGGTCACCTTCTCGCGTTTCATACGCGGATAGGCGAAGTCCTCGAGGTCGAGCTGGTGGTCGATGAAGGGCATGTCGCCGTAGAACTGGCAACCCATATCGTAGTAGTAGGCACGGATGCACAGCAGCTCGGCCTTGATCTGGTTGAACCGATCCTCGGGAATCATGTCACGGAGCCGATCCATATTGTCGAGCACCAGATGCACGCGGCCGGCCACCTTATATACATATTGGTAGACCTTCTCGACCATCGAGTTTTCGGAAGTCAGCGTCGAGTTCATCGACTTGACCTGATTGCCCGCATCGGCGCGGTAGGTACCGATATCGCTGATGCAGTCGTTGATACGCGTGGGGAAAGGCGTCTCCTTGATCGTCAGCAACGACAATCCCTTGTATGCCGCATACAGACCGGCCATCGCCTCCTCCTCGCTCGCCGGGAAATTGCCCGTCGAGGGGCCGTTCAGCGGCTCTCTATCCAACGAGCAGCTCGAAAGCAGCAGACTGCCCGATACGATCAGATAAATTATTTTCTTTAACATGGTTCTGCGTTTTTAGAATTTCAGTTCGACACCCATCGTGACGGTTTTCACTTGCGGATAGTTGTAGGCCACGGCACCCAGTTCCACGCCGTCGCCCGATCCCGAATAGGCGACCTCGGGGTCGAAGCCCTGATAGAAATCGGTGATCGTGAAGAGGTTCTGCGCGTTGACGAAGATCATCGCCGACTTCATGCGCAGCTTCTTC
>USBO01000064.1 GCA_900552955.1 uncultured Alistipes sp.
TGACGACCCGCGTCTACCATAACTACGCGTTCGACGGGGCGGAGGCGTGGTGCGTGCGGCGTGAAAGCGACGGTTCCGAATCCAGCTATCCGTTTACGAAAATCGCCAACGACCGACAGCATTACACCGATGCTGCGCTGCGCATGCATATCGGCGATGATTTCACCGATCTGAGCCGCTTCAATTTCGATGTCGAGTTGCGCGGCAGCTACTTTCTCAGTGCGTTGCAGCGGCAGCCGGTCTACGCTGACTGGGGAGTCGATCGGGACGATTCGGCTGAGCTGTCGGGCGGCGGCGGTGTCCGGCTGGCGCGGGCGTTCGGCCTGCATGCTTTCGAGTTCAGGGCCGATTTCGACGGTACGTGGAGCAGCCTGCTCGACTATCGCTCCGCGCAGCTGCTCTTCGGACTGCACTACGCCTGTCGGCACGAGAAGCTCCGCTGGTCGGTGGGGCTGGATTACGTGCGCGACGGTGTGGAGCGGGACGAGGTCGTCGGCCGCGATCTCTCCGATCCGCATAAGGTGTATCGCGAGTCGCGGGCCGAGCATGCGAACCGGTTCCTGCCGGCCGCTTCGATCGCCTATGATCCGGCCGACGGCCGGTTCATGCTCTATGCCGAGCTGACCGGTCGGGTGCGTCGCAACGATATGCGGACGCTGAGCCGGCTGAATCCCTATGTCGGTCCGGCGTCGGTCGTCCCCAATACCGAGGAGCATCGCGTGGCGGGCGGTATCAAGGGGGCGGCGGGACACGGACGTTTCTCCTACAAGTTGTATGTCGGTTATTCCCACGAGAAGAATGCCTTGCAGTGGCTCGCCCGCTTCATGCCGAACAATCTGTCGGACGAACGGTCGGATGCCGGTTATATGTCGTTTTACGCTCCTTACGCGATGACGTTGAAAGACCTCTCGCTCAATGCCGAGTTCGCATGGCGTCCGTCGAGCCGTTTCACGTTCGACGGCGAGGTGCATGCGCATTCGTTCAAGGGGGCGCGGGATGTCCGCTACAAGAACAATGAACCCTATACGTTGGCTTACGGCCGGCCTCAGCTGACGGCGCGGCTGCGCGGCGAGTACCGTGCGCGCAAGGTTTCGCTGGAGGTGGAGGCAGAGTTGCAGAGCGTGCGCCATTGGACGATCTACAGGCGTACGTATGAAAGGATAGCCGAGTGGCAGCCGGATTTCGAGCTGAACATCGGGCCTCGTCCCATTGTCGAGCTCTACGACTACGAAGTTCCCGTTACGGTCGACCTTGCGGCGCGATTCAACTGGTTCCTTTCGCGTAAGGCGACCCTCTTCGTCGAGGGACGCAATCTCTGCGACGCGAAACTTTACGACTGGGCCTACTACCGCGACTACGGTGTGGGTTTCACCGTCGGCGTGAAGCTCCAATTCTAAACGACGGCCGGTTCCTTTCGTCGCAAAACCCCGCATGATGGCATGCGGGGTTTTTGTGTCGCATCTGTGCGCGCATGTCGGCGTAGTCGCGGTTTGGCGTGAGAGGGCGGCCGGACGGCGGGGAAACCTGCGGAAACACCGTCGGGGCGCATCCGCAACGAAAAACCGGAAGCTCCCGCAGGAGCTTCCGGTTCGATCGGAGGTGGAGGATCGGGGATTACAGCTCCTCGATGTCCCGGTAACTGCTCACGAGCAGTTGGTAGGTGATGAACCCGCCCGTGCGCGACGAGTACTTCGTGTAGATGGCCGTGATGTTGGCCTTCGCATTGTCGGCGGGCAGCTGTTTGAGCGCGAAGCGTGCATAGCCGCTCACGCGAACGACGTAGCTGCCCGATTCGAGCGTGGTCGGTGTTCCCGCGGCGTAGGTGAAGAGCGACGAACCGTAGTACTTGGTGTTGTCGTAGTTGTAGGCCCACGTGATCGGAAGCCCCTCGTCGGGATAATACTTGTTGGTGTAGACGCCGTCGACGTTCTCCAGATAGGTGGGGTAGGAGTTGCTGTCGACGGTCGCATAGCAGCTGCGCAGCCCTTCGAAACGGATGAGACACCCCAGCAGACCGTCGTTCAGCACCGTCTTGTAGTTGTCCTTGTCGACGAAGATGATGTCCTCATCCGTGATCGTGCCGGGTTCGCCGCGGAAGACATACTCCTGAACCATCTCCGTGGTGGGGATGTTCGAGTTGCCCGAGGCCGAGAAGTCGTGCACGTTGGGATTGTCGTTGGGGAAGGTGCCGTCGGGTTCGAGAGAGGGCCCCGTGCCCAGACTGAGCATGTAGCGGTAGCTGGCCAGCGAAAGCCCCCGGGCCTTGACGTAGACGGTCTGCCCCAGCGGGTAGTTCACATAGTTGTCGTTCATCAGCCGCAGTTCGATGGCCTGATCGCCGTCGTAGATGTAGAGCGACTTGTAGACGTTGCCTTCGGCATCGGACGAGATGACCTTGCCCTTGACCACGACGTCGTCGTCGATCACCACGCGGCGGCCCAGCCCCTCGGCGCCCGAGCCCCACGCGTTGTAGAAATACTGTTTGAGCTCCCTGATCGGGATGATGCGGGCGCCCGTCTCGGTGAAGTCTTCGTCGGTGTAGACCTTTGCCGGCGCCGGATTGTCGAAGTCGTCGTAGCAACCCGTGACGAGGACTCCGAGAGCGAGTGCGAACGCTATTTTCAGGAATTTGTTCATAATTCTTACGCTTTAATTCGTTCATTTTCATGCACCATTTCCCGCCTCGGCAGAACTCGTGCAAGCACGGTTCCGCACTCGGCTTAACGAAATGGGGCTGCCGTCAGAAACGGAAATAGACGTTGAGGTAGTAGGTCGTGCCGAACATGTAGAAATACTTCGGGTCGAACCGCTCGTAGGAGGTCACCAGACTGGTGTTCGACTCGTCGGCCTTGATCTTGTTCAGACGCATTTGCTCGTAACCGCCCGTCTTGATGTCCTGATTGTTGAGGATGTTCTTCACCTCGAGGCTGAATCCGAGCGTGTAGTTGCGGCGGATGTACCAGTTCTTGCCGAGGCTGGCGTTCAGGACGAAGGCCGAGTCGAATTTCTCCTGCGCGCGCATCGTGCGGATCATCTCGGCAGTCTCGGCGTTGGTCGCTCCGGCGCGCAGTACCTCGTCGGTGCGGAACAGCGGGTTCATCGACAGGTAGTTGTTGTCGTAGAAATTCAGATCGGCCGAAGCGAACCAGTTGTTGTCGCTGCGGTACGACAGACCGACGTTGACGGCCGTCTGGGGCGTGCTCTCCACCCGCATGTCCTTCCAGTAGACGACGCTGCTGTCGACGTCGGAGAGGATCTTCGAGCTGTTGTCGGCCAACTGCACGAAGGTGGGGTTCGAGTCGTAGGTGTATTGGCCCGCACTCACTGCGCCGTTCAGGCTGAGGCCCATGTAGAGCGGAATGGTCACGCCGAACTCCAGACCGAAGTACCTCTTGTCGATGCCGCTGATGGCGAAGTTGACGAACGTCGACTGCAAATCATCGTAGTAGGAGATGATGTCGGTCTGGTCGTCGATCTTGGTGTAGTAACCCGACAGACGCGCCTTGATGCCGCGGTAGCTGAGGTTGTACGATGCGTCGACGCCGCGGATCTTCTCGGCCTTGAGGCCCGGCGTCACCTCGTTGCGCGTGCGCGGCGAGATGAAGGCGTTCTGGAACGTGGGGGCGTTCTGCAACGCCACGGCATTGAACTCCACCGAGTGCGCCGCCGAGAAGCGGTAGGCGAGGTTCAGCTTGGCCTGATAGGTGAAGTAGTCGAGCGCCTCGGAGTTGCCGAACGAGTTGGCGGGGTAGGTGCCCTTCTGGTAGAGGCCGTCGCGCCACATGGTCACCTGACCCGCTTCGCCGCCGATGGTTCCCTCGAGACCGTAGATGTTGAAGTTGTACATCGCCCACAGCTTGGCCTGACGCACGTTGGCGTAGTAGTCGTAGCCGAACTTGTCGCCCTTCTCGACGCGGCGCGCATGGCCGTACTTGTAGAAGTAGTGCAGGTCGTTCTGCTTCTGCTCCTCGCCCACGAAGTCGCGCTCGGCGAATTTGTCGATGTCCACCCAATAGTCGCCGCCCAGCAGGTCCTTCACCTTGTCGTAGTATTCGGTGCGGTTCCAGCGGTAGAGGATGCCGGCGATGAGGCGCGAATTGTCGCGGAACGTGCGGGCGATCTGCGCCGTGAGGTTCAGGTCGAGCTGGTCGGCGTGGCGCTCCTCGAACATGTAGTTCGAGCGGCGGCCGGCGCCGTAGGTCTTTTCGTCGGTCTCGCCGCGGTAGTTGACGTCGTAGAGCTGATCCCAGTTGATCTGACGCGTGTCGTAGCTCGTGCGCCACAGCTCGGCGATCTGCGCCGCGTTGGAGAACTGGTTGCTGGCCATGTAGTAGCTGGGCAGGTTGCGGTAATAGTCGGGCCGCGGGTCGGCGCCGCTCTTCCACGTGAGGGCCGAGTAGCCGTTCGTGCCGAAGCGGAACGAGGCCGCGGCGTCGATCTTCGTGCGTTCGTCGGGCGTGTTGCTGTAGTTGACGACCATCAGCGGTTCGTGGTTGTTGCGCACGCGGGCGTTGCGCATCTTGCCGTCCTGATAGCCCCAGTTGGGATTGTAGTAGTTGTTACCCACCAGATCGTAGACCTCCTGCGTCGAAGCCTGCTGCGCTCCGCGCTCGGTCGGTGCGCCGAGGATCGTGAAGGCCAGCCGGTTGCGCTCGTTGAAACGCTTCTCGACCGAGCCGTAGTAGCCGAAGCAGTTGTAGTAGATGCCCTTGACCCAGTCGTTGCCGCCCTGACGCGTCGAGACCGAGAAGGCATACGACCAGCCGTTGTCGAGCAGCCCCGAGGCATAGGAGACCATCGCGCGGAAGCGGTACATCGAGTTGCCGTTGACCAGACTCACGCGGAAGCCTTTGCGGATCTGCGACGCCGTGGCGTTGATGTTGGTCGTGCCGCCGATGCCGCCCAGACCGTAGTCGGCGGCTTGCAGGCCCGTGGTGTTCTCCTGATTGCGCGTGGCGTCGTTCAGACCGCTCCACAGCGACCACGGCGTGTAGCCCGTCAGTGCGTCGTTGAGGCGGATGCCGTTGAAGTAGACGTTGGTGTACTGCGAATCGTAGCCGCGGAGGTTGAAACGCATCTCGCCGAATTTGTAGGAGGCGATGTTGTTGAAGACGTCCTTCGATGACGAGAGCGACGAGGGCAGCGATTGCGTGTCGTTGGCCGTCTCGGTGTCGAACTCCGTGAAGATCGAGTCGTCGGGCGCCTCGGTGAAGGAGGGAATCAGTGCGACCGAGCGGACGTCCTTCTCGAGTTTGTCCACGCGGACTTTGATTTCGAGCGGTTCGTAGTCGTCGGCCTCGAACGCGAGGGTGTAGTCGCCCGGAGCCACATCGTCGAAGCGGAACCGGCCTTCGGCGTCGGAGGTCGTCCGGCGCTCGCCCGGGGTGAGGGTGATCTTCACCTGCTCGATGGCCGCACGGTCGCCGCGCGAGACGACCTTGCCCTTGATGCCGCCGCCTTGCGCGGAGGCCGCGAGCGTCGCCATCGTCAGAAGCAATGTGAGTAAATGCTTTATTTTCATAATCGAATCGGTTTATTTGGCGATGTAGATGAATACCGGCAGGTGATCCGAGAATCCGCCCTGGAAGTTGTTGCCTACGAACGTGCGCAGCGGATAACCCTTGTACTGGCCCTCTTTCTGGATCAGGTATGAGGGCTTGAAGATGTTGCCGTAGTATTTGGTCTTCTTGTAGGGGTCTTTGACGAGCCGCAATCCGCCGCAGGTGCCGTTGACGAGGTTCTCCGTGACGACGATGTTGTCGAATAGGTTCCATGCGTCGCGGTAGGCGAGCGTCCCCAGACCGGCCTTGAGCATGTCGGCATAGGGGGTGTAGAAATCGCCCGGTTGCAGCTCGCCGATCTTGGCCTTGGCGCCCAGATAGACCTCGACGCTCTCGTCGGTCGGGTCGTCGTTGAAGTCGCCCATCGCCACGATCTTGGTGGCGGGGTTGACCTTGAGCACCGAGTCGGCGATGGCGCGCATCTGCTCGGCCACGGCGTTGCGCTTGAAGGCCGAGGCGGCCTGACCGCCCAGCCGCGAGGGCCAGTGCGTGACCATGAAGAGGAACGGCTCCTCGTCGATGGTGCCCCACATCGTCACGATGCCGCGCGTGCGCCAGTTGGGCAGCGATGGGATTCGGACGGGGACGTTGGCGCTGCCTTCGAGTTTGAAGACGTCGGGCCGGTAGAGGAACGCCACGTCGACGCCGCGCAGGTCGGGCGAGTCGTAGTGGCAGATGGCATACCGTGCCGGCAGGAGCTTGCGTGTCGAGGCGATGTCCTCGAGCACCGAACGGTTTTCGATCTCCGAAATGCCGATCACCGCCGGATAGTCGCGGTCGATGGCGGCGATGTCGAACAGCACGCGCTCCATGTTGTGGAGCTTCTTTTCGTATTTGGCCGTGTTCCACCGCTTGATGCCGTCGGGAAGGAACTCCTCGTCGTTGGTTTCGGGGTCGTCGATGGTGTCGAAGAAGTTCTCCATGTTGTAGAACATGATCTTGTATGGCCTGCGTGCGAAGCACATCGCCATGACGGACACCAGCACCGCCGTGATTATCAGTTTCTTTCTCATTGTTCGAATAAGTTTAAAATCCCCACTGCTCGGGGTTGTTCTGCGCTTTGACCGCGGCGTCCGCATCGGGGAAGAAGGTGAACTTCGTCCGCTGCTCGATCTCCGCCACGCTGCGGCAGAGCTGCCTGCCGAGCTGCTGCCCGTCGCGGTTCTCGACCCAGAATCCGATGGCTTTGAGCTCCGAAGCGCGGCAGTCGGCGATCCGCCTGCCGGTGGCTCCGTCGCGCGTGCGCAGCAGCACTTTGAAGTAACTCGTCGGGATCGGGCATGCGTTCCCTGCCTTGTCGGAGGTGGAGGTGTAGTCGTTCGGCTCGAAGTAACACCCCGTGACCACATAGAGCGTGTCGGAGCAGATGTAGCTCCGCACCTTCGACTCGAGCGCCGCCCACATCTTCTGGTTAAGCTGCGCACGCTGCGGCGTCATGTTCGAGGCATAGAACGTCTGCTTGTTCATCTCCGCGACGCTCGTGCGGTCTGCCGACGGAAGCTGATGCCCGCGGTCGTAGGGGCCGTTGTAGCTCCCCAGCCAGAGGGCGGCCTGATATTGCTGCGGGATCTTCGGGTCGGCCGCCCATGCGTTGGTACGGTCGACCGATCCGATGTAGGCCGCATGCAGCGGGTAGGCCACCCAGTGCGCCACGCGCAGCTGCTTGTCGAAGCAGAGCGAGTAGTTGCGGACGGTCTTCAGATTCATCTTGGCGTAGTGCGTCGCATAGATGTAGTTCGCATCCTTCTTGTCCGCAGGCAGTTCGGGCCATTGCTTCGGCGTGTCGTAGGGATTGTCGGTGGCGTTGGGCGCCAGCTGCGTCACGTCGAACTCGTAGGGCGCCGAACCGTCGTCGAAGGCGATCGTGAAGGTGGCGATGCGGCTCTGCGTCGAGGCGTTGGCCTTGTAGTAGAGGAACAGCAGGTTCTCGCCGCTGTCGACCGAACCTTGACGCCGGCGTCCCGCGGCCGTGAAATCGAGCGCACTCAGCGAGAGCCAGTCGCCGCTGTCGACCGTGGCGGTGTAGCCCAGCCGTCCGCTGCCCGAGACCTCGATGATGACACGCAGCGAAGCGGTGTCGTCGCCGCTTGCGATCTGACCGCTGATGACCGACGACCCTTCGAGCTCGCACGACTCCACGCGTGCCGTCGCCGCGTCGTCGCCGCTGTCGCCGCAGGCGGCGAAGAGAAGCACGAGCAGCGATGCGATCGAAAATCGTTTCATACGAATGATTGCCCGATTCATCTGAGATGGGGATTTTCATGTCGGGACGATACCCCGGCGAAGTCGCGCGGACTCCGCCGGGGCGTCGATCCTCACAGGTTATTCGTAATATACGGTTATCGACTCTACGTAGAAAGCTCCGACTTTGTCGTTGGCGAGCGTGAAGAACCCGAAGTCGCCGCTGATTTCGAAGGTTTCCGTGTAGGAGTTGCCCTCTTTGCTTATCGAGGTGCGGGTTTGTTCATTCGCTTTGAGCGTATAGGCCGACGTTCCCATGTAGAGGTGTTCGGTCGGTTCGTAGGTCGTGTTGTTCGAAACGATCACGACTTTGGTGATTTTGCCCAGGGCGGTGGCATTGCCGAGGAATCCCTGTTTTGCAGCCTCTTTGGCGTTGCCCTGCATCTGGATCAGACCGGTGTAGTTGCCTGCCGGCGCTTTGCAGATTTTCGCGCCGCCGAACTCCAGACCGTCGATCGTCCATTTGTAGTAGGTCGCAGGATCGGAGACGTTCTGCGAACCGTAGGAGTTCTCGGGGATCGTCGTCGTACCGTTTTCGATGATCTGGACGTTGGTCATGGTGACGGATTTGCCCGAAGGCTCGGTACCTCCCGCAGCGGCCTGCGTGACGGCGACGCTCTTCGCGGCGACCCGGGTCGCACCGCCGTCGTTGGTCAGGTAGACGGTGATCGTGGCGCTGCGTGCGCTGCCGGTATTCTCGGTCGGGGTGACCGTGACGGTCGTGCCCGATACGGCCGCGGGGAAGTTCGCTGCGTCCGACGACTCTGCGCCGACCGTGTATCCGTCGGCATTGGCTGCGGTGCAGGCGATCGTCTTGGCCGAATCCTTCGCGGCGAACGACAGCGAGGTCGGGTCGACCGCGAGCGTCGGTTCGCTGGGCGTAGGCGTCTGGCCGGCGTCGCCGTAGAAGAGTTCGATCTTGGCGAACTGGCAGTTGTTCTTCGTGATGGTGATGCGGTAGGAGGTGTTGGCCGCCGTGCCGCTCAGTTCGTAGGTCGCCGTGCCCTGCCCGACGACCTGCGAAAGGCCGCCTGCGATGTCGGCGCCCGCCGTATCCGTGACGGAGGCTTCGCTGGTGCTCGATGCGCCGCTGGCTCCCGTCAGAACGACCTTGGTCAGCGCCTTGCCCTCGACGGCCGGCAGTTCGATATAGGCGCCCGCCTTGCCGATGTAGAAGGACTTGTATTCGGACCCTGCGTTGTAATTATTGTAGAACCAGTAGAATTTGCCGTCGGAGCTCGCCTTGATGGTATAGGTGTAGCCGTCGATGGTGTAGGTGCCCTCCGTGGCGGACGAGGAGTCGTCCTTGTCGTGATAGGGGAACGCAGGCGTGGCCATATCGGCGCCACGCGTGAAGTCGAGCACCAGATGCGTCGGATCGACGGGCTCGGGGCCGGGCGTATCGCCGCCGCCCAGGTCGATCTCCGTGCCGCCGCTGCCTGCGACGAGCCGCACGTCGTCGATGGCGAACACCGACACTTCGTCGACCGCATACTTCACGTAGAGATAGTCTGCTTTGTCCTTCAGCTTGAACTTCGACGTGGCGAACACCCAGTATTCGTCGGCCTGCGCATAGGTGTAAGCGACCGTCTTCCACTCGGTGCCGTCGGCGCTGAGCGAGAGATGGAATTTCTCGGGTTTGAATTCGTTGTCGTAGAGACCGGCTTTGTAGTCGATCGTTTTCGAGTATTGTGCGCCGAAGGTGAGTTGCAGATCCTGTGCGCCGTCGAGCTTGATCTTGTTGATAATCAGCGCAGGGTTGTTCGTTCCGAAGAAGGCTTTGTTCAGGCCCGATGCCCCTTCGTAGCCGGCGCTGGGCTTGCCGGAGGTACGGATCG
>USBO01000065.1 GCA_900552955.1 uncultured Alistipes sp.
CGTTTGTGCATGATCGTCATGTCGGAAATACGGTTTATTGTGGTTTCGGCAGGTTCCTCGGAACAGCACCCGCGGCTTAGCCGCTCCGCTCCGAAGAACATTCCGGCAATCGTCGGGCCGTTCGTTCTCACAGGCAAACCCATCGTCCGGCAATGCCAGGCTGACCCTGCTGCCGGACGACGGATTCGCCGAAGGTCGGTTTCAACCGATCAGTTCATCGGAAGATCGCTGCTCGCATCCACCCACGAACCTACTTCCACGGTAAAGGAGATCGGGTCGTCCAGAACCTTGTCGCCGATTTCCTTGCCATCCGGCCGGTCGGTGATGACATTGTCGAGGGGGAAAGGAGCCGTAACCGTCGGCGGATAGAGACCCGCACCGCTGCTGGTGCCGCAGAACTCGAGATTGTAGATGTACTTCTTACCGGGCTGCCATTCGGTGTTGATGGGCACGCAGGTGTAACCGTAAGCATCCGAATCGAACACCGTGCTGTCGGGGAAAAGCTGGTGATAGTGGTAATCGCCTTGCGAGATGACAGGGCCGCCTTCGGCACTGCCGGGATGCTCGGCTCCGTCGTGACGAATCTCGATGCGGCACAGCAGCAGGATGTAAGCGCCCTTCTGCGTGTTCTCGGAATCGTTCTTCAGATCCCACGCATCCAACTGCTGCGGGATGAGCATGAGGCTGGAGTTGTCCGAGCCGCCGATCACCGTGCCGGGTTCGTGCGAAAGCGTGAGCGGTTCATTGAGCGTCAGACCGTAACAGGTCTTCTCGCCTTTGGCGACCCACGACATATAGTTTTTCGCCTCGCCCGCATCCTCGCTGAAAGCCAGATCGCCAGAGGGTTTCACGTTGACGATCCACGCGCCTTTGATCTTGATCGTCTTTGAATCGTCGTTGAGGCCCTTCTTGGCCTTGACGATGACCTGCGTGAAGGCGTGGTTGAATACCAGTTTGATGTTCGAACCGGTTCCCGAATGCCGGTCGGCCTTCGTGTAGGCCACGACGAGATCTTCATGCTTCGCACCCGGGTTGTTGACGCCCGAGACCGGCGTGTAGGTTTCGAACGACTGTCCGTCACCGGTGATGTTCGGGACGACATTCTTGATATCGGCCGGACCGTATGCCCAGAACTTGATGACGTCCACGTCATTCGGCCAGTAATAGTTGGTAGAGAAACGGAAGATGTTGTCGCTCCCCTTCTTCTCGGCCACATCGCCCTTGATGAACATGTTTTTGTACCCCTCGGCATCGGCATAGACCTTGATCTTGGTCAGCGTCTGGGTCGACGTCTCGGTAGCACGCGTGACATTCGTGTTGAAGGTGATCGCTTCGCCCTGACGACTCGACTGCACTTCGTCCTTCGAACAGGAAACGAGCAGGAACGACACCATGCCTGCCAGTCCTAAAAACTTGATTTTCGCATTCATGATTCAGTAATTTTCTTATTGTTTATTTTTGTTTCCAACTGTTCTCTCGTGAGGGTCTCCCGCCGCATCAGTGCATGTTGACATCCGTTTCGATCACGTTGTCGTTCCAATCCGAGACCGAGGTGTCCATGCCGCCCGACGGTTCATCAGGCAATTTCAGACCGTCGATCACGACGCGGACGTTGCGCGGATCGGATGCTCCGTGAAGTTGCTCCGTCACGTCGAAATGGTAGAACCACTTGCTGGTCGTATAGACGGAGAAAGTGTGCTGCTCCGGCCCGACGGGACAGTGCCCGAACGCTACGAACCGTGTCGTGAGCGTCCGTTCGTCGACCCGCTTCAGATCGAGCGGAACCGTGACCGACGAACCCGCGCCCGCACCGCGTGCGGGGCTGTAACTCTCGGCCAAACCCGTGAAGGCGCCGCCGATACCGGCCGTGGCCCCGAGATTCTCGACGTTGAGTATCTCCACCGTGTAGACCACCGTGGCCTCTTCGGGAACGAGCGTCACCGACTGTCTCTGCTGGCCCGAACGCACCTCCGTCAAGCCGCAGCGGCCCGCCCAGATCATCTCGGGGGCATAGCGTACCGGCTGCCCCTGCGCACCGCTGGGCCGCGGAGCTTCCGTGCCGCGGCCGATGGGGGCCAGCAGCGCACGGTCGATCGTCGTCACCTCATAGGCGTCGTAGGTCGAGCCGCGCTCGACCACATTGTCCATGTCGCCGTTGTGGAACAGCATTTTGTACGTACCGGCGTGGACGCGGATGACACCTCCCTGCGGAGACCCGAACTCATAACGGTTGTAGTGCCGGCCGTCGGGTGCGAACAATTGCAGCACCATCGTACGGGGCGTTGCATCGGGGCACTTCGACCAGTCGAAATTCACCTCTATCTCTACCAGGTAGCTGTGGTCGTAACACAACTCCTTATGCCGGCAGCAGACCGCAGCGACCACAAGGAGCGAGGCCATCGCGGCACGGCACAGCAGACTGCGCATCGCATTCATCGCGCACCTCCTTTCCCGCGGCGGAATTCACCGCCCAAAATCCACACCAAAGAGATTCCCGCCCTCGTAGGCCCGAACCAATGCTGCCGGCGGGTGGAGAGCCAGACATAGCACTCATCCACCGGAGTGTACTCCTTGTAGCGGCTGCCGAAGTATCCGACCCCGACCGAAAAGTCGAGGGCCAGGCGACGCCCCACAGGAAGCGAATATCCGTACTCGAACCCGCCGCCGAAGCCGAACCCGTCGCATTGCCATCCCCGGCCCGAGAACTCGAAATCATAGGTGAGCGCCGACGCATAGAGACCCACATGATGTCCGGCGAAGGGCCGGTCGCCGAAATAACGACGCACCGTGGCCTCGCCACCGTAGCAGCGCCAGTAGCGGTGTTTCGCGTCGCGGCTCCACCAGGCGTGCATGTAATCGACCGCCGCCGACCACCGGTCGGCGAACCGGTATTCGATGCCGATATTCGGAACGAGCAATGCATCGTAAATCAGATTGGTGCGCAACGCCACGCGCGGCTCACGCATCGGGACGGCAACCGCCGCCGCCGTGCACTCCGCAACCTCCGCATAAGCCGCCGCAGGGACTGTCGCCGAAGACTCCGACCGGCAAGGCACAGGCGCGGCAGCGGCAGCCTCAACGGGCGTCTGCGGCCGCTGCGCACCGGACACCTGTTCGGCAGCGCAGGCGGGGGGGGGTGTGCCGACGCTCACCACAGCGCACACGTCGGCGCGGCGCAGAGCGGGAAAGAGGTGCTCGTAAAGATAATTGTAAGGGACACCGCCGTACAGCATCCCCAACTGCCGCATGCGGCCGTCGATGACCCGGCCTTCGCGGAAAATCCAGACAGGGGTGTTCCGCAGAACGTCGAGCACCGCCTCACGGTGCGGCAGATCGGTCTCCAGGGAGGCCGAGGCCTCCAGCCGTTCCCAGTCTATCCCGTGACCCGAGATGCAGAGCAGGGAGGAGCCGAGCGCTGCGCGGTCGGCGAGGTAACGGGCCGTGTTGCGGGCACGGTTTTCGGAAAGACGGCCGTTTTCCACGGACACGCCGTCGGGCGAGGCCCATCCGTCGACCGTGATCCGGGAGACACGGGCGTCGTCCGCGGCGCAAATCGTCCGCAGCCGATCCGCAAACCGGTCGAGCTCCCCGAGGTTCGAGGCGGAGGCGACGGACGAAAATCCGCGGGGGAAATATACGGATGCACGAAGCGTGTCGCAACGCATCTGCTGCGCGGCGACCGTTTGCATTGCAATCGATAATATCCCTATCAAACTATATACAACTCTCATGGCTTTCTCCTTCAGGGCTCACTCGGCGGGCAGAAGCACGTGCATAATGTTGATTCGAATCCGATCGGCAGCACTCAAACATACACATGGTGTGCCGGAACGGACGCAAGCATGCTTACGGCGTATATATATCGTATGCAGTTGCAAAGTTATAAACTTTTTTCGATTCCCTGCAAATGTTCGATCCGTCGAAACATAAAAAAATCGCCCGACACAATCCGCACCCCGAATTTTGCGGCACGAACGCCCGCCCTCGAACCGGCGGCAGAGACAACGACCCGAGTGCTTCGTAACTCCGCTCGATCAAATATTTTTTTTACGAATCCGCTTGGTTATTAATCGATTCTTTACTATATTCGCCTACTATCCTTCGATCCGATTAATAAATTACGTGTATGAAACCATCGAAAGCATGTTTCGGTGCCTTTCTGACGATCGTTCCGCTCTTGTTTTGCACCTGTCGGAAACCGGAATTCACCGAGCCCGTTCCGCTGGCGCCGACCGCCGCAGAGGTGCAAACCGCCGTCGAGCGCACCGAATTGTCGGCTGACGATGCGGCCAAAGTGGCGATCCGTTACTGCAACGCCGATGCAGCGACCCGCACCGACGCTGCACCCGCCGTCCGCAACGTCCTGACGATCCGCGATGCGGCGGGACGTCCGGCCCTCTATGCGGTCAATATGCAGGAAGGCTACCTGCTGGTCTCCGCCACCAAATGCTGCTATCCGGTACTGGCGCAGATCGACCGCGGCACCTTCGCGCTCGACCGCGAACCCAGCGGATTGGACGTCATCCTTCAGGAGTTGATCGAAACGGTCGAGGCCGCACGCGACTCTCTCGTCGTTTTCGACTGCCGCCCGGCATGGCGCCCCTACGAAGAGCGCATAGGGCCCGAACGGACGCGCATGAACGACGACGAGCTCTACGACATCCAGAACGAGTGGTACCAGAAATGGTATGACGAAGGGGCCGACGTACACCGTCTGACTCCCAAACCGGACGACATGCCGGAGGATCTCTACCGCCGTTTCTGCGAAACCGCCGAGGGCGACGACGCATGGGTCGACACCGAATACAACTATCTGAACACGGCCGTCTTCACGACGAAATACAATAGCTCCTCTTCGAAAAAAGGCCCGTTCCTCACGACGAAATGGGGACAAAAGAATGGATATAATGCCCTATTTGAAAATAAGAACCAACCACTGGGCTGTGTAACTGTTGCCGTCGGCCAATTGATGCGCTACTACCGACATCCGGGATCGTTCGACTGGTCGAACATGCCCGACGAAACGAGCAATACGACTCTCGCCTCTTTTCTAACACGACTTCATGGAGAACTGCGCGTCAACGACGACGGCTCGAGCAATATCGACCACGCCAAACGAGTACTCGAAAGTTACGGATACAGTTGTTCGAAAAGGGGCCATGACGCCTCGACTGTCTATACGATGCTGAACAGCAATCTTCCTGTCTATACGCGCGGTGAAGATAAAGCGCGTAATAAAGGTCATGCTTGGGTAATCGATGGTAGCAACTCGATAACCGCCTACACGGAATACAAGTTATATGCGCTGAACAACGGACTGCCGAGACCATGGTATGTCGAACTCGATTCCGAAAGGGTCTATCACACGCAGAATGTCTTCTTCCACATGAATTAGGGACAGTACGGATTGTATAACGGTTGGTTCTTGGATACCAGAATCTCGTTCAAAAATGATAATAACGAGATATGCAACTATTCTTCCGATCGAAAAGATTTGCTGATAACGGATTTTTAACTTCACAAAAATGAAATCAATGAAAAAATACATAACACTCCTCATCGCCTCGACCGCGATGCTCGGCTGGAGTTGCAAAGAGGAAATGGATGGAGGCGACTGGGCTTTTCGCGACGCCTGCATTCTCGACGGCGGAAATCTCGTCGAAGCGCACGATTATACACTCGAATTGCCCGCGCAGCAGTGTACCGTCGATCTGCAAATCGTTTCATCGGGAATATACAGACAGACATCGATCGATACCGACCACTTCGGCCAGAACCTTCCCGACGCATTTTCCCTTACGCTTATGGAGCCGCTCCAAGAGGCCGAGATCTACGACTACATCGTCGATTCATGGGGCGTCGAACACAAAGATCGACCGCGCTACCTGCAAACCGTTCGGATAACCGCAACGGAAAACAGGTTCTTTCTCCCCAGAATCATGCGATTCCGCCTTTGGACAGAGAACCCGCAAGTCGGCGCTGCCGACATCACCATACGGCAGGCGGGCAAATAACGCAAAAGGAGTCCTTCGAAACAGGACTCCTTTTGCGTGCCGTGCCGCGCCGCTATCGCAGCACGACGTCGCTCTGACCGGCCAGCCGGCCGTCGGCATAGATTTCGACGCGGTAGGTTCCGGCCGTGAATCCGGCGCCGTCGTTATAGTAGATGCCCACGCTCAGGTCCTCGTTCTGGTAATCGACGTCGCGCGAGGCGGTGTAGGTCAGCCGTTCACCCTCGAATTCGAAGGTCGCCGCCGAGGCATTGGACTGCACGTAGCCGTCGGGCGAGGTGATGCGCACGTAGACCGTCCGCTCGCCCGGCTCGGCCAGGTCGTTGCCCGCCAGCGTGAAGTCGACGCGCAGACGCGTGGCGTTCTTCACGCGCGAAACCTCCTTGTCGCGCCCGTTGAGCGGCACGAGCCGGATGCCGCGCGCGCGGATCACCGCTCCCTGGCGCACTTTGGTGCTCAGCTCCGAAGCCTTCTCCTCGGCCACCTCGGCGCGCAGGTTGGCCGACGAGATCTCCTTGCGGTATGAGACGTTCTCGCGGATCAGATTCTTGTTGAGCGTGTTGAGCGAGTCGATCTGACGCAGATAGCCGCGCATGATAGTGCGCATGGTGCCGATCTCCTTCTCGTATTTCTTGATCTTGGCATAGCTCCACGAACGCTCTTTGGTGAGCCGCTCCATGAGCGAATCGGCGCGGCTGCGTTCGAGGCCGAGGCTCTGCGAGATGCTGTCGTTCGAGATCTGGAGGTTGTCGAAATCGTCCATCAGATGCGTGAGGTTGCTCTTGATCGAGTCGCGGTCGACCAACAGCAGATCGTACTCTTGCTGCTGCTGACGGTGGATGTTGAAGTAGAGGATCGACAGCGCGGCCAGAATGACGGCCAGAATGATGATGATCGTCTGATAGCCGCGGATCGACTTTGCGCTCGCGGGAGCCGCCGACCGATCGTCGTCCTCGTAGTGATAATCTTTATTCTCTTCCATAACGATGCGGTTTTGGTCTCAAAGATAGAATTTTTTTCGCAAACCGAGAAATCGGGCCGCAGCGATCGCGGCCGTCAGCGTATCCGGCTCGTCAGCGGGTACTTGAGCCCCTTGAATCCCGAGATGTAGGCATTGACGCTTCCCACGCGGATGGGCGATTCGAGGTAGAGCGGGATTTTGTTCTGGTCGTCCGACAGCCAGATGAAGAACTCCGAGCCGTCGGTGAACGAGAAGCTCTCGGAGGTGCCGATCTGGCAGGCGAATTTCAGCGTGCGGAACTTCCCCACGTCGCGGATCTTCTTCACCTCGCGCCCCTCGAAGCGGTAGCGCAGGTGGCGGATCGTATCCTCAAGCACCATCTGGAGCTCGCGCTGCTCGCCCACGCGGAACGACGCGGCGTCGGCGCTGCGCATGTTGAAGAAGAGCGACACGGCATCCATGCTCACGTCGGTGAGCGCCATCTCCTTCCGGTTTTCGGGCAGGTCGCGTTTCTGCCAGCGCGTAGCCACCTTGCGCTGCGGCCAGTCGTAGTCGAAGCGGCTGCGGAACGTGTAGCTTCCTTCATGGATGTCGCTCGTGAAACGCACCGTGCGCAGCGTCGCGGTGTCGACCCAGATGTTGTAGCGGTCATCGAGCGAGAAAAACCACCGGAACGAGGCCATCGTCTTGCCGTGTCCGAAGACGTTGTAGACCGGACGGCCGTCGAGCTCCGTCTGCGCGGTGCGCACCACGACGGTGGCCACCTCGGTGTTGGGCACCAGTTTAGCACGGTAGCTCACGCGGTAGAAGAGCTCTTCGCCGGGCACATAGATCTGGGCCGCGACGGGCGCAGCGGCCGCCGTCAGCAGGAAAAGGATCAGGAATCGTTTCATCGCATGCTTTGTCATCTGTCTTTCGAACGCTTTTCGCATCGTTTTTATTTTCGCGGAATCAGGAGATCATCGAAAAATCGAACGGCTTCTCCCCCGAGTAACGTCGCTTGAGTTCGCGCAGTCCGGCGTGTTCGGGCGCCGCGAGCTCCGCATCGGCGGCGAGCACCGCACCGGCCGCCTCGCGCGTGAGCTGCAGAATCTGCACGTCGAGCGTCGGATTGGCTATCTTCAAATCAAAGGCCATACCGCTCTGCTGCGTGCCGGCGATGTCGCCCGCGCCGCGCAGTTTGAGGTCGAGCTCCGCCAGCCGGAAGCCGTCGTTGGTCTGGCACATCGCGTCGAGCCGCGCCCGCGCCTCCTTCGAGAGCCGCTCACCCGACATGAGGATGCAGTACGACTGTTCGGCCCCGCGCCCCACGCGTCCGCGCAACTGATGCAACTGGGACAGACCGAAGCGCTCGGCCGACTCGATGACCATCACCGTGGCGTTGGGCACGTCGACGCCGACCTCGATGACCGTCGTCGAGACCAGTATCTGCGCCTCGCCCGACTTGAAGCGGCGCATCGCAGCCTCCTTGTCCTCGGGCTTCATGCGGCCGTGCACCACCTCGGTGACATAGTGCGGAAGCGGAAAGTCACGCGAGATGGCCTCGTAGCCGTCCTGCAAATCCTTGTAATCCATCGATTCCGACTCCTCGATCAGCGGATAGACCACATAGGCCTGCCGCCCCCTGGCGATCTCCTGCCGCAGGAAGCCCCACACCCGCAGCCGCGCCGCATCGGTGTAGTGCACCGTGCGCACGGGACGACGCCCGGGCGGCAGCTCGTCGATCACCGAGACGTCCAGATCGCCGTAGAGCGTCATGGCCAGCGTCCGGGGAATGGGCGTGGCCGTCATGACGAGCACGTGGGGCGGATGTTCGTTCTTCGCCCAGAGCCGGGCCCGCTGCACGACGCCGAAGCGATGCTGCTCGTCGATGACGACGAAACCCAGATTGCGGAACCGGACGCTGTCCTCGATGAGCGCATGCGTACCGATGAGGATGTGGATTTCGCCCGACAGCAGCCCCTCGGCGATGGCCGTGCGTTCTTTCTTTTTCGTCGATCCGGTGAGCAGCGCCACGCGCACGCCCGTTCCTTCGACCATCCGCGTAACCGAAGCGAAGTGCTGCCCGGCGAGAATCTCGGTCGGCACCATCATGCAGGCCTGAAAACCGTTGTCGCAGGCCAGCAGCATGGCCAGCAGGGCGACGAGCGTCTTTCCGCTGCCCACATCGCCCTGCAGCAGCCGGTTCATCTGATGCCCGCTCACGGTGTCCTGCCGGATCTCGCGCACGACGCGTTTCTGGGCGCCCGTCAGCGGGAAAGGCAGCTTCTCGTGGTAAAACGTATTGAAAAACCGCCCCACCGCGGGAAACAGAAAGCCGTCGTTGCGGGCTGTCCGGCTGTGCCGCTCGGAGAGGATGTTGAGCTGTATGCCCAGCAATTCGTCGAACT
>USBO01000066.1 GCA_900552955.1 uncultured Alistipes sp.
CAGTACCATCCCGAATACAAGAGCACGGTGCAGCGTCCGCACCCTCTGTTCGTGGCTTTCGTGGCCGCGGCATTGAAAAACAGTGGTAACTAATCGCCTCGCACCGAGAGATTCGAATGGATAAGAGATCAATCATAGGCATCGTCCTCATCGGCGTTCTGTTTTTCGGATTCACGATCTACAGTTCGCGTCAGCAGCAGAAATACCAGGAAGAACTGGCAGCCTACGAGGCGGCCCATCCCGAGCTGAAGCAGCCCGTCGCTGCCGAGGCGCCGGCTTCGGGGAGCGCTTCGGTCCCGGCGTCGGTCGGAGAGGCGGCGCCCGATTCCGTCCGGCTGGCGCGCGAGGCGGCCGTGCTGGGCGATGTCCTGGCTGCGGCCAAGCATGCCGCACCGGAGGAGATCGCCGTCGAGAATGACGTGATGGCGATCCGCTTTTCGACCCGCGGCGGTATCGTGCGCTCCGTGACGCTCAAGGACTATACGCGCTACGGCCGTCAGGGCGAGCGCAACGAGCCGATCGAGCTGTTCGTCCCCGAGAGCTCGAAGTTCGACCTGTCGTTCTTCATCAGGAACGGTCTGAACAACGTGAAGGTCAATACGTCGGAGTACACGTTCGCGGCCGATCCGGTCGTGCGCACCGACACGGCGCAGATCGTGCGGATGCGTCTGCCGGTGGCTGCCGACGCGTGGCTGGTGTACGAATATACGCTTTATAATGAGGCGAAACCCTCGCGCGACTATCTGGTGGACTACACGGTGCGGCTGGTGGGCATGACTCCCTACATGGCCAACCAGAGCAGCATCGGCATCGCGTGGAGCAACACTTCCTACCAGAACGAACGGGGCTTCAAGAACGAGAACACCTACACGACGGTGGCCTACCGCATCCCGGGCGAGGGGTCGATCGACGATCTGTCGATGAGCGAAGGAGCGAAGGAGGAGAAGATTTCGTCGTCGGTGGAGTGGATCGCCTTCAAGCAGCAGTTCTTCTCGTCGGTGCTGATCGCTGCCGACGACTTCCTCTATGCCGACGTGGCGTATGACACCGCCGCGCCCGATTCGGGGCTGATGAAGGCCTTCTCGGCGACGATGGCCGTGCCCTACACGGCGCAGACCGAACGCTACGACTTCTCGTTCTACTTCGGGCCCAACAAGTACGCCGTGCTCAAAAAGATCGACGACGCGCAGGGAGAGCCGCTGCTGCTCGACCGCCTGATCCCGATGGGCTGGGGCATCATCGGGTGGGTGAGCCGCTGGCTGGTGATTCCCGTCTTCGACTTTCTGCGGCAGTATATCCCCAGTTTCGGCTGGATCATCCTCATTCTGGCGATCCTCATCAAGCTCATCGTCTCGCCGCTGACCTACAAAAGCTACATTTCGCAGGCCAAGATGCGGATCATCAAACCCGAGATCGATGCGCTGAACGCCAAATATCCCCGTCAGGAGGATGCCATGAAGAAACAGCAGGAGACGATGGCCCTCTACAAGAAGGCGGGCATCAATCCGCTGGGCGGCTGCATCCCGATGCTGATCCAGTTCCCGATTCTGATCGCCATGTTCCGCTTCTTCCCCTCGTCGATCGAGCTGCGCGGGCAGTCGCTCTGGTGGGCGCACGACCTGTCGTCGTACGACAGCATTCTGAACCTGCCCTTCACGATCCCCTTCTACGGCGATCATGTGAGCCTCTTCGCGCTGCTCATGGCGCTCTCGACCTTCGGGTTCTCCTATATGAGCTACCAGCAGACGGCCTCAGCGCAGCCGCAGATGGCCGGTATGAAGTTCATGATGGTCTACATGATGCCGATCTTCATGCTCTGCTGGTTCAACGACTATTCGAGCGGCCTGTGCTACTACTACCTGCTGTTCAACCTGCTGACCATTGCCCAGACCTTCCTGATCCGCCGCACGGTGGACGACGCGAAGATCCACGCTGTGATGGAGGCCAACGCCAACAAGGCGAAGAACCGCAAGAAATCGAAGTTCCAGTTGCGCTACGAGGAGCTGATGCGCCAGCAGGAGATGCAGGCCCGTGCCGCGAAAAAAGGTTCGCGGCGGAAGTGACGCGGGCTGCGGAATCTGTCTGACCCGACAGCGGGTGAAAATTACGGGAGCCGACGATCGACGTCGGCTCCCGTATTTGTCCATCCCTGTGCGGGGCGTACTTATTTCACCGGATTGCGTTTCGGGTTTCCGGGATAGAGCTTGAGAAATACGACACCGTGCGGGTTCACGCCGGCCTCGAAGCTGTCGCCGGTTTCGTCGATGTCTTTCTGCCGCCACAGATCGCGTACGGTCTGCATGCCTCTGAGCCCGATCTGCTTGAGGTTGAAGCGGAGGGTCGCCGGCCGGAGCGTTTTGTTGAAGAGCGCGACCGCCATCGCTCCGTCTTCGAGATGTTTGACGTAGATCGCGTGCTCGTCGTCCTCGGAGATGGAGACGGCATGCACGCCGAGCGGATCCTGATTGACGTCGATCACCTCGTCGTTGGTGAGGAGCGATTTGGTGAACGGGTCGATCCGCGCCAGGTCGCACCCGATGAGCAGCGGCGATGCGAGCATCGCCCAGAGCGACATGTGCGTATACTGCTCGTCGGGCGTGAGCTTGGTGTAGTGGAGCTTGGGGCCCCATCCGACGAGCCCTACCACGAGCATATCGGCGTCGGGCCAATGTCCGGGGCCGGCGAAGGGCGCCCAGCGCTGCTGGTCGAAGCCGATGGAGGAGATGCTCTTCCACGTGTCGCGGATGTCGCCCGTCGTTCGCCAGCAGTCGGAGTGCTCGACCCAAAGAGGAGCATCGGCAAAGGGAGCCTTGTTGGAGAGGCTGTATACGATGTCGCGGTCGGTGGCCCGCAGAGCGTCGTGCATCTCCTTGACGTGGTAGAGGTCGTTGGGGGTCCAGTCGTATTTGAGATAATCGACCTCCCAGTCGGCCCATTGCTTGGCGTCGGCCTCGACGAAGGAGTGGCGGTGGTGGTAGCGCACCTCCTTGCGGTACTGGAGGTACTCGGCGTAGGTGGTGTTGGGTTTCTGATAGCGGTAGTTCTCGTTGCACAGCCCCTCCTTGATCCATTGGTTCTCGCCGTCGGGATTATCGGAGTAGGAGCCGATGTGGGCGGCATAGGTTCCGACCCACGGGGTCGAGTAAATGCCGAGTTTGAGCCCGAGGTCGTGCACCTCCCGCGAGAGGGCTTTCATGTCGGGGAATTTCGCGTTGGGCTGGATGGCGCCGTATTTGCCGCCGCGCGTGCCCTGCCAGCCGTCGTCGATGTTGATGTAGGTCCAGCCGTGGTCGGCAAGGCCCGATGCGACCATCGCGCGTGCGGACGAGAGCACCTGTTCCTGCGTGACGTCGCGCGCCCAGCAGTTCCATGAGTTCCAACCCATCGGCGGTGTGAGCGCGATACGGTCGCCGATGACGATGCGCAGGTTGCGGGTCGCTTCGCCGAGCTCGTTTTTGGCCGTAAGGGTCACGTCGTAGGTTCCGGCTTTGGCGACCCGTCCCGAGATGCGGCCTGTGGCGGGGTCGATGCGGAGACCTTTGGGGAGCCCTGCGGCGGCGAAGGTCATGGGGCGGTCGCCGGTCGCTGTGACATTGAAAAGGAATCGGGCGTCGGGACGGGCGCCGAAGACCCGTGCTCCGGTTATCCGGGGTGTGTGCGCCGGCTCGGGGGTGAGGATGTAGGCCGAGAGGTCGGGCACGTCGACCGATGGCTGCGATTGTGCAACGGCAGGGCTTGCAAGCACGGCTGCTGCGAAGAGGGTGGTGAGAAATCGTCTCATTTCATTTGGTTTTGGATTGGTTTCGAAGTCAAAGATACGAATAAGCCGAGAGAAAAAAGCAAGCTCGCTTGCATTTTTTCCGAGGCGCAGTATCTTCGACGAAGTCAAAGATACGAATAAGCGAGGACAAAAGCAAGCCTGCTTGCATTTTGCCGAGGCGGAGTATCTACGGCGCAGCCAAAGAACGAATAAGCTGAGTGCAAAAGCAAAAAGGAGAAATTCCGTCCGAGACGGGATTTCTCCTGCACGATTGCCCGAGGGCGGGATTATTTGAAGAAGATCGACGAGATCTCCTTATAATTGTGTACGCGTTCCACGACATCGGCGAAGATGTCGGCCACGGACAGCACGGTGAACTTGCGGAGGTCTTCGCCCTCGCGCAGCGGGATGGTGTCGGTGACGATCACCTCCTGCAGGGCGCTGGCGTTGATCTTGTCGTAGGCGCTGCCCGACAGCACGGGGTGGGTGATGGCGGCGCGGACGCTCTTGGCGCCCTTCTTCATGAGCATGTCGGCGGCCATGCAGATCGTGCCGGCCGTGTCGATCATGTCGTCGACGATGATGATGTTGCGGCCCTCGACGTCGCCGATGGCCGTCATCTTACCCACGACGTTGGCCTTGGCGCGCTCCTTATGCGAGATGATGATCGGCGTGTGGAGATATTTGGCGTAGGTGTTGGCCCGCTTGGCGCCGCCCATGTCGGGCGCGGCGATCGACAGATCCTCGATGCCGAGGCTCTGGATGTAGGGCACGAAGATGCCGCTGGCATAGAGCGCGTCGACGGGAACGTCGAAGAATCCCTGAATCTGGTCGGCGTGCAGGTCCATCGTCATGATGCGGTCGACGCCGGCAGCGACGAGCAGGTTGGCCACCAGCTTGGCCCCGATCGGCACGCGGGGGCGATCCTTGCGGTCCTGCCGCGCCCAGCCGAAGTAGGGCATCACGGCGATCACCTGATGCGCCGAGGCGCGTTTGGCCGCATCGATCATCATCAGCAGCTCCATCAGATTGTCCGTCGGCGGGAACGTCGACTGGATGACGAAAACCGTGCATCCGCGGATCGACTCCAGGAAACAGGGCTGAAATTCGCCGTCGCTGAAATTCAACACCTCGGACTCTCCGAGTTTCGTGCCGTAGCTGGCCACGATCTTCTCTGCCAAGTAGCGGGAACCGCGGCCGGCAAAGAATTTGATTTTATGTATCGCCATAATAGTTTGTAGGGATTAGTCGATGCAAATATAAGCATACTAAAAAAAGGCGGCAAACGATTCCCGCTTTTTTTTACGAATCCTTCAGACAATCGTCGATGTAGGCGAGAATCTCGTCGCGGCCCGTGCGCTTGGCGCTCGAGGCGAAGAAGAGCGGCGGCAGCTCCTCCCACTCCTCCAGCAACTGTTTCCTGTAACGCACGACGTTGCTTTCGAGCTGGTTGCGCGACAGCTTGTCCGTCTTGGTGAAGACGATGCCGAAGGGGATGCCGTGCTCGCCCAGCAGGCGGATGAACCGCAGATCGATCGCCTGCGGTTCGAGCCGCGAGTCGACCAGCACGAAGAGGAAGTGCAGCTTCTCCGCGCGGAAGACGTAGTCGGTGATGAGCTTCGAGAACTCGCCCCGCTCGCTCTTCGAGACGCGGGCGTAGCCGTAGCCCGGCAGGTCGACCAGATACCAGCGGTCATCGATCAGGAAGTGGTTGATAAGGCGCGTTTTGCCCGGTGTGCCCGAAACTTTGGCCAGCGAGCCGTGGCCCGTGAGCATGTTGATGAGTGACGATTTGCCGACGTTGCTGCGGCCTATGAAGGCGATGTCGGGCAGCGTGTCGCGCGGAATCTGCGACAGTCGCTGCGAACTGCATTTGAAAGCGGCGCGTTTGATCTCCATAGGACAAAGATAGTGCAAGCCGAGGGCAAAAGCAAACTTGTTTGCGATTTTGCCGAGGCGCCGCCTATCTGCGCGGGGCTTTTCCCCGCAAAGTCGTGCAAGCCGAGGGCAAAAGCAAACTTGTTTGCGATTTTGCCGAGGCGCCGCCTATCAGGAAAAGGGCTGACCGCCGATGGCGCAGAAGGGAAGTCCGGCTTTATGCTACTTCACAACTCAGAGCCGGTAAGCGACGAACGAATATTCATTGCGGTCATTGACTGTCAGGGCGATCAGTTGTCTGCGCTCCTTGTTGTACGCAATGGTCTGAACATTGCGGCCGAGGCAGAGTCTCCTTAACGCATTTCCGTTCCAATCGAATTCGTAAACCGTCGGAATGCGCCAGTTCTTATCGGATACGGGTTTATTCTCTTCGCAGAGAATGAAGCAACCGCTCTCTGTGGGTGCAATGGCGAGCGCTCCGGCCCGGCAATCCTCTGTCCATCGGACTGAATAGCGCTGTTTCGAGGGGTCGGAGTCGGAGATATAGCTCGGTTCGCAGAACCGATATTCCCGGTCGAGGCGGATATCGCCGGATTGCGAAATGTCGAAAAACCTGAAAACGGAACCGAATTGGGAGGCATAGATCACCTTCGTGGCTGACGGACTCACCGCAAGTTTCCCCTGATAAATCAGCGCCGATTCCCGAGGATGTATCCGTGAGTCCGTATGAGGATAGTTGCCGAAATAGGTTATCGCTTGTCCGCGCTCGTCGAGCAGCGTGAATTGTTTCGCATCGGGATCCTGTGTCAAGCTGTTCGGTGCCGCATAGCGATCGTTCGTGGGCGATGCACTTAGATTGAAGAGACCTTTCGGAAAAGGGATCGCGTGCATTGCCGGCTGAGGACGGAACAATTGCTCAGCGGGAATTTGCAGGATTTTTCCCGTATTGACCCCGTAGACATTCAGAGCATCATCGGAAAACCAGATTGCGGAAGCCGTCAACAGCTCGTTTTCGGCTTTGCCGATATGAACGAGATCACGATGGTCGCCGTTATTCAGATTGTAGACCCGAAGAGCTTTTTTGGTAAGATGATTCGTACATACCAGCAAACTGTCTCGGCTGGCCAATAGCACAGGCTGCAAAATATCGTCCGGTTCGATCGGCAAGCGTGCGCTGTCCGGTGATTGCACTTCGGTGAATAAAGAGGTCAGCGTCGGAGACGAGGAGGGATTGCAACCGATCGAGATGCATGCAATCATGAGTGTCGGAAAAATTCTCATGGCTTTTCGTAATGATCTAAGAGCAAAGAGCCCGTTCGGCTCTCTGCTCTTAGAAGATGTCCCATTGTGGTATGGCCGCCCGAAGCGGTGCGGACCGGCTTCCGAGGCTCGTAACGGGTGGCGTCATCTCGCTATCGGAGCGGCAGGGCCAGTCGCTCTTCGGGTTCGTTATCGTCCGGCCTTGCGGGCGATCACGGCGTCGATGCAGGCCTTGATCTTGGGTGCGGGGTCTTCCCAGCCTGCGGGCTTGATGACCTTGCCGTCTTTGGGGTTGTAGTGCGGTTTGCCGTCGGGCCACAGTTTGGCCATGTTGGCCTTCTGCACGATGTCGAACAGTTCGTCGGCCTCGAGGCCCATCTCCACCAACGTGCCCAGCGCGAAGTAGATCAGGTCGATCATGGCGTCGGCCTGCTCGTAGATATCCTGTGCCACGAGGAATTCGGCGACCTCCTCGTTCATCCACTTTCCGCGGCTCAGGGCCCGTCCGCGCTCGATCATGCGCGGACACGGGGCGACGGGATGACCGAATTTTTCGTGAAATTCACGGACGTCGTTCCACTCTTTCTTCATTGTCGTAATTGTTTTATGAATCGAATCTGAAGACAAAAGTAACGAAAAAAATCCGGTCGGGCGTAAAATATCGAACACCTTTTTCTATCTTTGCCGAGCTCCTCCCCGTGCGGAGATGCGAGCGGCAAGGTTTTACTTAATACGGAAATTCTATGTGTGGTATCGTCGGATATATCGGGAATAAGGAGGCTTATCCCATACTTGTCAAGGGACTCCATCGGCTGGAGTATCGCGGTTACGACTCGTCGGGCGTGGCCATGGTGTCGGACGGGGGGACGCTCAACATCTACAAGTCGAAGGGCAAGGTCGCCGCGCTGGAGCATTTCGCCGAGTCGAAGGACCGCAGCGGCACGATCGGCATCGCCCACACGCGCTGGGCGACGCACGGCGAGCCCAACGACACCAACGCGCATCCCCATGCCTCGCAGACGGGCGATCTGGCCATCGTGCACAACGGGACGATCGAGAACTATACGGTGGTCAAGAAGGCGCTCGAGCAGCACGGCTATGCGTTCCGAAGCGAGACCGACACGGAGGTGGTGGTGCAACTGATCGACTACATCCGCACCGACACGGGCTGTTCGCTCTTCGAAGCGGTGCGCGAGGCCTGCCATCAGATCGTGGGGGCCTATGCCATCGCGGTGGTCGACCGCCGCAATCCCAACCAGATCGTCGTGGCGCGCAAGAGCAGCCCGCTGGTGATCGGCGTGGGCGACGGCGAGTACTTCATCGCCTCGGACGCAACGCCCATCGTCGAGTATACGAATCGCGTGGTCTATCTCAACGACGACGAGATCGCCGTCATCAACCGCGGCGAGTCGCTCCACATCTTCAACATGGACAACAAGGAGTCGAAGGTCAACATCCAGAAGCTCAAGATGAGCATCTCGGAGCTGGAGAAGGGCGGCTACCCGCACTTCATGCTCAAGGAGATCTTCGAGCAGTCCCGCACGCTGCGCGACTGCATCCGCGGCCGCGTGAGCGCCGACGGCAAGCAGGTCGTGCTGTCGGGCGTGCTCGACAACAAGGAGCGGTTCCTGAACGCGCACCGCATCCTGATCGTGGCGTGCGGCACGTCGTGGCATGCCGCGCTGATCGGCAAGCATCTCTTCGAGGACATGTGCCGCATACCGGTCGAGGTGGAGTATGCCAGCGAATTCCGCTACCGCAATCCCGTGGTCAGCGACAAGGACGTGCTGATCGCCATGTCGCAGTCGGGCGAGACGGCCGACACGCTCGCCGCGCTGGAGCTGGCCAAGGAGCAGGGGGCTTTCGTCTTCGGCATCTGCAACGTCATCGGTTCGTCGATTCCGCGCGCCACCGATTCGGGCTGCTACATCCATGTCGGGCCCGAGATCGGTGTGGCTTCGACCAAAGCTTTCACGGGGCAGGTCACCGTGCTGGCGATGATGGCGCTCATGCTGGGCCGCATGAAGGGCACGGTCGCCGATGAGACGTTCGGGCAGGTGACGCGCGACCTGCACCGTCTGCCGGAGTTGTTGCAGGAGGTGCTCGGGCTCGATGCGCAGGTCAGGGATCTGTCGAAGATCTTCACCTATGCCAAGAACTTCCTCTATCTGGGGCGCGGCTACAACTATCCTGCGGCGCTCGAAGGGGCGTTGAAACTCAAGGAGATTTCGTATATCCATGCGGAGGGATGTCCCGCCGCCGAGATGAAGCACGGCACGATCGCGCTGATCGACGACGACATGCCCGCGGTGGTGATCGCTCCGCGCGACAAGATCTACGACAAGACG
>USBO01000067.1 GCA_900552955.1 uncultured Alistipes sp.
CGCCCGACAGGAGCAGGCGATCAGCGATCTGAAGGTCGGCTTCGAAAAAGAACGTCACGCCGACGAACTGCGGTTGCAGGACCTCGCCTGGCAGAAGCGGCTGCAGGTGGTCGTGCTGCTGCTCGTCATCGCGGCGATACTGGCCGTGGGCGCATCCGTGCTCTACTACCGCAGGGAGCGGGGGTATCGGCAGATCCTCAAGCTGCGCCACGAGGCGATGGAGCGGGAGAAATGGTATCGCGCGCAGTTGCAGCGCTGCCCGAACCGACCGGCGCCCGAAACCGATTACCGCACGGAGATCAGGCAGAACGACAAACTCTACGAGCTCTTCGCGCGCCTCCAGGAGCTGATGTCCGCGCAGGAGATTTACAGACGGCACGACCTCTCGCGCGAGGCCGTCGCGGCCATGCTGTCGACCAACCGCACCTATCTCAGCGAAGCGATCTCCCGGCACACGGGACTGTCGTTCGTCTACTACGTAAACTCCTTCCGGCTCGAGGCGGCGGTGAAGATCCTCTCCGATCCCGACGATGAAACACCCATCAAGGCGATGGTGCACGAACTGGGATTCCGCTCGATGTCCACCTTCTACCGGCTGTTTCTGGCAGCCAAAGGAGTGCCGCCTTCGCAATTCCGCGAGGAGCACAGAAAGAGGCGGCGCTGACCTTCCCCCCCCCCCGAAAAGCAGCGCGCCCGTCGCCGAATCGCCGTCCCCGCTCCGATCGGCAATTCCGCACCGCACAGCGGCCGTATCGGCGATCTTTCCCGTTTCGACAAATTGTCGGATTGGGAAAAATCCGTTCTTGCACCGGCCGGATCCATTTTTTATCTTTGTCTCGTTCCCCTCGCCGGACGACCCGCCGGCAGGAACGATAAGACGCCGTTCATCCCCGATCGAATCCCGCTTGCGGAGAGATCCTGCGGCAGAGCGGAAGCTCCCGTCTTCATCCAATCGTCGTAACCCGCACGGCCGGAGCTCCGGGCGACAAAACCGAACATCATGAAGAGATTCCACCGTCTGCTTCTCTGGGGAGGGGCGATGGCCGCATCCCTCGCGTCGACAGCCTGCAAGGACGATCCGGCCACCGAACCCGCATCGCTCGAAGTCGCCTGTTCCGAGCAGAGGGCGCTGCCCTACCGAGGCGCGACCGTCCGGATCGTCGTGGAGACCGATGCGGCATGGAACGCAGCCAAAGCATCGGACGACGACTGGTATACGCTTTCCGCGACATCCGGCACGGGAAGCGCCAGCATCGAACTGACAGCCGAGGCCAACGCCGGCGACAACCCCCGTAAGGGGACGGTCACGGTAACCGCGGGCCCGCTCCGGCAGAGCGTGGAGATCACGCAGCTCGGCAGGTCGTCCGAACCGCCCGCCGCGGCAGGGGCGATCGAAGGCAGGGAGGAGGGCGCCGTCGGCGAGACCATCGAACTCTCGGTGGCGCCGATCGAGGGGGCGAGCGACTACAAATGGTACCGTGACGGCGTCGAACTCCAGACCGGCACGGAGCGCACGCTGCGCATCACCGCGGGCGGCGTCTACAAGGTCGCCGGCGTGAACGTCTCGGGCGAAGGGGCTGCCAGCCCCGAAAAGAGGGTGACCTACGATAACGCCAAGTACGTATTCCCCGAAGCGCAAGCCTCCTACGAGGGCGGCGACTACAACAAAGAGTATCACGTCCGGCTCAGTTCGCCCACCGGCCCCGATTCCGAGGTGGGGCTCGTGCTGATCTTCTGCGAAAAGGAGCCCGAGGGCGTCGACGACCCCGCGATCGCCACCATCACGCTTCCGGCACGCGACTACCTGGCGACGCAGCCGCTCTACAACAACTACTCGAGCGAAGGGGTCGTCCTTCCCTGCGACAACTGGGAGATGAACAAATCCCGTTTTTACGTCATCGAAGAGGGAGCCTACCTCCCCGAGGGATACAAATATCTGTGCGAAACGGGCGGATTCGAATTCAACAAGGACGAATGGGCCTACGACTTCGCCTCGGTTAAGGTCGAATACGACCCGGCCGGCCGCAGCTACACGATCAGCGGCGCCGTCCCCTGTTTCACCGTCAGCGAAGGTGTCACAACCCCCGCAGGCGTCTACGAGTTCCGCTACGAAGGCCCTCTCGCCTTCAAGAACAACTGGCGGGCCTACGACAAGTTCTATTTCACCGAGGACGATCTCGACGAAGACCTCGACCTGGTCGGTCAGATAACGCAAACGTCGACGCTGCGCTACGGCGGCAAAATCAACGGCGAAGGCCATTACTGGCATCTGGAGCTGTGGCAGAACTCGATGGATCAGCCCGGCTGGGACATCATCATGGATTTCTACACGCCGGCAGAGAACGGAATGAAGGCTCCCTACGGAACCTACACCGTCGCCGAAACGCCTCAGGCGGGCGTCCCGATGACGGCCGACCGAGGATTCTACCTGAAACCCGATTTCCACGGGCTGAAATGCCAGCGATGGAATCCGCAGGGAGGAGGCACCAGAAACGGGGGATATGATATCCATGGGCTCGGGCAACCGGACGAACGCTCGCATGTCAAACTGAGCGACAACGGCAGCGGAGGATATCTGGTGGAGGTCGTGATGTTCGACGCCAGGGGTCACAGGATCACCGCTCAATACAGCGGAGCCATCGAGATCGAGAACATGACCCAAACGAACGTCCGCTCGGCCTTCAAACCGGCGATTCCCTTCCGGTCGAATCTGCGCAAATAAACACGGACGCGTTCGGCCGGCTGACGGCCGAATCGGCAAAAACGCTTCGGGAAGAACCCTCGAAGCGTTTTTTTTCGTACCTTCGGCTCGCACTCAGCGAGCATCGAACCCGTAACGGCATGAAAACCTACAAGGCGCGCGGCATCGTGCTGCACACGATCAAATACGGCGACTCGGGAATGGTCGTCTACCTGCTCACCGACCGCGGCGGGCGGCAGAGCTACATGGTGCAGGGCGTCCGCTCGACGCGCGGCCGCGGCTCGAAACTGGCGCTCTTCCAGCCGATGTTCGCCGTCGAGTTCGAGGGCGTGGAGTCGTCGCGCATGCAGATGCACCGCTTCCGCGAGGTGCGCAGCGGCATCGTCCTGCAATCGCTGCCCTTCGACGTGCGTAAGTCGACCATCGCGCTCTTCATGGCCGAGGTGCTCTACCGGCTGGTTCGGGAATCCGAGCCCGACGCACGGCTCTTCGACTTCGTGTGGGGCTCGGTGGAGGCGCTCGACACGCTCGCCGAAGGGGTCGCCAACTTCCACCTGTGGTTTCTGACGAATCTGAGCCGTTTTCTGGGCTTCTCGCCGGGCAACGCCTACCTCCCGGGAGCGTGGTTCGACATCCGCGAGGGATCGTTCACGCTGCAGCGTCCGGCCCACGACCAAGCGCTCACGGCCGACGACGCCCGCATCCTGCACGACCTGCTGGAGTGCGACGTGCGCTACATCGCCGAGATCGGACTCAACCGCCGGCAGCGCGTGGCCTATCTCGACGCCCTGCTGGTCTACTACGGCTACCACCTCGACGCGATTCACGCCGTGCAGTCGGTAAGGATTTTGCAGGAGGTTTTCTGACGAACCGCAAAACCGCAACCGACCATGACCAGCAAGTCCCTTCACCTCACGATCCTTCTGCTGCTCGCCGCAGGGGCCGCCGCGGCGCAGCAACCGCCCCTCACGGAGGCCGGCGCCGAACGGCAGGAGCGCCGGCAGGCCCGCGAAACGACCGAACAGCGCGCCGAGCAGACGCTCGACGGAGAGCTCAGCACCCTGCTCGAACGCATCCCCGACTCGCTGCGCGCCGACGGCTGGATTCCCGGGACGGTCGTCGTCGACGGCCGCATTCTCGAACCCGTCGCGCTGCGGGCCCCCGAGCCCGAGCAATGGAACATGCCCCGACAGCCGGGCATCACCCCCATCGAGCGCGACTTCGTGCGGCGCCTCACCGGCGGATGGCTCGCCGTCTCCAACGGGCAGGCCGTCAACTGGGAGTACGGACGCCGCATCTGGGGCGTGGGGAGCATCTACCCGGGCAGCTACCTCGACGCCCGCACGCTGTCGTTCCCGCTGCCGCGGTAGCCGCACGACAGCCCTCGATCGGATGATTATAGGTATTTTCGCGTAGGGAAATCCGGGAATATCTTTCGATCTTTGCCGCTGCAAAACAATCCTTACGACATATGAAGAGATCACTTCTCGCACTGGCCGCAGCCGCCGGCCTCCTTCCGGCGACACAGGCCGCCGCACAGCGGCGCGATTCGCTCGCCGCGACCGTCGACCGCCTCTCGGCCGAGGTGGCGTCGCTCGAACGCCGGCAGACGACCGCCGAAAAGATCCGCGCGCAACTGCCCCACATCTCGGGATACATCCAGCTCGACTACGAATGGAAGGACGACGCCTCGACATTCCGCGTCAAGCGCGCCCGCGTGGAGTTCAGGGGCGACCTCTCGCCCAAGATCGACTACCGCCTGCAACTCGAGTTCGCCTCGCCCAAGATCGTCGACGCCTACCTGCGCTTCAAACCCTTCGAGGCGCTCAACGTGCAGATCGGACAGTTCAAAGTGCCCTTCACCATCGAAAACACCCACTATGCACCGCTCAAGTTCGAATTCATCGAGTATTCGCTGGTACTCTCGCGGCTGATGGGACTCGACGACGTGAGCGGCATCAAGTCAACGGGCCGCGACGCGGGGGCGCAGCTCTACGGCGACCTCTTCCGCCGCGAGGGTTTCAGCATGCTGAGTTACAACATCGGAGTCTTCAACGGCGAGGGAATCAACACCAAGGACAAGAACAAAAGCAAGGATTTCGTCGCACGGCTCATGTTCCGCCCCCTGGGGCCGCTCGCGCTGGCAGGCTACTACTACCGCGGCGAGGTGGGCGAGCGGCATCTGCCCCGCAACCGCTACGGCGGCGGCATCTGCTACGACGACGACCGCTGGGTGGCCCGCGGCGAGTATGTCGCCGGACGGACGGGCATCCTCGCGGACGGCGCACGCACGACCTTCGACAGCGAAGGGTTTTACGCAATGGCCGCCTGCTGGGTCACACCCCGATGGATGCCTGCCGTGCGCTGCGAGCTGTTCGACGCCGTGTCGGGCCGCAAATCGGCGCGCCAGACCAACTACACCGCGGGGGTCACCTACCAGCCGTGGAAATACCTGCGCTGCCAGCTCAACTACACCTACGAACGCTACGGCGGCACGAACCCCGACCGCAACGTCATCGCGGCGATGCTCACGGGGGTCTTCTGACAGCCTTATCCGCAAACGGCCGGGGGCGGGCAATCTGATTGCCCGCCCCCCGCTGCGTCATGCGCCGCTCTCAACGCAGCGTGAACTCCGCGCTGAGGAAATAGTGGTCGCTGGGGTACATATCGCCCTTGCGGTCGCGCACGATCTCGGCCTCGCGCACCTCCACGTCGCCGCGGTAGAAGATGAAGTCGATGCGGCGGGGCGAATGCTTGGGCTGGTAGGCGTCGCCCTTGAAGGCGTGGGCCGTCGTCCCCCCCTCGGCGGGGCCGTGAATGGTCTCATACATCTCGCGCCACCCGTCGACCGTGCGGATGTAGCCGATCGGCGCGCTGGCGATGCCGGCGTTGAAATCGCCGCAGAGAATCTGCGGGAAGTCGGCGGCATACTGCCCGCACTCCTCCATCACCATGCGGATCTGCTCGCGCCGCGCCTCGTCGCTCTTGTGGTCGAGGTGCACGTCGAGCACGCGCAGCTCCCTGCCCGAGCGCCGGTCGCGCAGCCGCACCCAGTTGCAGTGACGCGCCCGCGTGGTGTTCCACGAACAACTGCCGCCGATGAGCGGCTGCTCGGAGAGCCAGTAGCAGCCCGCCGAGACGAACTCGTAGCGGTCGCGGCGGAAGAAGATCACGTTCTTGCCGATGAAGTGGTACCCCTCGGTGTGGGGATCCATCTCGGGCCCCGCGAAGCCGTAGGGCACGTAGTCGCGCAGCTTCTCCTTCAGATAGGCGTAGGAGTCGTAGATCACCTCCTGCATGCAGATGATGTCGGGACGCCGCGAGCGGATCGTCTCGACGCACAGGTCGCGGCGGTTCTCCCACACCCGCTCGGGGTGGGGAGCGTCGGCCTCGAGCCCCGTGATGCGGATGTTGCACGTCATCACACGGTGTATGCCGTCGCGGCACTCAGCCTTTTTGCGGGCTTCGGCGGTGCCGGCCAGCGACAGCAGCGCACCGGCAACTATCAGAATCCTGCGGAACATGCGCTACTCTCTGAAATATACACCCTCCGCTTTGAGCGACTCCTGCAATTTCCGGACGTCGAGGTCGCGCAGTTCGACGTTCTCCTTGACCGAGAGTGCCGCAGCCTTGCCCGCAGCCTCGCCGAGAGCCATCGCAGGGCCCATGACACGGGCCGAAGCCAGTGCGAGGTGCGTCATCGACACGTTGCGTCCGGCAACGATCAGTCCGTCGATCTTCTGCGGTATCAGACAGCGGTACGGGATGTCGTAGCAGTCGGGGCACCAGTAGAGCGAGCAGTCGCCGCCCACCGGATGGTGAAGGTCGACCGGATAGCTCGCAACGGCGATGACGTCGTCGAACTTGGCGCAGTTGAAGATGTCGTCCTCGGTCAGGATGTATTCGCCGACGATGCGACGGGTTTCGCGGATTCCCATGAACGGAGCGACGCGGTCCACGTATGCGTTCTCGAAACCGGGGATGTATGCCTTCAGATAGCGTACGATCTCCTCGTTCTGCTCGGCGCAGACGATTTCGCCCTGCGTGTACTGTGCGGGATCGGTCGCGTCGATGCCGTTGACGCGCGACATGTTCACCCACCACTCGTCGGGAGCCATGCCCGTCATGAAGATCGTGCGCTCGACGGGGAGTTTGTAGCCCGCCTCGCGAGCCTGCTTGATCTGGTTGCGGAAGCCGACCATCGTACAGTTGTCGTCCGCGCGGAAGAACTCGTTGGGGATGAAATCGATGTCGTATACGTCGGGATGATCGGCCACGGCGTCGCGCAGTTTGCGCGAATCGACTCCGCGCATCGAGAACATGAGCGTCGGCGGCTGGGGGATGCCCTTTTCGTTGCCGTAGTTCATCGGTGCGCCCGCACGGTAGGCGATGTCGCCGTCGCCCGTACAGTCGATGACGCGTTTGGCGAGAATCGCCTCGCGCCCCTTCTTGGAGTCGATGATTACGCCTTTGACGGTGTTGCCCTCCATGATGACGTCCGTAGCGAAGGCGTACATCAGCAGGTCGATGCCGCACTCCTTGATAATCTGGAATGCCAGATGTTTCGTTCCCTCGGGGTCGATCATCGTGAGGCTGACGTGGAGCGGGCATGCACGGTGGTGCGTGGCCAGCCCCTTCTCCTGCAGACGCTCGACGAACTGCAGCGGCAGACCCTTGATGACGACGTTGCCTTTACGCCCGAGGAATCCGAGCAGCGGCAGACCGATGGTCATGTTGCCGCCCAGGAAACCGCGGCTCTCGACGAGCATCACTTTGGTGTCCTTCTCCAAAGCAGCCGCCTGGGCTGCCATAAGTCCCGCAGGGCCTGCGCCCACGACCAGTACATCGACCTCCGCACGCACCGGAATCCGCCGGGCCGGTTCTTCAATCTGTTTCATATTTGACAGTAGTTTATTGATTGCCAGTTTTATCCTAAATAAGCGCCCGTCGCGCGCAGCTCGGCACGCAGCCTCTGCACATCGAGCGCCGAGGGCTGCACGCCGGCCGCGAGGGCCAGCCTCGCGGCCCGTCCGGCCGCTTCGCCGAGAGCCATGCAGGTCGACATGACGCGTGTCGAGGCCATCGCCTCGTGATTCATCGACGAGCAGCGGCCCGCCACCAGCAGCCCCTCGACACGCTCGGGCAGCAGGCAGCGGTAGGGAATGTCGTAGCTGTCGTCGCAGAAGTGCATCGTGCAGTCGCCGCCCTTGGCGTGGTGGATGTCCACCGGATATCCCGCCACGGCGATGGCGTCGTCGAAACGGCGGCAGGCGATGATATCCTCGGCCGTGAGGATGTATTTGCCTGCGATCACGCGGCTCTCGCGGATGCCCATGAAGGGCGCCACCTTCTCGATGCGCGCCGCGGCGAAACCCGGGACGTAGGCGCGCAGGTAGCGGGCGATTTCGTAAATCTGTTTGCGGCCTTCGATCTCGCCGTGCGTATAGCTCTCGGGACGTGTCGAATCGACGCCGCTCACGCGCGACATATTGACCCATATCTCGTCGTCGGCCAACCCCGTGATGAGGATCGTGCGCGCCACGGGGATCGAATAACCCGCCGCCTGTGCCTGCCGGATCTGCGTGCGCAGCCCCACGGTGATGAACTTGCCCGTGCGGAACTGTTCGGGCGGCATGACATCCATATCGTAGACGTCGGGGTGTCCGACGATGGCGTCGCGCAGCTGCTGGACGTCGACGCCCTTCATGCAGAACATCAGCGTCGGGGGCTGCATGCCGCCCTCGGCGTCGCCCTTGCGGCATTCGACGCCTGCACGGAAGGCCACGTCGCCGTCACCCGTACAGTCGATGACCGTTTTGGCCAGAATCGCCTCGCGGCCCGCCTTGCTCTCGACGACGATGCCTTTGACGGTGTCGCCCTCGCGGATCGCGTCCGAGCAGAAAGTGTAGAGCAGCACATCGACGCCCTTCTCCTCCATGATCTCGAAGGCCGTACGCTTGACCTCCTCCTCGTCGATGATCGTCAGGCTCATGTGGTTCTTGCAGGGGCGGTGTTCGCTCGCCGCACCGCGCGCCCGCAGCCGGTCGATGAAGCGTTGGGGCAGTCCCTCGATGATCTGATTGCCTTTGCGGCCCAGGAATCCGAGGATCGGCAGGCCGATGGTGAGGTTGCCGCCCAGAAAACCGCGGCTCTCGACCAGCATCACGCGCAGGCCATTGCCCGCAGCCGCTTCGGCGGCCATCAGTCCGGCGG
>USBO01000068.1 GCA_900552955.1 uncultured Alistipes sp.
CGGCGCCACCGTTGCAGACGCATCCATTGCTTTGCCAGCCACAGATGCACGCGTCCGCAGTCGACGATGCCGTAGATCCGCTGGCGGGGCATCGTCTCCGTTCCGACGGTGTTGCCGTCGCCCAGCAGGGTGATGCGGTCGTCGTCGACGGCGAGAATGCGGTGTACGACGAAATGCCCCGTGCAGGTTTCGCCCAGCACCACGTGCCCGCGCCGCAGATCGCCCTCGCGTAGCGGGCGCAGCGTTATGCGGCTGCCGCTGCGGAAGAAGGGCAGCATGCTCTGCCCCGCGACGCAGACGGTGACCGTGCGTCCGGCGAGCAACTGGTCGCGGGCCTCGGCGAAAAGCAGGCGGTTGGAGACGGTGCGTATCATCGGGCCTGGAGCGTCGTTTCGAACGAGAGTCGTGCGGCATCGGCGTCGGGCAGACACTCCAACCGATAGACCGGCACGCGGGCGATCGCCTGCGAAAGCGTGTTGCAGATATTGTCCTGCAGCGTCGCGTCGTAGGCGAAGGCCGGCGGACACGAGGGCAGCAGCGCACCGATGGCTTGCAGGACGGGCAGCCGTTCGATCCGGTTGCGGGGTGCCTGTGTGAGCCGTACGAAGGCGGCGATGGGGTAGCTCTCGTTGCGGTAGCAGGGCGTTTTGCCGCTCCACGGCGATCCGAAGACGGTCGGTGTGCCCGCGACGATGCGTACGATCGGCGAGTCGTCGTTGAGCAGCCGTGCGCCGGCGATATGCTCGCGCCACAGGCGTGTGTGGGTGCTTTTGCCCGTTCCCGACTCGCCCAGAAAGAGCACGGCGCGCCCGTCGCGGACGATGACCGACGAGTGGATGGCGACGCTGTGCGGGTTGTGGGCGATGCCGAAGAGCATCCACAGTCCGAAGCGCAGCAGCGATGGATCGGGGCGGCCTGCGGCTGCGACGTTGCTCCGCACCAGCGGATCGCCGTCGGCCTTGGCGAAGAGGACGGGCGGATGTCCGGGCGCGGTCATGGTGAAGAGGCGGCCGCCGTCGTACCGCCCGAAGCGGCAGTCGGCGATCGCTTCGTCGAACTCGAAACGGTCGAGTTCGCGGTAGCCGGCGAAGTCGTTGGCGGTCAGCGGCTCGGCGGGCGAAAGCCGCACGAGCGGTTCGGCTGTCGGATCGCAGGGTGTTTCGAAGGGCGCGAATCCGCGCAGCCCGCCCTCGCGCACGAGGTCGAGGCGTTCGCTGCGGATCAGGTCTTGTGCTACGAGATAATCCATATCTATTCGGTTTCTTCTCCCAGGGTGATGATGCGGTCGCAGTAGTCCAGCGAACTCTCGCGGTGGGCGATGACGACGATCGTCAGGCTGCGGTCGGCCTCCGACAGCTCCTCGATGGCGCGGTTGATGCGCCGCTCGGTGCGGTCGTCGAGCGCCGAGGTCGCCTCGTCGAAAAAGAGGATGTCGGCCTGCTTGTAGAGCGCCCGTGCGATGCCGAGCCGCTGGCGCTGACCGCCCGAGAGCCGGCAGCCGCACTCGCCGATCGGGGTCTCCATCCCCTGCGGCAGCGAGTCGACGAACTCTGCGAGCTTGGCCGTTTCGAGTGCCTGCGCCGCGCGCCGGCGGTCGATCAGCTCGGGTGCGCAGCCCAGCGCCACGTTCTGCATGAAGGAGCTGTCGGTGATGAAGACCTGCTGCGAAACGTATCCGATCGTGTTCTGCCACCGGCGGAGGTTCGTTGCGTCGAGCGGCCGCCCGTCGATCGTGATGCGGCCTGCCGTGGGGCGGTAGAAGCCCAGCAGGATGTTGAACAGCGTCGTCTTGCCGGCGCCCGACGCGCCCCGTATGCCGATGCGCTCGCCCTTGCGGATCGTGAGCGACAGATCGTGCAGCACCTCGCGGTCGGGAGCGTCGTCGAAACGGAACGACAGCCCCTCGATGCGGATCTCCCGCTCGAAGGGCATCCGCTCCTGTGTCGTGTCGATCGCGGGCGGCGTGTCGTCGAGCCGCGCCTCGCGCAGCACGCCGATCGTGTAGTGGTTGTAGCGCAGCGCCGTCCACGCCCCCATGATGCTGCGCACCGAGGGCATGATGCGCAGCGCCGCGACGGCGAAGATGCCGAACAGCAATTTCATCTGCGCATTGTCCGTTCCGGCGCAGACGGCCACGAGCAGCGCCATGCCGGCGGCCAGCCCCACCTCGGTGAATAGCGAGGGGAGCGTGGCGATGGTGGCGTTGCGCCGGCGTATGTCGATGATCTCGCGCATCGAGCGGTCGAAATCGTTCAGCATGGCGGGGTAGGCGCCTGCGATCTCCAGATCGGCATAGCCGCGGAAGGTCTCGGTCACGGTGCGCGACTTGCGGCGCTGCGCCCGGTTCTCCTCCTCGCCGTAGCGGTTGAGCCGGCGGCGCACCAGACCGTAATAGACGACGGCCGACGGTACGAAGATCGCCGCTGTCAGCAGGGCGACGAGCGGGTTGTAGATGGCCAGCGCCCCGAAGAGCAGCGCAAAGAGAACGGCCTCGCCGGCCAGGGCGGCCACGGGCATCAGCACGCCCGTGACGAAGGTGAGGCAGACGACGTTGACGTTGCGCGCCAGAATCGCCGAGTTGGATTTTTTGATGAATCCCAGCCCCCGATTGCGATAACCGACGTAGAGGCGTCGTGACAATTCATGGTAGAGGTCGTAGATGAAGTTGCGTTCGACTTTGTACAGCGTCAGATTGATGAGGCTTTTGAGCAGAACCGTCGCCACGACGAAGCCGCAGACCGCGAGGATGAACGTGCGGTCGTTCGTGAACCCTCCCGCGTCGTAGATCGCTGCCAGCCAACGGTTGGAATGGATGCCCTCCGTATCGAGGATGATGACGAGCACGGGGACCAGCACGGCCAGCCCCGCGAAGTTGAGCAGCGCCCGCATGAAGACGCTCAGCGTCACCCACAGAGCTCTGCGGCGGTATTGGGGTGGAATGATATCGGGAAACGACGGTTTCATCTACAGCAAAGATACGAATAAGCGAGGGCAAAAGCAAGCTCGCTTGCATTTTGCCGAGCGGAAGTATCTACGGCGCAGCCAAAGATACGAAAAGTCGGGCGCAGAAGCAAAATTTAGTTTGATTCTGCCGAGACGGAGTATCTTCGGCGCAGCCACGGAGGGCGCGAAACGGTTAATGGTTGCCGACCGGAACGATTCGCTCCATGCGCACGTACCACAGGAAGCCTTCCACCTCGGCATAGCCGATCTCGCGCAGCAAGTCGATGTATTCGCCGAGCTGCCGCCGGTGATCGGGCTTTTCGCGCAGTCCGAATTTGTAGTCGACCACCACGGCGCGTCCCTCCTTGACCATCACGCGGTCGGGGCGGCGGATCGTCCGTTCGGCAGCCTGCTCGCGGCGTGTGCGGCGGATGCGGACGTGATGCGGGACGATGATCTCGTTCTCGTTGCGCACGACGTTCCATCCGCCGTCGAACCATCCGGCCACGCGCGGATCGTCGAACTGGCGGTTGATCGCAGCCGTCAACGCCTCCGCTTCGGCCTCGGAGAGTGCGGCGTCGGCTACTGCACGGCGGATGTTGTCGTCGATCTCCGCGCGCGTCGTCGCATTCTCGAAGGCGCGGTGCATCAGGATACCGAGGTTGCGGGGCGCGAGCTCCGCCGCCTCGCCCTGCTCGAAATAACGGTCCGACGGCAGTCGCAGCCGCAGATCGGGGACGGTCGTGGGGTAGTTCTCCAGCACGACGTGCTGCGGCCGCTCCGCCGCACGTGCCGTCTCGGGTTCGGGTGCGGACGCTTCGCCGAACTCGAACATCTCGCCCCTGTCGTCGCAGGTGTAGCGGCCCGTCTTGTCGCCGAGCAGCGCGATATCGCCCTCGTGCCGCAGGCTTTGCAGCAGCAGTGCCCCGACATTGGCGCCGCGCTGCGCCTGCGGGATGAAGATGCAGAGCACCTCGACGGCACGCGTCAGCGCCACGTAGAGCAGGTTGATGTTGTCGACGTGCGAGTATACCAGTTCGCGGTAGTAAGCCTCCGAAAAGAGCGATTCGCCCATCGTCCGTTTGTAGCGCACCGGAAATTCGCCGAGAGCGGCCAGCGGCTCCGCCTCCGCTTGTCCGGTGTGCGGCGCGGCCCAGACGACGTTGCTCACGCCGCCGCCCGTCCTGGGGTCGAGCGGCCAGTTGCAGTAGGGGATCAGCACCACCTTCTTTTCGAGCCCCTTGGCCTTGTGTACGGTCATGATCTCGATGGTCGACTCGCTCTGTTCGACGCTCAGCGAACGGGCGGCGCCCTGCTCCTCCCACCATGCGAGGAAGAGCGGAATGTCGGCCACGCGCCCTGCCGAGAAACCGATGATCTGTTCGTGAACGGCTTGCAGATAGGCTGTTTCGCCGTTTCGTCGGTCGAGGCCGTAGCGCATGACCGTCTTCTCGAAAGCCTCTTCGGGCGACAGAAGCCGGATCGTGCGCAGGAAATCCGCCTCCTCGGGCGGCAGTTGCGCATCGAACGCACGGCCCAGATAGCGGTTGTAGATCGCCCGGCGGATCGAGTCGCGCGGGTCGACCGACAGATGCAGCACCGCCGCGACGAAGCCGCTCACGGGGGCGCGGCCCACGACGAGCGCCTCCTGCGTCATGATGTCGAAACGGTAGCGCGGATCGTCGTTGCGCCGTTTGAAGTCGAGCAGTTGCTCGGCCACCCGTGCGCCGTCGCTGCGGCCGCGCACGAGGATGACGATCTCCTTAGGCCGGAATCCGCGGTCGATCGTCTCCTTGATCCGTTCGATGAGCGGCGGCTCTTCGGCGAAGGTCTCGATGCGGACGTAGCCCTCGTTGCGGCTCTGTTTGCAGGGGCGCTGCGTGTGCGATGCGTAGGCGTCGGCGAGCGTGCGGCCCAGCCTGTCGGCGGATGCCGCGTCGAGGGCGCCCTTCTCGACCCCTTCGGCGAGCATGACACGCAGCGCCGCGCTGTCGGTCTCCACGACGCGGTCGATCATCCGATTGTTGAAGTCGACGATGCCGCGCAGGCTGCGCCAGTTCTCCTCGAGAGGTTTCACCTCGACGTTGTCCGCACCCAACGCCTCGACCGCGCCGCTGTGGAGGATTTTCCAGTCGCCGCCCCGCCAGCGGTAGATCGACTGCTTGATGTCGCCCACCAGGAGCACCGACGTCCGCTCGCTCTGCGCCATGGCGTTGTGCAGCAGCGGCAGGAAGTTCTGCCACTCCTTGACCGACGTGTCCTGAAACTCGTCGATCATGAAGCGTTCGAAGCGGTTGCCCACCTTTTCGTAGATGAACGGTGCGTCGTTGCGGCCGATGAACTTCGAGAGTATCTGCTTGGTCTCCGAGAGGAACATCACGTTCTGCTCGTCGCACAGCTCGCGCACCTTGGCGTAGAGGTCGGTCAGCAGCGCGAAGCTGCGGTAGTTCTCGCGCAGCAGTTCCGTTGTGTTCCACAGTCTGACGTGATCGTCGTAGAAGGCGCACAGCTCCGCCAGCATCGGTTGCAGCAGCGCGGCGGCTGCAATCGCCGCTGCGGGTGCGGTTTTGGTGCACCAGCCGTCGGTCGTGCGGGCGCAGGCGCGGGCCGTCTTCGTCGGGGGGGCGATCTCGCCCGCCGCGACCTTGCGGAAGATCTGCGCGAAGCTGTTGCGGCCCCCCTTGAAGCTCTCGGGGGTGATACCCGCCCGATTCATTGTCTCAAGTGCTTGTTTCCCAAGTAACTGATAGCGTTTCTTTGAAGCGGAGCTTCGGGCAGTGGCTTCGTTGACCAGCCGCACGAGGGTCTCCCTGTCGCCGGCCACGGCCAGCGCGTCGCGGTTGCGCTCCTTGAAGAGTTCGTCGCCGAGGGCGAGGATGCCGTCGCGGATGTCCCACTTGGCGCCGTCGTCGATGCGCTCTTGCACGAAATCGGTCAGCCAGCGCTGCAATTCGGGGTCGGAGGTGATCTGCTCGACGAGCGCATCGGCGCTGGCAGTCAGCACGGTTGCGGTCTCCAGCTCGATGTTATAGTTCAGGTCGATGCCCAGCTCTTTGATGAAGGCCCGCAGGATGCGCTGGAAGAAGCGGTCGATCGTGAGCACCGTGAAACGCGAGTAGTTGTGCAGGATGCGCGTGCGGGCGGTGCGGGCGCGGCGGCGGATCTCCGCCTCGCTGAGTCCCGTCTCGCGGCGGAGCATCCCCGTATAGCCGCTCTGCCTCCCTTCGGCCAGCGTGTTGATCTCCTTGAGGATGCGGGTCTTCATCTCTTCGGTCGCCTTGTTGGTGAAGGTGACGGCCAGAATCGCACTGTAACTTTCGGGACGCTCGATGACGTCGTGTACGTATTTGTAGGCCAGTTGGTAGGTCTTGCCCGATCCCGCGCTGGCATTGAGTATCTTCGCTCTCACATTCGTCGGATGTTTTCTCCCAAAGGTACGAATTTCGGCGCAGAATGACGAAGGGAACGGGAATTTTCGTATCTTTGACTGCGCCTTAGATACTCCGCCTCGGCAAAATGCAAGCGAGCTTGCTTTTTTCTCTCGGCTTATTCGTATCTTTGGAAAACATATCAGCACGAAATTATGAGACGAATCGCAATCATCGCCGTATGGCTTTTGGCCGCCGGTCGTGTGTCGGCGCAGGTGTCGATCTCCGCTCCGACTTCAGATAATACCATCCAACAGGCATCCGTTCAGTCCGATACGGTTTCGGAGCGGCGGATCTGGCCGGATTTTCATGCCGTCGAGATTGACGGCCCCATGCAGGTGCGTTTCGAAGCGGCCGGCGCGCAGCATCCGGTCGGCGTCAGTTATCATGCCCGGGATTTCGAAGGGGCGAAATATGTGTGCAAGGTGGAGAACGGCGTCCTCAAACTGCGGATGCAGCGGTCGAAGTCCGTCGACTCGTTGCAGGTGACCGTCCGCTACAATAACCTCAGAGGCGTGAAGGTCGCCGACGGCTCCGTCCGTTTCGCCGGTCTGCTCAAAACACACCTGCTGGATGTGCGGGTTTCGGGCGGCGCCTGTTTCGAAGCGACGATCGACGCTTCGGATCTTCAGCTTGAGGTGACCGGACACAGTCGTGTGACATTGAGGGGGAAAGTGCGCTATATGGACGCTGCGGTTTCGACTGCTTCGGTCGATGCCTCGCAGTTGCAGGCGATGGCCGTGACGGTCGATGCCTCGAACAAGGCCGCGGTGACGGTGCAGGCCACCGACCGCGTGGTGATGAAGTCGACGACGGGCGCCGTGATCCGTTATGCGGGTAATCCGGCTGTCGAACGTTCGCGCACCTCCTCGCTGCTGAGCGGTTCGTTCGAGCGGCTGAATTCCGAAAAGTAACGCGCTCGGGCGATGCGGAGTTTCCTGCAGGAGGTCGCCTCCGATCTCTATGGACGCTACGGCGTGGAGGTGTCGTCGCTCCATATCCTCTTTCCGACGCGTCGGGCCCGCCATTTTTTCACCGACGCCCTTTCGCATCTGGCCGAACGCCCGATGTGGCAGCCCCATTGGCTGACGATCGACGAACTGATGCGGGAGGTCTCGGGGTTGCATGCCGGCGAGCGCATCCGGCTGATTGCCGAACTCTACAAGGTCTATTCCGCCTACCACGACGAGCCGTTCGACAAGTTCTATTTCTGGGGCGAGATGCTGCTCAACGACTTCGACACGATCGACAAATACCGTGTCGATGCCGATGCGTTGTTCCGCAACATCTACGAACTGAAGGAGTTGGAGGCCGATGTCTCCTACCTCACGCCCGAGCAGCTGGAGGTGATCCGTCAGTTCTGGGCCAACTTCACGGACGGTGCGGCGCTCTCGGAGGAGAAACGCCGTTTTCTGGCCGTGTGGCGGACGTTGGGCGCTGTCTATCATGGGTTTCGTGAGCAGCTTCAGGGGCTCGGGATCGCCTACGGCGGCATGATGCAGCGTGCGGCGGCCGACCGGCTGCTGTCGGGCGATTTCGGCTTCGCCGAGCAGCGGCACTACGTCGTGGCGGGGTTCAACGCGCTGTCGGCCTGCGAGAAGGTGCTGTTCCGCTTCCTGCAAAACAATGCCGAGACCGATTTCTATTGGGATTACGACGATTACTACCTGAAAAACGCCGATCAGGAGGCGGGAATGTTCGTGCGCGAGAATCTTGCGCAGTTTCCGCCGACAGCCGGATTGACGCACGACAACTTCCGGAAAGAGAAGGAGTTGACGGTTGTGTCGACGCCCTCGAACGCCGTGCAGTGCAAGTATGCAGGCCGCATTCTCGACGAGCTGCGGACGGACGCCGACGGCGGCAAACGGCCGCTGGACAAGGAGACGGCCGTCGTGCTGACCGACGAGAATCTGCTGCTGCCGCTGCTCCACTCGCTGCCTGCCGAGGCCGGCGGGATCAACGTGACGATGGGCTACCCGCTCAAGTCGACCCTCGCCTATGCCTTCCTGGAACGGCTCATCGAGTTGCAGGCGCACCGCCGCGAAGGGCGGGAGGGGACGTCGTTCTACCATGTCGATGTGTCGGGCATCCTCGCACATCCCTACGTGGCGCAGCATGCTCCGCAAACGATTGCGCAACTGCGTGAGACAATGCTCGCCGACCGGCGGATCCGCATGACGGCCGCCGAACTGGCGCAGACGCCGCTGCTCGGGACGATCTTTGCTCCGGCCGCCGAGTGGCGGGGGCTGTCTGACTATATGCTGCACGTCGTGGAGGCGGTCGCCCGCGCGTCTTACGACGGCGACGACGCCCGTCAGCGGGTAGAGTTTCTTGCCGTCATCGCCGAGCAGCTCGTGCGGTTGCGCAACTCGCTCGATGCGTGCGATATCG
>USBO01000069.1 GCA_900552955.1 uncultured Alistipes sp.
TGATGACGCTCTTCATGCTCATCGTGATTCTGGTCTACATCGTGATGGCCACGCAGTTCGAGTCGCTGATGTTCCCCTTCATCATCATGTTCACCATTCCGCTGGCCTTCACCGGTACGTTCCTCGCCCTGTGGCTTACGGGCACGCCGTTGTCGATCATCGCCCTGATCGGAGCGATCATGCTGGTGGGTATCGTGACCAAGAACGGTATCGTGCTGGTGGACTACACCAACCTGCTCGTCGAGCGCGGTTCGAGCGTCTTCGACGCGGTGGTGGCCGGCGGCAAGAGCCGTCTGCGTCCGGTGCTGATGACGTCGTTCACCACGATCCTCGGCATGTTGCCCCTTGCGCTCGGCACGGGCGAAGGGTCGGAGACCTGGCAGCCGATGGGTATCGCCGTGATCGGCGGTCTGACCTGCTCGACGCTGCTGACGCTGCTCGTTGTGCCGGTGCTCTACTCGGTCTTCGTCAACCGCCGGATCCGCAAGGCGCAGCAGAAGCAGGCTGCGGCCAGACAAGCATCGTTGAACGCATAAAACTCACGCAATATCATGAAAGCCGTATTCATATCTTACAACCAGGCATTGACCGACCCCGTGCAGGAGATTCTCGACACGCTCGGCGTGCGGGGCTTCACCAAATGGGAACTGACGATGGGCCGCGGAACGTTCGACGGCGAGCCGCACTACGGAACCCATGCGTGGCCTTCGATGAATTCGTCGATCCTGACGATCGTCGAGGACGAGAAGGTGACGCCGCTGCTCGACGCCTTGCGCAAACTCGATGCGCAGACCAAGATGCAGGGCTCGCGTGCCTTCGTCTGGAATGTCGAACAGGTGATGTGATCTTCGTGCATCGCACCGAAAATGCAAACGCCGCCGCCCGGAAAGGGCGGCGGCGTTCGTCTGTCTGAAAAAAGAGGATGCCGCCTGCGTGACATCCCCGTTGCGCCTGTCCGTGCGAACGGCGTCAGTCGAAATCCTCGGTGTTCATGATCTTCATGATCCGAAGTTGCCGGCGCATGACGGTCAGTATGGCGAAAAGAACCACCGACGCCACAGCTCCGATGCCGGCGAAGAGGAAACTGCCGATCGAGAATTGCCACAGGGTGAAGACGACGAACGCGACGAGTGCGATCGAACAGAGAATCATCAGAATTTTCAGACCTTTCATAACAGTCGGTTATTGTTGTGTGTGTGCGTGCGGGTCGTCCCGTCCCTCGGGAGGGTGCGGGCCGCAGTGCGGTCGCTCTTCGGGCGGAGGGACATCCGCAGACAAAGATATGCAAAAATCGCGTTAATCCTGCACCGTCACCAGACGATCGCCTCTTTTCCGTGGCTGACGAGGTATTCGTTGGCCTGCGAGAAGTGCCGGCAGCCGAAGAATCCGCGGTAGACCGAGAGCGGCGAAGGGTGGACGGCTTTCAGCACGCAGTTGTTCAGCGGACTTGCGATGGCGCCTTTGCGCTGGGCGTAGCTGCCCCAGAGCATGTAGACGATCCCCGTCTTGCGTTCGGCGATGGCGCGGACGACGGCGTCGGTGAAGGTCTCCCATCCGCGTCCGGCGTGCGAGGCGGCCTGATGCGCCCGAACGGTCAGCACCGAGTTGAGCAGCAGCACGCCCTGTTCTGCCCAGCGGTCGAGGTTGCCCGACGGCGGTACGGGCGTACCCACGTCGGTCGAAATCTCCTGGAAGATGTTCTGTAGCGACGGGGGAAACGGAACGCAGTCGCCCACCGAGAAGCAGAGGCCGTTGGCCTGTCCCTCACCGTGATAGGGGTCCTGCCCGATGATGACCACCTTGAGTTTGTCGAACGGGCATTTGTCGAACGCGCGGAAGATGTTGTTGCCGCGCGGAAAGATGCGCTGCGTGGCGTATTCGTTGCGCACGAACTCGGCGAGTTGCGCGAAATAGAGTTTTTCGAATTCGGGGGCCAGCAGTTCGTGCCAGTCAGGTGCTATCTTTACGTTCATAGTCGCTGGGATTTTCCGTAAAAGTAATAAAAAAGATTGTATCGTCTGACATTTACGGACGATTTTATTCAGCGAAAGGGCCGGCGTAGGGGAACGGTTGGCGGGTGGAGCCTTCCTATTCGGGTTGCAGCAGGGTCACCAGCTCGTCGGCTTCGGCGCACGACACGTAATAGCGCTGTTCGTAAATGTCGACGATCTCGACCAGATTGTTCCACTCCGAGGCATAGACGACCACCTTCTCGAAACTCTTCAGATCGAAGTAATAGCCGTAATAGCCGAAGAATCCGAATCCTCCGAAAAGGGGGAGCACCCAACGCATCTGCCGCGGATCGACCCGCTGCACGGAGGCGATCTCGATGCGGGGAATCTCGGTCATGTCCAACAGGCACAGGATTTCGACCGTGGCCTTCTTGACCACGATCCTGCGCGGAATCGAGAGCGACATCAGGGCAAAGAGGGCGACGGTCAGCGAGACGAACCACGCCGAGAGGTATCCTCCGGTATAGAGCGTATGCAGCCCCAGGCCGACGAGCGCCAGCAGCAGCACGTAGAATGCGCTGAGGTAGAGCGTCGGACGGTTGAACTGATAGTTGAAGACCCGTTTCATGTTTCGTTGCGTTGTTTGAGAATGGATTCCGCGACGGCGAGGTCGTCGCGGGTGGTGATTTTCAGATTGGTCGGCTCTCCTTCGACGAGCCGCAGGGAACCGCCCGCAGCCTCGAAGACCGTCGCGTCGTCGGTGAAGGCGGGATCGAATGCCTGTGCATAGGCGCTGCGCAGCGCCTCGGCGCGGAAGAACTGGGGGGTCTGGACGCTGCGCAGCGTCGCCCGATCCACGGGATGCGAAGTGCCGTCCTCGGCGACGATGCGGAACGAATCGACCGGCCGCACGACGGGCACGGCCGACCCTTCCCGCTCGGCCGTGCGGGCGATGCGCCGGATGCAGTCGTGCGTGGCCAGCGGACGCACGCCGTCCTGCACGCCGATCAGGGTGCAGACGTCGCTGAGCGCGGCGATGCCGTTGGCGACGGAGTGGAACCGTTCGGCCCCGCCGGCCGCGGTACGGTGTGCGGCCACGTCGAAACGTCGGGCATAGTCCTGCCAGAAGCCGATGTAGTCGGCCGGCAGGACGACGACGATCTCGGCGTCGGGCAGCGCCTCGGCGAAGTTGTTGATCGTATGGGCCAGGATGGGCAGCCCGTCGAGCAGCATGAACTGCTTGGGCAGGTTGTTTCCCATGCGCGAGCCGCTGCCGCCAGCCACGACGACGACACCTATGTGCGATGTTATGCTTTCCATATCAGTTTTTTTCCGAATCCGAGCGTGTTGTCGGTGAATTTAATGTAATCGGGCGTCAGCGCCCACAGCGTCAGCTCCGTCAGTGCGACGGCATAGGGGAAACGGCGCAGATAACGTCGTCGATCCTCCTCGTCGCCGCGTGCCGCCGTGCCGCAGAGCTGCACACCCTGTATCTTTCCCACGATCCGTGTTTCGAGGACGACCGAAGCGGCGACCCGCCGCTCGGCGAGCATCTCCCGTGCATGGCGCGTCGCCGCGTCGGCGGCGAAAATCAGCCGGTTGCGCACGGCGTCGTAGGCGTAGAACGCGTTGGAGCAATAGGGCGCTCCGTCAGCCACGGTGGCCAGCGTCAGCACGTGATGCCGAGCGAGGAACCGTGCGATCCGTTCGTCGACGGGCGGTGTGTGTGGCTGCGCTGCGTTCATCGTCCGATGCGGATGGAATCGAGTTGCGTGATGCGCAGCGAATCGCTCACCTCGCCTTCGAGTTCGGCCACGATGCGGTCGCGCACGAATTCGAAGGCCGCGCGGTTTCCTTCGGCGATCGGTTCGGCCGGCTCGGAGGGCGCTTTGAGCGGGTCGATCGGCTTGCCGTTGCGCCAAAGCCGGAAGTCGAGGTGCGGGCCGGTCGAAGCGCCGGTGCTGCCCACGTAGCCGATCAGTTGGCCCTGCGACACGCGCGAACCCTTTGCGATGCCTTTGGCGAAACGGCTCAGATGCAGGTACCCGCTCATCATGTTGCCCGGGTGCTTGATCTTGAGCGTGTTGCCGCCACCGCCTCCCCAGCCCTTGAAGGTCACCGTGCCGTCTGCCACGGCGTGGACGGGCGTTCCCTTCGGTGCGGCGTAGTCGACGCCGTGGTGGGGGCGGTAGATCTTGTAGATCGGATGCAGCCGGGCATTGGAGAAGCGCGAGCTGATGCGCGAATACTTCAACGGAGCCTTGAGCAGTTGTTTGCGCAGGCTGCCGCCGCTGATATCCCAGTACTGGATGCGGTCGTTCTGCCGGAAGGGGACGGCGTAATACTCCTTGCCGCCGTGGCTGAACTTGGCGCCCCACACGCGGCCGATGCCGACGGCCGTGGTGTCGACGAACCGCTCGTCGTAGATCACCGTGAAGGCGTCGCCCTTCTGAATGCCGAAGAAGTCGATGCTCCACTGGTAGATCTCCTCCAGCTCTGCGGCCAGCGCGTAGGGCATCCCTTCGCGCATGATGGCGCCCCAGAGCGAACTTTCGATGGTGGCCTGCTTCTTCCGGCGGCGGACGCTCACGGGCTTTTCGCCGAGCGTAACGCTGACCGAATCGGCGTCGTGGAGGGCGAAGACGACGTACTGCGAGGCGTTGCGTTCGTAAACCAAATAGTCCAGATGCGGCGTGTTGAGCGAATCTTCGTGGATGAAAGCGGTGTAGGGATTTCCTGCGCGAATGCTTCCCAGCGGAAATTCGCTCTTTGCGACGCGGTCGAGGCGGTCGACGGTCGCTGCGCCCACTCCGTAACGGTTGAGGATGCGGCCCATCGTCTCGCCAGGGGCGATCTCACCGTGTTCGACGCGATAGTCGTCGACCGGAATGCCGTAGAGCAGATTCCGTTCGGCGACCGGTTCGGCCGTCTTGTCGTCCGAGGCGGCGGTGTTTCCCGATCCGCAACTCCAGGCGATCCATGCGACGCCCAGCGCCGCGAGTGTCATCAGTCGTTTCATCATACGGACAAAGATACGAATAAGCGAGGGCAAAAGCAAGCTCGCTTGCATTTTGCCGAGCGGGAGTATTTTCGACACAGTCAAAGATACGAAAAGTCGAGCGCAGAAGCAAACTTTAGTTTGGTTCTGCCGAGACGGAGTATCTTCGACGAAGTCAAAGATACGAATAAGCCGAAAACAAACGCAAGCGTCAGCTTGGTTCTGTCGGGACGGAGTATCTTCGGCGCCGCCGAAAGTTGCGAAGAAAACGCCCGAACCCCGTCGAATATTGCCTCGTCGATCCTTTTTCGGCGGTTTCGATGCCGATTGTTTGGGCAATCCGAATCTTTTTGCTACCTTTGAAATTTGAGAGATTGCGTGCTGAAAGAGATGTTCAAATTCCTGCTGGCTCCTGCTTCGTGGCTGTATAAGATGGCGGTTCTGTTCCGCCATCAGCTCTTCGATTGGGGCATTCTGCACAGCGAACGCTTCGACATTCCGGTCATCTGCATCGGCAACATCACCGTCGGAGGCACGGGCAAGACGCCGCTGGCCGAGATGATCGTCGACTACATGTCGCAGACGCACCGTGTGGCGCTGTTGTCGCGCGGTTACGGCCGCCGCACGCGCGGCTACCGCGAGGTGACGGTTTCGGACCGCTATCTCGACGTGGGCGACGAACCGTTGCAGATCAAACGCAAGTTCCCTCACGTGTGCGTCGCGGTGTGCGAACGGCGGGCGGACGGCATCCGCCGCATCCGTGCCGAACACCCCGAGGTCGATCTGATCGTGATGGACGACGGCTTCCAGCACCGCTACGTGGAGGCGAAGGTCAACGTCGTCCTGGTCGACGCCACGCGTCCCGTGCAGGAGGACAGGATGCTGCCGCTCGGTACGCTGCGCGACGTGCCCGGGCAGTTGCACCGCGCCAACTACTTCATCGTGACCAAGTGTCCCGAGGAGATGAACGCCCTCGACCGGCGCATCATGCGCAAGGTGCTCATCGAAGCGGCCTACCAAAGCATCTATTTCACCCGCATGGAGGCATTCCGTCCGCAGCCCGTTTTCGCCGAGGCGCCGGCCGACGGGTTCGGCCCGGGGACGGAGGTGATCCTCATGTCGGGGATCGGCAATCCGGCACAGTTCGTGCGCGGAGCCAGGGCGACCTATCGCGTGGTCGGCGAACTGCGATTCGACGATCATCACGTCTACCGCGTGAAGGACCTCAAGGCGCTGGCGAGGCTGCTGACGGAGCATCCCGATGCGATGGTGCTCACGACGGAGAAGGATGCCGTGAAGCTGGCCAACTACGGTCTTGACCACTGGCTCACATTGCCGAGATATATCCCGGAGGAGGATACCCGACTCATGCTGAAAATCTGCTACCGGCAGTACCAACAGTATTCCAAAGTTCAGACCATGCTGAAGAATAACCTGATCTCCCTGCTGGACACCACCTTCCCAGACGCAAATCGCTTGTTTACCAGTCCGCCCCGCGCCGATGGCAGCGAGAAGTGGGTGGACTTTGTCGCTACTTTTTGGCATTGCGAGTGCGTTTGTGGCCGGTCTGAGAAGGCCTTTACTACCCAATACCAGAAGTGGTGCAGAAAGCACGGCTACAATTTCAGCGAGGATAAGGCGCTGGACCTCTTTGCCGAGATGATGATCGAGAAAATCGAAAGCATCCAGAAAGATTGGCACAAGCCGTGGTTTACCGAGGGTGTACTGCAATGGCCGCGTAACCTGTCGGGGCGCGAGTACAACGGTATGAACGCCCTGATGCTGCTCCTGCATTGTGAGAACGAAGGGTACAAGATTCCCCGTTTCTGTACGTTCGACTGCGTGCAGCGGCTCAACAAACCCGGTAAGGACGGACAAGAACTGCCAAGGGTATCTGTGCTGAAAGGCGAGAAATCCTTTCCCGTGATGCTGACCACATTCACCTGCATACACAAGGAGACAAAGGAAATAATCAAGAATGACGATTACAAGAAGCTCTCCGACGAGGAGAAGGCGCAATACAACGTCTATCCCAAAATGCAGGTGTTCCGGGTGTTCAATGTCGCCCAGACCAACTTGCGGGAGGCACGACCGGAGTTGTGGGAGCAGTTGGAGGTAGAGAACGGGAAAAGGATCGAAAACGGCGAACATTTCAGTTTCGCGCCCGTCGATACGATGATTCGGGATAACCTTTGGATTTGTCCTATCAAACCGAGACATCAGGACGAAGCATACTACTCGATTACGAGAAACGAGATAATCGTGCCCGAAAAAGAACAGTTCCAGTCCGGAGAAGCCTTTTACGGAACGCTGTTTCATGAAATGGTCCACTCCACCGGCGCCGAGGGTGTTCTCGACCGCCTCCAGCCGACATCTTTCGGCTCGAAAGAGTATGCCCGCGAGGAACTGGTGGCCGAACTCGGCAGTGCACTGATCGCACAACGCTATGGCATGACCAAGCATATCAAGGAAGACAGTTGCGCATACCTCAAAGGGTGGCTCGATGAATTGAAGGAATCGCCACAGTTTATCAAGACGACGCTTCTGGACGTGAAAAGGGCTTCGTCAATCGTTACTCAAAAGGTGGATAAGATTGCACAGGAGTTGGAACAAAATGTTACTGAAGAGCAAGAGAACAAACACTCGACCAAGGAACGTATCTTTTACGCATCGGTGGCTTATCTCCAATCCACCGATGACACGACGCAACTGGACGAATTGAAGGACAAAGGCGACTACAAGGGATTGCTGGCACTCGCCAAGGAGTATTACGACGGCAACGGTATGGACGAGCAGCATACATTCGCTTCTCCCCTCCAGAACCGGGGAGATGATCTGCTAATCGAGGATAAAGACTTTGCCGTAGTGTACAACGGAAGTGTCGGGGGCACTTACGACATCATGCTGAAGTACACGGAACAGGAGGTGCGAGACCATATCCGGCGTTACGGAACCGACCGCGCCAGCGATGATGTGAAAGAGGTGGCCAAGGATATGGCGGCGGAAGAGTTTGATGTCCTGAAACATCAGAAACTCCCGATGTTCGAGATGCCGAACGGAAAACATCTGTTCGTCTGGTATAACAGGGAAACCGACACGCTCAATGCCGGACCGTTTACCGGTACGGATATACCCGACAGACACCGCTTCGCTTACAACCATTGTCTGTCGATGGAAGCCAACCTGCAAAGCGTGAACGAGAAACTGGAGGGTATGGAAGAATACCAGGCCGAAGTGCAAGAGGAAAGCTACATCAGCGGTCTGCACCGATAACGGAAACGAGTGTGAGGTGGCGTTGAAGTGAAGCCACCTCACATTCTTATACATTACATTAAGACAACAGTTTGTCAATCATTGACTGTAGCTGTGACATATCGCAATATTGATTGATACCACCAGTATAATCCTTTACGTGCCGGGCAGTCCGTATCAGGAACGAATCAAGTTCTATCTTTACCCCACCGTCCATCCGCGCATCCGAAGAATGGCTTATGTACACGAATTTACCGTTACGCTCAATAAAGCAACTTGTAAGGTAATGCCCCTTGCTCTCGGCTACAACTGCCGCATCCACGGCTTTTGCATATTTGGATATTTCACTCAACAACGCCGTTAGGAAGTTATTGTATTCCTTTGATACATAATTCCCTGCATCTGCAAGGACAGAAGATTGCCATTTGGTATAAAAAGTCTGTGTCATATTCTTTCAATTCTAATTCTGTAAATAAATTAGGCACATAGCAATAAAAGCATTGAATTTATAGTATTCAATTAACGACATTTAAGCAATT
>USBO01000070.1 GCA_900552955.1 uncultured Alistipes sp.
TGCAGCCGGTGATCGTCACACCCGTGTAACGGGGCGCCGCCTCGGCGTTTTCGACCGTGACGCCGATCTCCAGCGCGTGATCGTCGACGGCGAACGCCGACACGTCGGGCCACAGCACCCGCGCCCGTGCATCGCCCTTGGCGCGCAGGCAGGCCGCCAGATCACGCGCCACGCCGATGTGCGACGCGGCATCGACGCGGTTGGGCGTCAGGCCGATGCCGATCAGGTAGTCGTCCTCGACACGCAGGAACTCCTTGGCCGGCATTCCGACCGGCGCATCGGCAGGCAGCTCCATGATGCCGTCGTGCGACGCCCCGATCCCCAGCTCGTCCTCGGCGCAGAGCATGCCGAGCGACTCCACGCCGCGGATCTTGCTGCGCTTGATCTTGAACGCCTCGTCGCCCCCTTCGGGGTAGAGCACGGCACCCACCGTGGCGCAGAGCACCTTGAGGCCCTTGCGGCAGTTGGGCGCGCCGCAGACGATCTGCAAGGGCGCTTCGCCGCCCGCGTCGACCGTCGTCACGTGCAGGTGATCCGAATCGGGATGCTCCTCGCAGGTGAGCACCTCGCCCACGACGACCCCCTGCAAGCCGCCGCGCACGGTCTCGATCTTCTCGAACGCCTCCACCTCCAGACCGATGTCCGTGAGGATGGTCGCCATCGCCTCGGCCGACAGATCGGCATCGATGTACTTCTTGAGCCAGTTGTAAGAGATATTCATATCGTCAATTAATTTTCGGTTGCTGTTGAATGATAACGGGCAAAAATACGAAAAAATCGTCGAATATGCTCGCTACGGCGGGAAAAATCAGCGGCATGCGCTCCATTCGCACCGCCGTTTCGACTTTCCGATATTTTTTGCTATCTTCAACCGACAAAAAACGAGATCATGTACCGCATTCCCCGCATCGACTGCAACCCCGCCTGTCCGGCATCGCTCGACGAGGCCTTCGCACGCACCGCACGCGAGGCGATCGCCTGCAACAACTGGCCCGCCGACTTCCCCTACGCTCCGCAGGCCGGATTCCGCATTTTCCACACGGGTGCCGACCTGCTGCTGCGCTTCGACGTCGCCGAGCGGTGCACGGCGGCATGCACGCTCGACGACAACGGGCCCGTATGGACCGACTCCTGCGCTGAGTTTTTCTTCCACCCCGAAGGGAGCGACTCCTACTACAATTTCGAATGCAACTGCATCGGCACGCTGCTCATCGGCCACCGGCGCGACCGCGCGCACGCCGAACATGCGCCAGCCGAGGTGCTGCGCACCGTCCGCCGATGCGCAAGCTACCCGCACGCACCACTATCCGAGACCGAAGGCGACAACCGCTGGACGCTGACGCTCCGGATTCCCGCCCGCGCGCTGTTCCGCGACCGGATCGGGCGTTGGGACGGGCTGCGGGGCGCGATGAACCTCTACAAATGCGGCGACGGCCTCGCGCGCCCGCACTACCTGTCGTGGCGGCCCATTGCGACACCGAAGCCCGATTTCCACCGCCCCGAATGTTTCGAGCCGGTGGTATTCGAACCCTGACGGTAGCCCTTTACCGCGATCCGATCCAAAGGAAGAGCATCCCCGCGAGGATCAGCAGCAGGTCGATCGCCTTGGCCCGCAGGTTGCGTTCGCGGAAGAGCAGCGCTCCGAAGCCGAACGAGACGACGACCGAGCCGCGGCGGATCATCGAGACGACCGAGATCATCGCCTCGGGATCGCTCAGCGCATAGAGATAGCAGAGATCAGCGGCCGACAGAAAGAGCGAGATGAAGGGAATGGCCCAGCTCCACCGAAACGGAGCGGCGTGCTCGCGTCGCGGCCGCCGGAGCAGCAGCACGGCCGCCGCCATCATCCAGAACTGATAGAACGTAAACCAGCTCTGCACGAAGACGGGGTCGAGCCGGCGGGTGACGAACCGGTCGTAAAGCCCGCTCGCAGCCCCCAGCACGGCGGCCGCTGCGATGCAGTAGATCCAGACGTTGCGACGGAAATCGACCCCCTCCCTGCGGCTCGACCGGCTCAGCAGAAAGAGCGAGCCGACAGCCAGCGCGACACCCGTCCACTGATAGCCGTTGAGCCGCTCGCCGAAGATCAGCATGGCCCCGACGAGTGTCATCACCGGCCGCGTGGCGTTGATCGGCCCGACGATCGTCAGCGGCAGGTGCTTGATGCCGAAATAGCCGAACACCCACGACGACAGCACGATGCACGATTTGAGCACGACGAGCAGATGGGCATGTGCATCGCCTGCGGGACAGCGCAGCGGCGTGGCGTCGAACCAACCCCAGCCGCCGGCCGTGGAGAGAATCGTCGGCAGGAACAGCAGCGACGAAAAAAGGGTATTGAGCAGCAGCACCGGCAGCACGGCATTGTCGCGCAGCGCCTGTTTCTTCGCCACGTCGTAGAGCCCCAGCAGCAGCGCCGAGCAAAAGGCCAACAGCAACCACATGGGCGGCTACATCAGGTCTTCGCCGTAGACGGCACCAGGCAGGTCGTGGAGATTGTAGCGCGAGGCCATCGACATGCCGTAGGCGCCGGCCGACTTGATCGTCAGCAGGTCGCCGCGCACCGAGCGGCGCAGGCTCACGTTCTCGTCGAACTTGTCGGTCGACTCGCAGGCCGTGTCCACGACCGTATATTTGTCCGTGCGGTCGGTCTCGGCCGTGATATTTTCGATGTTGTGGTAGGAGCCGTAAAGCGCCGGACGGATCAGTTCGGTCATCGAGGCGTCGACGACGAGCAGTTTGCGCCCCGTGGCGGTCGTCTTATTGAACAACACGCGCGTGATGAGTTCGCCGCACTCGCCGACGATCGAGCGGCCGAACTCGAAATGCACCTCGCGGTCGCCGACGCGCAGGTGGTTGTGGACGATGGCGAACAGCGAGGCGAAGTTGGGGATCGGCTCGTTCTCGGGCATGTCGTAGTTGATGCCCAGACCGCCGCCCACGTCGACGAAGCGGAAGGCGAAGCCCAGCCGTTCGAGGTTCTCGACGATGACGTTGACCTTCTGGCACATGCTCTCGAAGACATGCAGTTCGCGGATCTGCGACCCGATGTGCAGGTGCACGCCGACGATGTGCAGGTGCCGCAGCGAGCGGATGCGTTCGGCATTGTCCAGAATCTCGTCGTAGGAGATGCCGAACTTGCTGTCGGCCTGACCCGTGTCGATGCAGTGGTTGGTCTTGGGATCGATGTCGGGATTGATGCGCAGGGCCACATCCGCCGTGCGTCCCGCCTCGGCGGCCAACGCGTCGAGCACGAGCAGCTCCTCGATCGACTCGCAGTTGATGGCCATGATCTCCTGCTCGATGGCGTAGCGCAGCTCCTTGTCGCGCTTGCCGACGCCGGCGTAGACGATCGTTTTCGGATCGAAACCCGCCTCGATGGCTTTGCGCACCTCGTTGCCCGAGGCGCAGTCGATGCCCAGCCCGTACGCGCGGATGATCGCAAGCAGACGGTCGTCGTAGTTGGCCTTGATGGCGTAATGCACCTTATAATCGTAGCGTTTCGACTCGTTGACGACGCTTTCGAGCGTCTGGCGCAATAGTTCCGTGTCGTAAAGATAGAAAGGGGTCTCCAGCTCCCGCAGGCGGGAGGCGATACGTCTGCTCAACATACTCTTATATCCTAATTAACTAACCTTCGATCAGGCAGGCGATCACGAAGATCGCCAGCACGAGACTCGCCAACCCGTTGAGCGTTCCGAAAGCGATGCCGATGTTGCGCTGCCGCGCAGGCGTCACCAGCAGATGCTCCGCCACGAGAATGGCGATGAACAGCGCCTCGCCCGTCCAGAGCAGCGCGCCCTGCGGGCAGTAGCTGCCGAACCAGAGGAGCGCACCGGCGCTCACCGCGTGGAGCGCGGCGCTGATCGCCAGCGCCGTGCGGGGCGTGAACCGCTGGGGGATGGAGTGCAGCCCATTCGCACGGTCGTGGTCGGCATCCTGCAAGGCATAGATGATGTCGAACCCGCCGCACCATGTCAGCACGAGCAGCGCCAGCACGCACGGCTCCAGGTCGATGCGGCCCGTCAGCGCGATGTAGGCGCCCACGGGAGCGATCGCCAGCGACAGCCCCAGCACCAGATGCGCCGCCCACGTGAAGCGTTTGCAGTAGCTGTAACCCATGATGACGGCCAGCGCCACGGGCGACAGCCACGCCGCGAGGCGGTTGATCGTCGCCGCACACCCCACGAAGAGCAGGGCGTTGACCGCAACGAAGGCCAGGGCGCTGCGGGGCGAGATCACGCCGGCGGGAATCTCGCGGCCGGCCGTGCGGGGATTCGCAGCGTCGATGCGGCGGTCGGCCCAGCGGTTGAATCCCATCGCCGCATTGCGCGCGAAGACCATGCAAAGCACCACCTGCACGAGCGGCATACACCACCACAGCGGCGCCGAACAGACCTCCGCCAACGCATATTTGCGCATCGCATAGGCGAAGGCCAGCAGCGCGAAAGGCTTGGCGAAAACGGTGTGCTGGAACTTCACCAGCCGCATATAATCGACGAATCGTGTCATGCTGCACACAGAGTTACGCCGACAAAGGTAGTCAAAATAGCGATTCGACCGACCGCTCGGCACAAGAAATAACACCCCTGCGCAGGAAAAGACGACGGGCATTTGGCGGTTTTAAATCCGTATCGTATCTTTGCAGGGGATAAACCGCCCGCAGCGACGGCCTTCGTTTCCACCGCATTCCGTGCGGTTGGGCACCGGCCGGCGCACTGCAGGGCGGAAGCGATAACACAAAGCGGACTTACACATGAAAAACATACGCAACTTCTGCATCATCGCCCACATCGACCACGGCAAAAGCACGCTGGCCGACCGCCTGCTGGAGAAGACCAACACGCTCAATCAGCGCGAGATGCAATCGCAGGTGCTCGACGACATGGATCTCGAGCGCGAGAAGGGCATCACCATCAAGAGCCACGCCATCCAGATGGAGTACACCGCCCGCGACGGCCAGCGCTACGTGCTCAACCTGATCGACACCCCGGGACACGTCGACTTCTCCTACGAGGTTTCGCGCGCCATCGCCTCGTGCGAAGGGGCGCTGCTGGTGGTCGACGCCACGCAGGGCATTCAGGCGCAGACGATTTCGAACCTCTATCTGGCCGTCGGGCACGATCTGGAGATCATCCCCGTGCTCAACAAGATCGACGTCGACTCGGCGATGATCGACGAGGTGACCGATCAGGTGATCGACCTGATCGGCTGCAAGCGCGAAGACATTCTGCTCGCCTCGGGCAAGACGGGGCAGGGCGTCGAGGAGGTGCTCGAAGCCATCATCGACCGCATCCCCGCCCCGAAAGGCGACGACGAGGCGCCGCTGCAAGCGCTGATCTTCGATTCGGTGTTCAACCCCTTCCGCGGCATCATCGCCTATTTCCGCGTCTTCAACGGTACGATCCGCAAGGGCGACCACGTGAAATTCTTCAACACCGGCGCCGTGTACGACGCCGACGAAGTGGGGGTGCTCAAGCTCAAGATGTCGCCGCGCGACGAGATTCGTGCCGGCGACGTGGGCTACATCTGCTCGGGGATCAAGAACTCGGCCGAGGTCAAGGTCGGCGACACGATCACGTCGGTGGCACGCCCCTGCAGCGAAGCGATCGCCGGCTTCGAGGACGTCAAGCCGATGGTCTTCGCCGGCGTCTATCCCGTCGTGGCCGACCAGTACGAGGACCTGCGCGCCTCGCTCGAGAAGCTGCAGCTCAACGACGCGTCGCTGACCTTCGAGCCCGAGAGCTCGCTGGCGCTCGGCTTCGGATTCCGCTGCGGATTCCTCGGACTGCTGCACATGGAGATCATTCAGGAGCGTCTGTACCGCGAATTCGACATGGATGTCATCACGACCGTGCCCAACGTGTCGTACCGCATCACCACGACGCAGGGCGACGTGGTGGAGGTACACAACCCCTCGGGACTGCCCGAAGTGACGAAGATCGACAAGATTGAGGAGCCTTACATTCAGGCCCAGATCATCACCAAGTCGGAATTCCTGGGCAATGTCATCAAACTGTGCATCGACAAGCGCGGAGTGATGAAAAACCAGACGTTCCTCACGCAAGACCGCGTGGAGGTCAATTTCGACATGCCGCTGTCGGAGATCGTCTTCGATTTCTACGACAAGCTCAAAAGCATCTCGAAAGGCTACGCCTCGTTCGACTACCACCGCACGGGATTCCAGCCGTCGAAGCTCGTGAAACTGGATATCCTGCTCAACGGCGAGCCGGTCGACGCCCTTTCGTCGCTGACCTACACGGACCACGCCTACGACTTCGGTCGCAAGATGTGCGAGAAGCTCAAAGAGCTGATCCCCCGCCAGCAGTTCGACATCGCCATACAGGCCGCCATCGGCGCCAAGATCATTGCCCGCGAGACGGTCAAAGCCGTGCGCAAGGACGTGACGGCGAAGTGTTACGGCGGTGATATTTCGCGTAAGCGCAAACTGCTCGAGAAGCAGAAAAAGGGTAAGAAGCGCATGCGCCAGATCGGTAACGTCGAAGTTCCTCAGTCGGCATTCCTCGCCGTGCTAAAAATGGATTAGAGCCATGAAAAAGACCATCATCGACCTCTTCGAAACCTCCGTCGAGCAGTACGGGGCCAAGACCTTCCTGCTCGAGAAACGCCACCGCAAATTCGAACCCACGACCTATGCCGAAACCAAGGAGCAGGCATTGGAGGTCGGAGCGGGGCTCGCCTCGACGGGTATCCGCCCCGGAGACAAGGTGGCTATTCTGGCCGAAGGCAGCAACGCCTGGATCATCTCCGAACTGGGACTGTTCTACGCCGGAGCGATCAGCGTACCGCTGTCGGTGAAGCTCGAGGAGTCGAACGACCTGTTGTTCCGCCTGCAGCATGCCGAGGTCAAAGCCGTATTCGTATCGAAATACCAGTTGCCGAAGATTCGCCGCATCCGTGCCGAGCTGCCGCAACTGGAGCAAGTGATCGTCCTGGGGCACATTCCGCTGGAATCCGGAGAGACGGCTTACGGGACGCTGAAACGGCTGGGACGCGACTACCTGGCCAAGAACCGGGAAGAATTTTTGAAAATCGGGCAGGCCATTCAGAATGATGACTACGCCACGATCACCTATACGTCGGGCACCACGTCCGACCCGAAGGGCGTCATCCTGACCCACCGTAACTACACGGCCAACGTCGAGCAAGCGCTGTCGCGCGTCGACATCCCGCCGCATTACCGTACACTCATCATCCTGCCGCTGGACCATTGTTTCGCGCACGTCGTGGGCTTCTACATCATGATCGCCTGCGGCGCCTCGGTGGCCACGGTACAGATCGGGGCGACTCCGATGGAGACGCTCAAAAACATCCCGCAGAACATCCGCGAGGTGAAGCCGCATTTCCTGCTGTCGGTGCCCGCGCTGGCCAAGAATTTCCGCAAGGGGATCGAGAGTTCCATCCGGGCCAAGGGTAAATTCACCGAGGGCCTTTTCCATCTCGCACTCCGCACGGCATACACCTACAACCGCGACGGATACAGCAAGGGCAGCGGTTGGCGCATCGTGCTGAAGCCTTTCGTGGCGCTGTTCGACGCCGTATTGTTCCGCAAGGTCCGCGAGGCGTTCGGCGGCAGCCTGAAATTCTTCGTCGGGGGCGGGGCGTTGCTCGATGCGGAGTTGCAGCGTTTCTACTACGCCATCGGCATCCCGATGTTCCAAGGGTACGGGCTTTCGGAAGCCACTCCCGTCATCTCGACCAACTCGCCCAACTACCACTGGCACCGCTTCGGTTCGTCGGGCAAGATACTCATTCCGCTCGACCTGAAAATTCTCGATGAAGAGGGCAGGGAGGTTCCCCGCGGACAAAAAGGCGAGATCGTCATCCGCGGAGAGAACGTCATGGCCGGATACTGGAAAAACCCCGACGCTACGGCCGACACGGTACGCGACGGATGGCTGCACACGGGAGATATGGGCTACGTTTCGGAAGATGATTTCCTCTATGTGCTGGGGCGTTTCAAAAGCCTGCTGATCGCCTCGGACGGCGAAAAGTACAGCCCCGAAGGCATGGAGGAGGCAATCGTGGACAAATCGCCCTACATCGACCAGATCATCATCCACAACAATCAGGACCCTTTCACGGGAGCGATCGTAGTGCCTAACCGCGAAGCGTTGCTGCGTGAGCTGGAAGCCCGCAAAGTTCCGGAAGGGGAGCATGCCGCCGTGGCTGCTGAAATCCTCGGGGCCGAGATCGACCGTTACCGGGCCGGAGGCGTCTTCGCCGGGGAGTTTCCCGAACGATGGCTGCCCGCAGGGTTAGCGATTGTCGACGAAGCATTCACGGAGCAGAACGGACTGGTGAACAGCACGATGAAGGTCGTTCGCGGCAAGGTCGAGGAGCATTTCCGCAACCGTATCGACTACCTCTACACCCCCGAAGGCCGCGGGCTGAAAAATCCCGAAAACCTCGCATCGCTGAAAAAAATCGTAGGTTGACCCCATTTTTCAGCCGCCGAAAACTTGACAAATAAAAAAAACGGAGTAACTTTGTACTCCGTAATGCGGAAATAGCTCAGTCGGTAGAGCAT
>USBO01000071.1 GCA_900552955.1 uncultured Alistipes sp.
CCCTGCCCGTCGCACCGCTAATCGAATCGCTGCGCGCGTCCGGTCTGCGGGGCGATGAGGAGTGGTTCGGCGCGGCGGGACAGGTCGAGATTCCGCACCGCCGCAACTCGGTGACGTTCCGCTATGCGGCCCGCCGGGGCGCCGTGCCCGGGCTGCGCTTCCGCCACCGGCTGGCGGGGATGGAGAGCGAGTGGTCGGAGGACGACCGGACGGGAATCGCCGATTACGCGCGTCTGCCGCAGGGGCGCTACGTCTTCGAGGTGGCCGTGGGCGACGCTTTCGGACGCTGGTCGGAGCCTGCGCGATTCCCCTTCACGATTCTCACGCCGTGGTATGCCACGGGCGGGGCCTATGCGGGCTATCTGCTGCTGCTGGGGCTCACGTTCTACGGGCTGTGGCTGCTGGTGATGCGTTTCTACCGCCGGCGCTACCTGCGGCGGCTGCGGTTGCAGGAGATCGTGTCGCTGCGGCGCGCCAACAAGGAGCTGCGGCAGCAGATCGAGACCCGCGACGCGGAGATCGTGGCTCAGAGCTCGACGCTCGTCGGACGCAACGAGATCATCCTGCGGCTGCGCGACATGGTGAACGACTTCCAGCAGAAGCACGGCAGCCGCACCACGGCGCCGCTGTGGCAGAAGGTCAACGCCTACGTGAGCGGCAAACTCGACACGGAGAGCGACTGGACGCTGTTTCTCATCAAGTTCGAACAAAAACACTCCTCCTTCTTCCGCATCATGAAGGAGCGCTTCCCCGAGTTGACGCCCAGCGATCTGAGACTGAGCGCCTGTCTGAAGATGAATCTTTGCACGAAGGAGATCGCTGCGCTGACGAGCCTGTCGGTGCGGGCGGTCGAAAACAGCCGCTACCGGCTGCGCAAGAAACTCGGATTGACTTCGGCCCAGAATTTGAATGAGTTCCTGTTGCATATTGATTCACAGGAATCGGAGCCGGAAGATGATGAAGTGCAAACATTCGATTTTTAAACGGTTGATTCTTAATTGTTTCATTGTTCTTTGAGAGGTAATCGAGAGGACGTGGAAGAGCGGTTTTTCGGCATTGGAGTAGCCGAAGTGTAGCCGCTTTTCGCAACGATATCTCCGAACCTCCTATTTTTGTTTTCGTGAAACTTTCCCGGGCAGCGCCTCGCCGGATTCCGTTCGGCCATTGCGGCGGGACGTGCGGCCCAACAGTAGAAACATAAACCTAAAATTACAATGAAAAAGAATCGACCGAAGAGTGGCGGCGCCTGCCGCTTCTTGTTGAAGACGTTCGTATCGGCGGTTCTGCTGTTCGGCGTCTCCATTGCGAGCGCTTTCGCGCAGAACACGATCGACGTAACGGGTAAAGTCATCGATGCGGAGGGACAGCCCGTCATCGGTGCCAGCGTAGTGGTCGCCGGAACCTACACCGGAACGACGACGGGGGCGGACGGAGGTTTCGCGCTCAAGGCCCGCGAGGGACAGGAATTGGAAATCTCATTCATAGGTATGGCCACGCAGCGCGTGCCCGTGTCGGCCGTGCCGCTCACGGTGACGCTCCAGAGCGAATCGACGATGATCGAGCAGGCCGTGGTGATCGGTTACGGTACGGCCAAGAAGCGCGACCTGACGGGTTCGATCGTCAACGTCGACGCTGCGACGATCGCCAACCGCCCGTCGGCTAACCCGCTGGCCTCGTTGCAGGGCCGTGTGGCCGGTGTGCAGATCACCAACTCGGGCCGTGCGGGACAGGATCCCGAAATCCGTATCCGCGGTACGAACTCGATCAACGGCTTCGCGCCGCTCTACGTGGTGGACGGAATGTTCACCGATAACATCAACTACCTCAACTCGAACGATATCGAGTCGTTCGAGATTCTGAAAGACCCCTCGTCGCTGGCCATCTTCGGCGTGCGCGGCGCCAACGGCGTCATCATCGTCACGACCAAGCGCGCCAAGCAGGGGCAGACGGTGGTCAACATCAATCAGTCGGTGGGCGTGAAGCACGTCGGTCACCGTATGTCGCTGACCGACGGCCCGCAGTTCCGCGAGCTCTACAACGAGCAGCTCTCGAACATGGGCGGCGATCCGTTCGATTACACCCACTACCAGGCCAACACCGACTGGCAGGACGCCATCTTCCAGAACGCCATGATCAGCCAGACGACGGCCAGCATCATGGGTTCCAACGAGAAGAGCAACTTCTATCTGGGTGTGGGCTACACCTACGAGCAGGGCAATATCATGGATGAGGAGATGCAGAAGGTGACCGTCAACTTCAGCGACGAGTACAAGATGAAGGATTGGCTCAAGTTCGGCGTGCAGATGAACGGCGCCTACCTACTGCCGCCCGATGCCAAGAACGTGACGGGAGCCATCCACGCAGCGCCGATCTCGCCGATCTACGACACGGCCACGGGCGGTTACTACAAACTGCCGTCGTTCCAGAGTTCGCAGATCTCCAACCCGATGATCGACATCGAGGAGTTCGCCGCCCACAACAAGGCGCAGAACTACCGTTTCGCCGGCAACGTCTACGGCGAGATCAATTTCCTGCCCGAGCTGAAGTTCCGCGCCGCCTTCTCGATCGACTATCAGTCGAACAATTCGCGTCAGTTCTCGCCCGTGAAGTATGAGTACGACCCCGATCTGGGGACGATCAACGCCCGCAGCGACCGCGAAACGATCTCGCAGACCAAGTCCAACACGCTCAACGCGCAGCAGGACTATATCCTCACCTATGCCAAGACCTTCGCCGAGAAGCACGACCTGACGCTGATGGCCGGTCTGACGACCAACTTCACCAACTACGAGGAGCTCGTCGGCGGCCGCGGCCAGAACATCACGTCGGCCGACCTGCCGATTCCCAACGATCCCGACAAATGGTGGATTTCGTCGATCGGCGACATCGCCTCGGCGACCAACAGCGGCAAGCAGTATCGCCGGTTCACGATGTCGTATCTGTTCCGCGCGCTCTACAACTACAACCGCCGCTATCTGGTCAACTTCTCGTTCCGCCGCGACGGCGCTTCGGTGTTCAGACACACGGGCAACACGTGGGACAACTTCTACTCGGTGGGTGCCGGCTGGATCATGAGCGAGGAGAACTTCATGCGCAGCCAGAACGTGATCGACTACCTGAAGATCAAAGGTTCGTACGGTGTGCTGGGCAACCAGAACATCGGTTCCGACGGCGGCTACTATCCCGCTTTCCCGACGCTCAACTCGGCGAACGCCATCTTCGGCGACAACATCATCTCCTCCTACTCGCAGGCCTATCTGGTGACGAATCTGCGCTGGGAGAAGACCAAGGCGTGGGAAGTGGGCTTCGAGATGATGATGCTCAACCAGCGTCTGCGCATCGAGCCGACCTATTACAGCAAGACGACCGAGGACCTGATCTGCTATCTGTCCAACTTCATGGGTGCGCAGGACGGTCTGATCAACTCAGGTTCGATCCGCAACCGCGGCTTCGAGCTGTCGGGATCGTGGAGCGACACGATCGGCGATGACTTCCGCTACACCGTGTCGGGCAACCTGACCACGATCAACAACAAGGTGCTCACGCTGGGCAAGACCTACTATCAGGGCGACAAGAGCGTGGCCGTCTCCGAGCCGGGCATGCCGATCGGCTACTTCTACGGCTACGAGGTCGAGGGCGTGTACCAGAACAAGGCCGACATCGCCGCCTCGCCCGAGAATACGCTGGCGGCCGTGGCTCCGGGCGACCTGAAGTTCCGCGACGTGACGGGCGACAACAAGATCACCGAGGCCGACCGTACGATGATCGGCAACCCCACGCCCGACTTCACCTACGGCTACTCGATCAACCTGCAGTACAAGAATTTCGATCTGGGCATCGACTTCCAGGGTGTCTACGGCAACGAAATCTTCAACACGGGCTTCCTGTCGGCCTATGCGCAGTACAACTACCACTCGAAGCGTCTGGGCCGCTGGAACGGCGAGGGTACGTCGAACTGGGAGCCGATTCTCGACTCGTCGCGCGCCACACAGATGATGAACTCGAGCTACTTCATCGAGGACGGCAGCTACCTGCGGCTCAAGAACATCCAGCTGGGTTACAGCTTCGGCGACCGCATCCTCCGGAAGATCCGTCTCAAGGCGCTGCGCGTGTTCATGAACATCGACAATCTGGCCACATGGTCGCACAACACCGGCTACACGCCCGAGATCGGCGGTTCGGCGCTTGCGTTCGGCATCGACACGGGGGCTACCTACCCGATGCCTACGATCATCACTTTCGGTGTAAACGTATCTTTCTAAAACAGCTTAACCAATGAAAACGATCATAAGAAATCTGAAACTCTGGGTCATCGCCGCGGCGACGGTCGCAACGGCCGCGTGCAGCGACCTGCTCGACCAGCGTCCGCAGGGACAGTGGACCATCGACGACATCGAGGGCGGCGCCTACTTCTCGCAGGTGATGGCGCTCTACGCCAAGGCGCGCCACTACAACATCACGGCGGGCATTCCGGCCTTCGCCATCCACTACTACCGTTCGGAGGATTCGCGCAAGGGCTCGACCACGACCGACGGTGCGGAGCACGTGCCTATGTACGAGAACTTCCAGTACACGCCGGCCAACTCGCTGCTGAACCCCTACTGGACGCAGAATTACGACATCATCAACAACGCCAACACCATCCTCTCCGACATGCAGAAGGCAAAGGAGGCCGGTGCGCAGCTCGATGAGGCGGAGTTGCAGTGCGGCATGGAGGCCCATTTCTTCCGCGGCTGGTGCTACTTCAATCTGGTGCGCGCGTTCGGCGAGGTGCCGCTGATCGATTTCGCCATCACCAGCTCGGACGAAGCCAACATCCCCAAGTCGTCGGTGGACAAGATCTGGGCCTTGATCGACGCCGATCTGACAGCCGCCGAAGGGCTGCCCCGCCGCTGGGAGTCGCGCTACATCGGCCGCATCACCTACGGCGCGGCGCGTGCGCTCCATGCCAAGACCTATGCGCAGCGCAGCCAGTGGTCGCAGATGTATCAGGCCGCCAAGAACGTGATCGATTCGAAGGTCTACAACCTCGACACGCCCTTCGATAAGATCTTCCGCGAGGAGGGCGAAAACTCCTCGGAGTCGGTCTGGGAGTTGCAGTGCACCGCCACGCTGGCCGAGCCTTCGTCCAACGAGCTGGGCAGCCAGTTCTGCGAGGTGCAGGGGTGCCGCGGCTCGGGTACGAGCAACCTGGGCTGGGGCTGGCACATGGCCGACATGGAGCTCTACAACGCTTTCGAGGCGGGCGATCCGCGGCGCGACGAGACGCTCCTCTACTTCTCGACCCCCTCGAAGCCGTGGCCGTCGTACGCTCCGCCGACGGGTAACGCTCCCTTCAACGAGTTCCTCGTGTCGCAGGACGGTCTGGACGGCGACTTCTACAACAAGAAAGCCTATTGCAGCCCCACGCTGCGCCAGTACTACGGCAGCAACTCGGGCAAGTGGTACAACATCCGCATGATCCGCTACTCGGATGTGGTGCTCATGGCTGCCGAGGCGGCTTGTGAGCTGGGCGGCGAGGCGATGATCGAGGAGGCGCTCGGCTATCTGGAGCAGGTGCGCGCCCGTGCCCGCGGCGGCAATGCGAGCGTACTGCCTGAGGTGACCACCAAGAACCAGGCGGAGCTGCGTGCGGCGATTCACCACGAACGCCACGTGGAGTTCGCCCTCGAGTTCGACCGCTTCTACGATCTGGTGCGCTGGAACGAGGCTTTGACCGTGCTCGGCAACAAGGGTTACACCGACAAGAACAAGTACCTGCCCCTGCCGCAGACGCAGGTCGACGCTTCGAACGGCGTGCTGGTGCAGAATCCCGATTATGTCAACTAAAACAAGTCAGAAACCATGAAATTCCTCAGATATTTTCCGTTGATTTCGATGACCGCGGCGTTGCTTGCCCTCGGTTCGTGCAAGCAGGATCTGGGTCAGGATCCTCCCTTCAATTACCCCGACGACGGTTCGGCGGCCGTGCAGCTTCCCGATCCGCTCTACCATCTGGCCTGCGACGGCGATCTGTTCCTCGACGGCACGCTCAAAGGTGAGATGAAGACCTACACCGGCCAGTCGCCGATGTTCGTCGACGGCAAGTCGGGCAAAGCCTATCAGAACAGCGAGGGCGAGGCGCTCATCCTGACGCCCGACGCCGCTTCGATGAACAAGCTCAAGGAGCTGGGCAGCTACTCGATTTTCATGTGGATCAAGTTCGACGGCACGAACAAGAGTGCGGCGAGCCTCTTCGCGCTCGGCAACCGTTCGGTCGAGGTGGGGTTGGTCGACCTCTTCCTCGAGAGCGCCGACAAGAACAACCCGGGCCGCTTCTTCTTCAAGGGCTACATGAAATCGACCGGTGCGGCCGGCACGCCCGACGCCTGGTTCGACGCCGGCGACGACGCCAAGATCGCCAACATGGCGGGCGTCTGGGCGCACGTGGGCGTGACCTACAATGCCGAGAACTCGACCATCACGCTCTACCACAACGGCGGCGAGGTCTGCAACCGCGTGCTGGGCGGCGGTTCGTTCGGAGCGCTGAAGTTCGACGCTATCAGCGGCATCTGCATGGGCGCCTTCCCCTCGATGGTCGGGCTGGGAACCGGCTCGGGATGGCCCTCCGAGGCGTCGTTCTACACGGGAGCGATGGACGAGATCTATTTCTACGACAAGGCGCTGACCCCGGGACAGGTGTCGGGGCTCTATGAACTGACCAAATAAGCGGCGGCGTTCGCAACGCTGCGCGATTGTTGCACAGAACGGAAGAGGGGGCCCTCATCAAGGCCCCCTCTTTTGAAAAACTGCGGTTTATGAAACGATTCCCGCTTTACCTGTTTTCGCTGTCTGTGCTGGCGCTGGCCGGCTGCGGAGGCGATTCGGCGGACGACGGCGGCGGGCCCGCCGGCGACCGGCTGGCGCTGCGTGCCGTCACGATCGGCGACCGGAGCGGCCTGTCGGATTTCGACGACGTGGCGCCCGACGCTGCCATCGTCCTCGACTTCACGGCGGCGCTCGATGCGTCGACCGTCGGCGCCAACATCTACCTGCTCGACGCGGGCGGTGCGAAAGTCGCGGCTGCCGACCGCTACGACGGCGCCGAACGCGTGACGCTCGAGCCGTCGGCCGTGCTGAACTCCTATGCCGATTACCGGCTCATCGTCAACAGCGGACTGCGATCGGCCGCCGGCGAGCCGATCGTAACCGGCAAAGTGATCCGCATCCGCACGGGGCTGGACACGCGCGACAAGTTCCCGCAGATCTCCGACGAGGAGCTGCTCGACAAGGTGCAGCAGCAGACCTTCCGCTACTTCTGGGAGGGTGCCGAACCTGTGAGCGGCATGGCGCGCGAGCGCACCACGTCGGGGTCGACGGTCACCACCGGCGGCACGGGCTTCGGCGTGATGGCCATGACGGTGGCCGCCGAACGCGGGTTCGTCGGGCGCAGCGAGGCGTGTGCGCGCGTGCAGCGCATCGTGACGTTCCTCGCCGAGCGCGCAACCTCGTATCACGGGGCTTTCTCGCATTGGATCGACGGACAGACGGGGCGGACGCTTCCCTTCTCGGCCGACGACGACGGCGCCGATCTCGTGGAGACGGCGCTGCTCTTCGAAGGGCTGCTCACGGCGCGCGCCTATTTCGACGGCCCCGATGCCGCCGAGAGCCGGCTGCGGGCCGACATCACCGCGCTTTGGGAGGCCGTCGAGTGGGATTTCTTCACCAAAGAGGGTGCGGAAAACGTACTCTACTGGCATTGGAGCCCCGCCAAGGGCTGGGCGATGAACATGCCGATCCGTGGGTGGAACGAGGCGCTGATCGTCTATGTGCTGGCTGCCGCGTCGCCGACACACCCCATCGGCCGCGAGGTTTATGCCGAGGGGTGGGCGCGCGGCGGTGCGATGCGCAACGGCCGCATGTTCTACGACGTCGTGCTGCCGCTGGGCGAGGATTGCGGGGGGCCGCTCTTCTGGGCGCACTATTCGTTCCTGGGACTCGATCCGCGGGGACTCTCCGACGCCTATGCCGACTACTGGGAGCAGGTACGCAGCCACACGCTCATCAACTACCGTTACTGCGTGGCCAACCCCGAGCGCTACGCCGGCTACGGGCCCGACTGCTGGGGTCTGACGGCCAGCGACATCCCCGACGGCTACACCGCCTCGTCGCCGACCAACGACCGCGGCGTGATCGCGCCGACGGCGGCCTTGTCGTCGATGCCCTACACGCCGGAGGAGTCGATGGCGGTCCTGCGCTTCTTCTACTACAAACTGGGCGACAGGCTGTGGAGCGACTACGGCTTCATCGACGCCTTCGACCTCACCGCCGGCTGGTTCGACCGCGGGATGCACATCGCCATCGACCAGGGGCCCATCGTGGTGATGATCGAGAACCACCGCACGGGACTGCCGTGGCGGCTGTTCATGTCCGACGCAGAGGTGCGGGCGGGACTGGCCCGGCTCGGCTTCACGGTCGGGGCCGACAATCGAAACGACTAAACAATGATAAAAGCGAATAACAGATGAA
>USBO01000072.1 GCA_900552955.1 uncultured Alistipes sp.
TTTTTCGATGCAGTCAATCTCCTGCTGAACCTCCTGCAGCAGTTTGCGCAGGTGGTCGATGCTCTGCGCGTGCAGATCGACGGCCGTGCCGGTCAGGAGAAAGGAGAGAAAAAGATAACGTAATTTCATAGTTGTCAATCGGATTCAATCATTGTTGCTGCTGGCGCAGGAACTCTTCGGCCGCTTCGAGCGCCCGATAGAACTCCTCGCCGAAGCGTCGCACGATGGGTTCGCGCAACGACCTGTAGACGGGTATCCCCCGCTGCCGTCCGCATGCGACGGCAGCGCGGCAGACCTCCCAGCGATGGTAGTTGAGGCCCAGCGTGCCGTTCGAGAAGCGCACGACGCGGATCGGATAGAGGTGGCACGAGATCGGTTTCGGAAACGAGCAGCGCCCCTCGCGGCAGGCCCGCTCGATGGCGCAGAGCGTCACGCCGTTTTCGGTGTAGGAGTAGGCGCATTCGGCGTCGTCGACCAGCGGCGTGGTATAGTCGCCTTCGCAGTCCACCACCATGAAGCCCTGCCGCTCGACGGCGGCGATGCCTTCGGGCGTCATGTAGGGCTTGTAGTGTTCGTACTCGGCTTCGAGGAGGTCGACTTCCTCGGGTTCGAGCGGTGCACCGGCGTTGCCCTCGACGCAGCAGATGCCCTTGCAGCGGCCCAGATCGCAGGCGAAGCACTCGCGCAGCAGGTCGAGGCTCACGATCTTGTCGTCGATCTCGATCATGGCTTGCGGCCGCACGTGTCGGCGATGATGATATCGTACAGTTCGCCCAGCGTCATGCCGGCGGCGCGCACCTGCTTGGGAACGATGCTGCCTGCGCTCATGCCCGGGATGGTGTTGATTTCGATCAGGTAGGGACGGCCTTCGGGCGTGACGATGAAATCCACGCGCACGACGCCGCGGCAGCGGCAGGCTTTGTAGGCCGCCAGCGTGAGGCGGTTGAGCTCGGCCGCGATCTCGGGCGCGATGTCGGCCGGCGTGATCTCGTCGGAGAAGCCCGCTTCGTATTTGGCCTGGAAGTCGAAAAAGGCCTTTTTCGGCCGGATCTCCGTGATTGGCAGCAGGTACTCGCGGCCGCCGGCGATCAGCACGCCGCAGCCCATCTCGCGGCCGCGGATGCACTCCTCGACGAGCACCTCGTCGCTTTCGGCGAAGGCCCGTTCGACGGCGGCAAGAATCTCCTCGGCCCGTTCGACACGCGTCACGCCGAAGCTGCTGCCCGAGGCGTTGGGCTTGATGAAGAGCGGCAGCCCCAGTTCGGCCGCAAGTTCGGCCGGATCGACCGCGTCGCCGCGTCGGAGGAAGCGTTCGCGCGCCAGCCCCACGCCCGTGGCGGCGACGGCGCGTTTGGTCGAAACCTTGTCGAAGGTGATGACCGACGAGGTCATTGAACACGACGAGTAGGGAACGCCCATGATGTCGAGGTAGCCCTGCAACTTGCCGTCCTCGCCCGGCGTGCCGTGGATGAGGATCAGCGCATAGTCGAACTCGCGGCGGCAGCCGTCGACCGTGAGCGAGAAGTCGTTGCGGTCGAGCGGCCAGCGGCGTCCGTCGGGCGTCGTGTGGTGCCAGTCGCGGCCGTGGATGTCGATCACCGTGACGTCGTATTTCGCGGGGTCGAGCGCCGCTTCGATCTGCGCTGCGCTCTGCAGGGCGATTTCCCGTTCGGAGGAGTCTCCTCCGGCCAGAAACGCTATCTTCAGTCTGTTCATATCGAAAGTTACGGGTTATAGATGTCTGTGTAACGGAACGCGAGAATCTCCTCGATCTGGGCGATGTACTGGCGGGCCTCGTCGAGCGCGGGGTCGAGACTCAGGGCGCGGTTGAAGTCGTTGAGCGCTCTGCCCCACTCCTGGCGGCGGTAGTGCCACCGGCCCCGTTCGACGAGCGGCGCGGCGTTCTGCGGCTCCGCACCGATGCGTTCGGTGAGCCGTTCGGCGTAGCGGACGGGATCCCAAAGCCGTTTTTCGCGGATGTAGGCAAGCACTTCGGGCGCGAGCATCGCCGAAGCGTCGTCGCCCTGTTCGAGTGCGCGTCGCACGTCGGTCGAGGAGTAGTCGCACAGCGGCGCCTCCTCGAGCAGGGTGATCCGGTCGAGGTGCTGCGTCACGGAGAAGCCCCTGCGCGGATAAACCAGCAGCGGATAGCCGTCGAGGATTTCACGGTAGTCGCGCCACCGTTCGAGCTGCGGGACGAGGTCGGCGCCCATGAGCACCGAAAAGCGCATCTCCTTTCCGTAGTGTTGCGTGAGGTAACGCAGTGTATTGATTGTGTACGAGGGTTTTTCGAGCATGAACTCGATGACCGACGGCTTGATCCTGTCGGGATAGCGCGAGCGGGCGCAGGCCCGTTCGGCCATCTCGAAACGATCCAGTTCGGGCGCGAGCGCGTCGTCCGCTTTCAGCGGATTCTTCGGCGAGACGACCAGCACCACTTCGTCGCAGCCGACATGTTCGGCCACCCATTCGGCCAGCGCGATGTGCCCGCGATGAATGGGATTGAACGACCCGAAATAGAGAACGATGTGCTTCACGGTGCGGGCAGTTTAGCTGAGGAAGTCACGCACGATGCGTTCGACCTGCGTCACGGCTTCGTCGAGCACGTCGTTGACCACGACGTGATCGAACTCAGAGGCTTTGGTCAGCTCGAACTCCGCCTTGGCAATCCGTTTGGCGATCACCTCGGGGGCGTCGGTGCCGCGGCCGTTGAGCCGGCGCTCCAGCTCCCCGACCGACGGCGGCTGGATGAAGACCGAGCAGGCGTCGGCGCCGAAGAGGCGTTTGAGGTTGATGCCGCCCAGCACGTCGACGTCGAAAAGGATGGTGTTGCCTTTGGCCCAGATGCGGTCGAGTTCGCTGCGCAGCGTGCCGTAGCAGGTGCCGGCATAGACCTCCTCCCACTCGACGAAGCGCCCTTCGCCGGCGGCCCGACGGAACTCCTCGGGCGAGAGGAAGTAGTAGTCCACGCCGTTGCGCTCGGCCCCGCGCGGCGCGCGCGAAGTGGCCGAAATCGAGAATTCCAGTCGCGGCATCCGGCGCAGCAGTTCGCGTACGATGGTCGTCTTGCCCGAGCCGCTCGGCGCCGAAAAGATGATGAGCTTTCCCATGGAATCGGATGTTGAGGCCCGTGTCGGACGTTACAGTATATTGAGTACCTGTTCCTTGATTTTCTCTAACTCGTCTTTCATCTTCACGACGAGAATCTGGATGTCGCTGTCGTTGGCCTTCGACCCCATCGTGTTGATTTCGCGGCCCATTTCCTGTGCGATGAAGCCGAGCTTGCGTCCGGGCGTCTCCTCCCCGGCAGCCACCTCGCGGAAGTAGGCGCAGTGGTTGCGCAGGCGCACCTTCTCCTCGGTGATGTCCAGTTTTTCGAGGTAGAAGATCATCTCCTGCTCGAGCCGGTTGGGGTCGGCGGCGACCTTGAGCTGCGCCAGGCTCTCGCGGATACGTGCCTTGATGGTCTCGGTGCGTGCCTTTTCGTAGGGGACGACCTCCTCCTTGCAGGCTTCGATTCTGTCCACGCGCCGCAACAGGTCGGCAATCAGCACGGCGCCCTCCTGCAAGCGGAATTCGTCGAGTCGCGCGATGGCCTTCTCGGCGGCTGCGAGCAGCGCGACGTGCTCCTCCTCCGGTACCGTTTCGTTGGGTGCGGAGACCACGTCGGGCATCCGCAGCACCGCCTGCATCATGGCGTCGAACGAGGCGTCCATGCCCGCATAGGTGAGCGCATCGCTCAGTTGGCGGACATAGGCGCGGAACTGCTCCTTATTTATATGGGCCGAGGTCTCGACGGCCGTATTCTCGACCGTGACGAACACTTCGACCTTGCCGCGCTGCAGCGTCCGCGTCGCCAGCGCCCGCAACTCGGGTTCGAGCGAGCGGTAGACCGAAGGCAGCTTGATGCTCAGATCCAGTTGCTTGGAGTTGAGCGAGCGGATTTCGACGGTGAATTTCCTGTTCGGGACAAGGCTTTCGGCTTTGCCGAAACCGGTCATGGATTTAATCATGGGTCGAGGTAAATTTCTGCAAAAATAGTAAACAAAAGCGAAACGGGGAAGGATTCCGGCCGAAAAATGGACGGCGGAAAATTATCTGAAAAATATTTGGGCCGCCGCGATTGCGGATTCTCATTTTTTGCTTACCTTTGTGTTATCGGAGTAACAGACATCAAAATCATCAGACTATGAAGAAACATAATTTTTATGCAGGACCCTCGATCCTGCCTGAAGTCGTTTATGAAAAGGCAGCCCGGGCGATTCTCGATTTCAAAGGGACGGGTCTGTCGATTCTCTCGATTTCGCATCGTTCGAAGGAGTTCGACGAGGTGATGGCTCAGGCGGATGCGCTGCTGCGTGAATTGCTCGATATTCCCGATAATTACAAGATCATCTTCATCGGCGGCGGCGCCAGCACCCACTTCTTCGAGGTGCCGGCCAACTTCCTGAACCGCAAGGCGGGGTACGTCAACACCGGCGTCTGGTCGAAGAAGGCGATCAAGGAGGCCAAGCGTTACGGCGAGGTCGAAGTGGTGGCTTCGTCCGAAGACCGCAACTTCACCTACATCCCCAAAGGGTTCGCCATCCCCTCCGACCTGGATTATCTCCACGTCACGACCAACAACACGATCTACGGTACGGAGTTCCAGACCGATCTCGATTCGCCGGTGCCGGTGATCGCCGACATGAGCTCCGACATCCTGAGCCGCCCGCGCGACGTGAGCAAGTATGCCATGATTTACGGCGGTGCGCAGAAGAACCTCGCTCCGGCGGGCGTGACGTTCGCCATCATCCGCGATGACCTGCTCGGGACGATCGCACGCGACCTGCCCACGATGGTCGACTACCGCACGCACGTGAACAACGGTTCGATGTTCAACACCCCGCCCGCATTCGCCATCTATGCGCTGGCCGAGACGCTCGCGTGGCTCAAGTCGATCGGCGGCGTGCCCGAGATTTACCGCCGCAACTGCGACAAGGCGGCGCTGCTCTACGACGAGATCGACCGCAACCCGCTCTTCGTGGGGACGGTGGCCGAGGAGGATCGTTCGCTGATGAACATCTGCTTCGTGATGGCCGAGGGATACGAGGAGCTGGCTCCCGAGTTCATGGAGTTCGCCAAGGAGCACGGCATGGTGGGCATCAAGGGGCACCGTCTGGTGGGCGGTTTCCGCGCTTCGTGCTACAACGCTCTTCCGCGCGAAAGCGTCGAGGCGCTGGTGGCCTGCATGCAGGAGTTCGCCCGCAAACACGGCAAATAGTCCATGTGTCCGACGATCGTCCCTTACACGTACGAGGCGAAAAAAGAGAAACGGATTTATTTCACGTCATTACTCGAAGATATGAAAATACTGGTTGCAACCGAAAAGCCGTTCGCGCGAAAAGCGGTGGAGGGCATTCGTAGCATTGTTGAGGAGGCGGGGTACGAGCTCGCCCTGCTGGAGAAATACACCGAGCGGGCCGAACTGCTCGCCGCTGTGGCCGATGTCGACGCGCTGATCGTGCGCAGCGACAAGGTGACGGCCGAGGTGATCGCCGCTGCGAAGAACCTCAAGATCGTGGTTCGTGCCGGCGCCGGTTACGACAACGTCGATCTGGAGGCCGCCAGGGCGCGCGGAATCGTGGTGATGAACACCCCGGGCCAGAACTCCAATGCGGTGGCCGAGCTGGCGATCGCAATGATGGTTTTCATGGCGCGCAACCGCTTCACCCCGGGCACGGGCTCCGAAATTCAGGGCAAGACGCTGGGCATCCACGCTTACGGAAACGTGGGCAAACTCGTGGCCCGCAAGGGCAAGGCGATGGGGATGAATGTCGTCGCCTACGATCCTTTTCTGACGGACGACGCCGTGTTCGAGGCCGACGGCGTGAAGCGCGCGGCTTCGGTCGGGGAGCTCTACGAGGCGGCCGACTACCTGTCGCTCCACATTCCGGCCACGGCCCAGACGCGCGGCTCGATCGGCTACGACCTGCTGATGTCGATGCCCCAGGGGGCGACGCTGGTCAACACGGCCCGCAAGGAGGTGATCGACGAGGCCGGCGTGATGCGGGCGATGACCGAACGCACCGATCTGAAGTACATCACCGACATCGCCCCCGAGGCGCAGGCCGAGATGGCCGGGCTGTTCGGCAACCGTTTCTTCGCCACGGCCAAGAAGATGGGCGCCGAGACGGCCGAGGCCAACATCAACGCCGGACTGGCCGCCGCGCGGCAGATCGTCGATTTCTTCCGGACGGGCAATACCCGTTTTCAGGTCAACAAGTGATTGCGAATTCACGACGGGGCGGTGTCGGCCTGCGGGCCGCTTCCGCCTCGTCGCCTTTAATTTTTACGCTATGGTAAGAATCAAACCCTTTCGGGGCATCCGCCCGCCGAAGGAACATGCCGCCGAGGTCGCGTCGCGTCCTTACGACGTGCTCAACTCGGCCGAAGCGAAGGCCGAGGCCGGCGAACGTTCGCTGCTGCACATCATCAAGCCCGAGATCGATTTCGATCCGATCGCCGATGAACATGCCGAGGAGGTCTACGACCGTGCGGTCGAGAATTTCCGTCTGTGGCGCGAACGGGGCTGGCTTCAGCAGGACGAGGAGGAGTGCTATTACGTCTATGCGCAGACGATGGAGGGCCGCACGCAGTACGGACTGGCGATGTGCTGCCATTTCGCCGACTATCTGAGCGGCGCGATCAAGAAGCATGAGCTGACGCGCCCCGACAAGGAGGAGGATCGCATGAAGCATGTGCGCCGGCAGCAGGCCAACATCGAACCGGTCTTCTTCGCCTATCCCGACAACGCCGAAATCGATGCGCTGGTCGAGGGCGTGGTGAAGGGTGCGGCGCCCGACTACGACTTTACGGCCGAGGACGGTTTCGGCCATCGGCTGTGGGTGATCCGCGACCGGAAGGTGAACGACCGCATCACCGAGATATTCAGGGATATACCGGCGCTGTACGTCGCCGACGGCCATCACCGCACGGCGGCCGCTGCGCGCGTGGGCGAAGAGTGCATGCGCCGCAATCCGAACCACACGGGCGACGAGGAGTATTGCTTCTTCCTGGCCGTGACCTTTCCGGCCAGCCAGTTGCGCATCATCGACTACAACCGCGTGGTGAAGGATCTCAACGGTATGACGCCCGAGGCGTTCGTCGAGGCGCTGGGGCAGGATTTCGAGGTGGAGAGGATGGGCGCCGACGTCTATCGTCCCGCCCGACTGCACAACTTCGCTATGTATCTCGACGGAGCGTGGTACAGCCTTACGGCTAAGGAGGGCACCTACGACGATCAGGATCCGATCGGTGTGCTCGACGTGACCGTGCTGTCGGACCGCGTGCTGAACAGGCTGCTGGGCATCGAGGATCTGCGCACTTCGAAACGAATCGATTTCGTGGGAGGCATCCGTGGCCTGGACGAGTTGCAGCGGCGTGTGGAGAGCGGCGAGATGAAGGTCGCCTTCGCCCTCTACCCCGTCTCGATGAAGCAGTTGATCGACATCGCCGACACGGGCAACATCATGCCGCCCAAGACGACGTGGTTCGAACCCAAACTGCGTTCGGGGGTGGTGATCCACTCGTTCGGGGAGCGATAGAGGTTCGTCGGGCTGCGGCCCGGCGGCAGACGGAACACGGACATCCGGCAAATCGGGTGTCCGTGTTTTTTATGTGCCGTCGCTATGGATGTTGCATGATGCTGTCGTAGTCGATCTTGTCTTCGCGCAGCAGGCGGGGGCGCGAAGTGTCGAACCGTTCGTTGATGACGCTGCGTGTCGGATCGAGCCACTTGCAGCCGATGCCTGCCAGATCGAGCAGCAGATGCGGCAGGTCGTCGGTCATGTACGGACGATCGACCGAGCGGGCGACGGCCGCTGCGATATCGGGATGATTCTCCCGATAACGATCCGACATCCATATCATGAACGGTATTTCATATTGATGGCGGCAGCAATCGGCTGTGAGCGTCGGATCGTGTATGCGGCCGTTGCGGTGTGCATAGTCGAACACCTCCTCGCCGTGGTCGGAGAGATAGATGACGATGGCGTCGCGCTGGCGGAAACGGTCGAAAATTTCGCCGACGACGCGATCGTTGTAGCGGGTGGCGTTGTCGTAGTCGGCGATGATCCGACGCTCGGGCCGATTGCGTGACAACCCTTCCCGGGAGTATTCGGGGATGCTGTCGGCCGTGAAATAGCGGTCTTGTGCCGGAAACCGTTCGCAGTAGGCGATGTGTTGGCCCATCAGGTGGAAAACCGTAAGACGAAACGGATTGCGGAAGAGCGTATCCTGCCGGGCGAAATCGGCGATCAGCTCGTTGTCGAACCGGTGTGTGTCGGAGTTGCAATGCGTGAAGAGCAACGGGGCGAGCCGGGGGTGGTAGAGGACGTTGCCGATCTCCTGATCCCATACGTCGTCGGTTGCGCGTGCGAAGGTCGTCTGATTGT
>USBO01000073.1 GCA_900552955.1 uncultured Alistipes sp.
AGGGCCGATGACGCCGATCGCGCCGTTTTTGGCCACCGTCTGCCCCTTGGCGACGCTCACCGAGTTGAGGTTGGCGTAGGAGGTGATGTACTGGCCGTGGGCGATGTAGACGTCGTAGCGGTTGGTGATGCGGTTGCGTTTCACGTCGACTACCTTGCCCTCGTAGATGGCCGTGATGCGCGCCCCCTGCGGACCGACGATCTCGGCCATGTTGTCGCGGTAGCGTTTCACGCGCCCGCCCGCCACGGGGAGGTTGAGATTCGACGTGCGCGACGAGAACGAGGCGCCCGCCTTGTTGCCTTTGGTGAGCTTCTGCAACTCGGCGATGGCCGTGTCGAGCCGCTGCTCCTGCCGCTCCTTTTCGCGCAGCACGGCCTTCTCGCGCGCCGACATGCGTTGCAGGCGGGCTTTGGCGTTGCGCTGGTCGCGTTCGTAGCGGGCGCGCTGGGCGTCGATCTTGCGGCGCGTGGAGTCGAGCGCCTGTTTGCGGGCTGCGAGCAGCGTCTGCTGCCGTTCGACCTCGCAGGCCGTCTCGGCGATCTCGCGCATCTTGGCCTCGCGCATCTTGGCCACCGTGCGGATGTTGGCGATGCGGCGCGCCACGTCGGCGAAATCCTCGGCGGCGAAGATATAGGTCAGGTAACTGTTCTGCTTGTAGTTGCGGTACGCCTCGCGCACCATTGCGGCGTATTCGGCGCGGTAGCGCTCCAGCCGGCTGCTGAGCGCACCGGCCGTGCTGTCGCCCGCGGCGAGTTCGGCGGACAGCAGCGACAACTGTCCTTCGGTTTCGTCGAGCAGTTGCCGGCGCGAGGCGATCTGACGCGCCAGCCGCTGCACGCTCTGCCGCTCGGAACTCTTGCCCTTCTGGATCGAGGAAAGTTCCCTCTCGCCGCTGGCGATCTGTTTCTCGAGCGCCTCGATGGCGCGTTGTTTTTCGGCGATCTTCCGTTGCAGGTCGCCGTTCTGGGCCGCTGCGCTCAGGACGAGGCCGAGCAGCAGCGCGAGGAGCGGTGCGGTGCGCATCATGGTTCGGAGGGTTTTTGCGGGGTCTCTTTCATGCGGCGGAACCGTTCGGCGATCGCCTCGGGATCGTCGTAGCCCCCTTCGAGCGCCTTTTTCCAGTAGACCTCGGCCATGAACCGCTCGCCCAGCGCGGCCAGTATGTCGCCGTAGTGGAGTTGCAGGTCGGGGCTTTTGCGGCGGTCGAGCGAGAGCGCCTGCTGCATGGTCTTCTTCGCCTCGTGGTAGCGCCCCAGCCGGTAGAGCACCCAGGCGTAGGTGTCCAGATAGGTCGGGTTGTTCTCCTCGAGCACGAGGACGCGGGCGGCCATCGCCAGCGCCCGCTCCAGATCGCGCCCCTCGAGCGAGAGGAAGTAGGCGTAGTTGTTGAGCACCATGGGGTTGTCGTAGCGCAGCGCGAGCGCGCGGTCGTAGGCGTCGTAACACTTGCGCATGCAGCGCGCCGCAGGGCCCTTGCGGCTTTCGTAGAGGGCGGCTCTGGGCGGCCGCTGGCCCGATGCGCGTTGCAGCGCCTGCCGCCCCATCAGATGATACGTCTCGCCGATGATGCCCCACACGGCGCCCCGCAGCGAGTCGCTCATCGGCAGCCGCAGCGAGTTGCGGTAGAATGTCAGCGCCTCGTCGTAGCGTTCGGCGTAGGAGAGCGTCTGCCCCTTGCGCAGATGGAGGTCGACGTTCTCGGGAAAGAGCTCCATCGCGCGGTTGGTGTAACGCTCCACCGAGTCGGGCCGCTGCTTGTAGCTCTCGATGTCGATCACCATCTCGAAGTAGTCGATGCGCGGCGGCTGGTCGCCGAGATGGGTCTTGTAGTAGGTCAGCGCGTCGTCCAGCCTTCCCGAAGCGATCAGGTGGTCGCCGTAGAGCTTCACCACGCGCGGGTCGTGAGGGTATTTCATGGCCAGCGTGGTGGCCAGATCGTTGATCTGGAGGTAGTAGGTGCTGTAGAAGTTGCGGTCGCCGGTGATGCGGTCGAAGTAGGAGAGCTTGTCGTCGAGCGGCATCTCGTCGCCCGAGAAGAGCCGCCGCGAGTAGTTGAGCGCCGCGGCATAGTCGTGCCGTTCGTTGTGGAATTCGCTGTAGGCGGCCAGCACAGCGACGTTCGTCGAGTCGAGCCGGTATGCCTCGGCGTACTGAGCGAGTGCCAGCGAATCCTTTTTCTGACGGGCATACAACTCTCCCAGCAGCAGGTGGTTTTCGGCCTTGTAGGGGGCGGCGTCGACGAGCGCCTGCGCCTCCGCGACGGCACGGTCGTACTGGCGCGTGGACACCAGCAGCCGGCGTTTGAGCTCCGACAGGAAGTCGATCTTCCCGAAGCGCACCTCGGCCGAGTCGAGCACGGCGATGGCCGAGAAGGGCTGCCCCTCCTGCTCGTAGAGCATCGCCAGCACGCGGTAGGAGTCGGGGTTCTGCGCATCGGCCTCGCGCAGACGGTGATATGTGCGGATCGCGTCGCGGTAGCGGTCGTTGAGAATCTGCGCCTGCCCCAGTTGCAGCAGGTACCACTTGTCGGTCGTGTCGGTGCGGAAGGCGCGTTCTGCGTAGCGCAGGGCCGTCGGCGCGTCGCTGTAGAGCAGCAGTTGCGCCAGTTCGTACCACGCGGGGCCGTAGGTCGGGTCGGCAGCCGCCGAGCGTTCGAGCGAGGCCCGTGCGGCGGCCGTGTCCTGTTCGATGAAAGCCTGCTTGATCCCCTCGGTGAAGAGGTAGAACCCCCGCAGCGAGTCGGGCACCTGCGGTGCCGGCACGACGGGCGGGGTCTTCCGGGCGAAGGCACCGCAGAAGACCGCCGTGAGCAGGAGCAGGATGAGTGTCTTTCGCATCGGCGGTTGTTTTTAAGCAGTCAGTCGTCGGGCGCGCCGCGTCAGTCCAGTTCGGAGTCGAACTGCCGCAGGAAGCGCACGTCGTTCTCGAAGTAGAGCCGCAGGTCGCCCACGCCGTACTTGAGCATGGCGATGCGTTCGATGCCCATGCCGAAAGCGAACCCCGAATACTTCTGCGGGTCGATTCCGTTGGCCTCCAGTACATTGGGGTCGACCATCCCGCAGCCGAGAATCTCCAGCCACCCCGTTCCCTTGCAGACCGGGCAGCCCTTGCCGCCGCAGAGGTTGCACGAGACGTCGACCTCGGCCGAGGGCTCGGTGAAGGGGAAGTACGACGGGCGCATGCGGATGGCCGTCCGCTCGCCGAAGAGCTCCTTGGCGAAGAAGAGCAACGACTGTTTCAGATCGGCGAACGACACCCCTTCGTCGATGTAGAGCCCCTCGATCTGGTGGAAGATGCAGTGGGCGCGGTACGAGATCGCCTCGTTGCGGAAGACGCGGCCCGGGCAGATGACGCGGATCGGCGGCTTGCGGTGCTCCATCGTACGCACCTGGATCGACGAGGTGTGGGTGCGCAGCAGGATGTCGGGGTTCTTCTCGATGAAGAAGGTATCCTGCATGTCGCGTGCCGGATGTTCGGGCGGGAAGTTGAGCGCCGAGAAGACGTGCCAGTCGTCCTCGATCTCGGGGCCGTCGGCCACCGTGTAGCCCAGCCGCGCGAAGATGTCGACGATCTGGTTCTTCACCAGCGAAATCGGGTGGCGCGACCCGAGCGGCTCGGCCGAGCCCGGACGGGTGGTGTCGCCCAGCGCCGCATCGGCGTCGGCGCCGGCGTCCTGCAACTGGGCGCGCAGGACGTTGATGCGCTCGGCGGCGGTCTGCTTCAGGGCGTTGAGCCGCTGCCCCACCTCGCGTTTGAGTTCGGGCGCCACCGTCTTGAACTCCTCCATCAGCGCATTCAGTTCGCCTTTCTTGCCCAGCACCTTGATGCGGAACTCCTCGACTTCGGCCGCCGCTGCGGGGCGGAACTCTTCGACACGGCGAAGAAGTTCTTCGATTTTGCCAATCATATTTTGCGGTTTTATACTTTTTACCTACTTTTAGACGCTATAAGATGCAAAGTTATAAATTTTTTGAGATATGATGCGCAGATCGCTCGCTTTTATCGCCGGCGCGCTTCTGCTCGCGTCGGCGGCTTCGGCCCAGAGCGTCGGCCTCGTGCTGAGCGGGGGCGGCGCGAAGGGGCTCTACCACATCGGGGTGATCGAGGCGCTCGAGCAGAACGAGATACCGATCGACTACGTGGCCGGCACCTCGATGGGGTCGATCATCGCGGCGCTCTACGCCGCGGGCTATTCGCCCGAGGAGATGCGCGCGATCGTCGATTCGGGGCAGGTGCGCGAGTGGGTCTCGGGCCGCATCGACCCGCGCTATGCCTCCTACTACCGCCAGATGCAGGATCAGCCCTCGATGCTCACGCTGCGGCTCAACCTGCGCGACGAGGAGCGCCACCGCAACGACAGGAACAAGTCGCGGCTGGTGCTGCCGAGCCACCTGATCTCGTCGTCGCAGATCGACCTGGCGCTGGCCGGTCTGCTGGCCCCCGCCACGACGGCCTCGGACGGCGATTTCGACCGCCTGATGGTGCCCTTCCGCTGCGTGGCCAGCGACATGGTGGCGCGCAAACCCTACGTGCTCGCTTCGGGCGATCTGGGCGAGGCGGTGCGCGCTTCGATGGCCATTCCGCTGGCCTTCAACCCCGTGGCGAAGGATTCGATGCTGCTCTACGACGGCGGCATCTACGACAATTTCCCGTGGCGGCCGCTCGACGAGACCTTCCGTCCCGACTATCTGATCGGCAGCAAATGCACCTCGGGCAACACCGAGCCCAATGCCCGGAGCATGATGGATCAGGTGTGGATGCTCACCATGGAGAAGACCGATTACGACATGCCTGCAGGCCGCAGCACGCTCATCGAGCGGGCGGTCGACGTCTCGATGCTCGATTTCGCGCAGGCCGACGCCATCATCCGTTCGGGCTACGACGATACGATGGCGCTCATCGACTCGATCAAGACAGCCATTCCGCGCCGCATGCCGCGCGACGAGATGCGCCGCCGCCGCACGGAGTTCCGCGGACGCTGCCCCGAACTGCTCTTCAACCGGTATGAGATCAACGGGCTGAATCCCGCCCAGACGGCCTACGTGCGCGACAACATGCAGCTCGACCATCAGCGTGGCGGCGATCCGAAGATCCTCTCCTACGAGCGGCTCAAGGACAAATACTTCTCGGTGCTGGCCGACGGCAGCTTCTCGACCGAATACCCTTACATGCGCTACGATCCGCAGTCGGGTTACTACGGCATCGACCTGCGGCTGACGACCAAGCCCGACTACAAGATTCTGATCGGCGGTAACATCTCGTCGACGGCCTTCAATCAGGCCTACATCGGATTCGAGTCCCAGCGCATTCGCCGCGCTGCGAACCGTTACTACACGCACCTGTTCCTCGGGCCGGTGTCGTCGGCCGTGATGCTGGGCGGGCGTACGGATTTCTTCCTGTGGCGGCCGCTGTTCGTCGACTACTCCTACAACTTCACGGCCCGCAACTACAAGAACGGCAATTTCGGCAACCTCACCTCGGTCTCCAACACGCAGTCGATGAAGTTTCTGGAGAATTTCCTTTCGCTGGGGTTCGGATTCCCCGCCACGCACCGCAGCGCCGTGGTGCTGCGCGTCAACGGCGGGCAGGAACGCTACTATTACAGTCTTTGGCGCGACTCCTACAAGGAGAGCTACTACGAGGATCTGACCACGCTCTCCTATGTCTCGCCCAAGATCGAGTTGCGGCGCAGTTCGCTCGACCGGCCGGTCTTCCCTCATTTCGGCACCTCGCTCTCGCTGTCGGGCATCTATCTCTACGGCCGCGAGCGTTTCCTGCCGGGGCTCTACTCGCGCGACGAACACCGGCTGAGCAGGTCGGAGCAGCCGGTCTCGTGGTGGGGCGCCCGCGCGGTGTGGAACCAGTACTTCCGCATCTCCGCCTGCAAATGGTTCTCGCTGGGCTACGGTGCCGAGGCGGTGGTGACGACGATACCCGCGCTGAGCAACGCGCGCGTGACGCGCATGGTGATGCCCGGCTACCGGCCGACGCTCCATTCGCAGACGGTCTACATGCCCGAGTACTATGCCGAACGCTACGTGGCGGCCAGCGTGATGCCGACCTTCGATTTCAGCGACCGCTTCTTCCTGCGGACGGGTCTCTATGCGATGTTCGCCGAACGCTACCTGCCCGACGACGACCGCATGCGCTACCTCTTCGACGCTTCGCTGGTCTATCATACGGGCGTGGGGCCCGTGAGCCTCTCGCTGACGAAGTACGGCGTACGGAACTGGGACAACCTCTTCCTGACCTTCAATTTCGGCTATGCGATGTTCCGCCCGCGGGGAATACATTATTGATTTAACGAAACGAACCATGACACAGAAACGGATGACCACGGCGGCGCTGATCTACGACTTCGACGGGACGCTGGCCCCGGGCAACATGCAGGAGTACGACTTCATCCCCGCCGTGGGACAGAGCAACAAGGAGTTCTGGAGCGACGCCAATTCGCTGGCCGAGGAGCAGGACGCCGACATGACGCTGACCTACATGGCCAAGATGCTCGAGGCTGCGCGTGCGCGCAAGCTCTCGCTGCGCCGCGAGGCCTTTCAGGAATCGGGCCGCAAGATCACGCTCTTCCCGGGCGTCAGGGAGTGGTTCGGCCGCATCAACGCCTATGCCGCCGCGCAGGGCGTGCGTGTGCTGCACTACATCAATTCGTCGGGGCTCAAGGAGATGATCGAGGGGACGCCCATCGCCGGCGAGTTCCGCAAGATCTACGCCTGCTCGTTCCTCTACGACGTCGACGGTATCGCCTACTGGCCCGGCGTGGCGGTCAACTACACCAACAAGACGCAGTTCATGTTCAAGATCAACAAGGGCGTCGAGTCGGTCTCGGACTGCAAGCTGGTCAACCGCTATATCGAGGAGTGCGAGCGGCCGGTGCCCTTCAGCCGGATGATCTACGTGGGCGACGGCACGACCGACATCCCCTGCATGCGGCTGGTGAAGAACTTCGGCGGCCACTCGATCGCCGTCTACAACCCCGCCTCGTCGAAGGTGGGACGCAAGGACCTGGCGTCGCTCATCCGCGACAACCGCGTCAACCATGTCTGTGCCGCCGACTACACCGAAGGGTCGGAGATGGACCGGCTCGTGAAACTCATCATCGACAAGATCGCGGTCGACTCCGCGCTGCAACGACTCGAAATCCCGCGCTGAACATGAAGATCGTTTTCGCTACCAACAACGCCCACAAGCTCGCCGAGGTGCAGGCTGTGCTGGGCGACGCCTACGAACTGGTGACGCCGCGCATGTGCGGCGTCGGGGAGGAGATTCCCGAGAATCAGCCGACGCTCGAGGGCAACGCCTCCGAGAAGTCGCACTACCTGCGCGCCCGCACGGGGCTCGACTGCTTCGCCGACGACACGGGTCTCGAGGTCGAGGCGCTGGGCGGCGCTCCGGGCGTCCGTTCGGCCCGCTATGCCTCCGAGGGGCACGATTTCGCGGCCAACAACCGCCTGCTGCTGCGCAATCTGGAGGGAGTTGCGAACCGCCGTGCGCGGTTCCGCACGGTCATCTCGCTGCTCGTGGGCGACGAGGAGCACCTCTTCGAGGGGATCGTCGAGGGGCGGATCGTCGAACGCGCCAGCGGGACGGAGGGATTCGGCTACGACCCGCTGTTCGTCCCCGACGGCTACGACCGCACCTTCGCCGAGATGTCGGCCGACGAGAAGAACGCCGTCTCGCACCGCGGACGCGCCGTGCGGCGTCTGGCCGAATTCCTCCGCAGCCGCGGCTGACCGCCGCCCGCGATCTGCGCGGCCTTTTTCCGCCCGTGCGGGGAGGCATGACGGTCGTACAGGGTGCGGGCGGGCGGCTCTTTCCTCTGAACGGGAGCGGTGCGTAACGGCCGCGCTGTGTTCCGCATCCGTCCGTTGCGGCGATATGAAAATCCCCGACTCTTTTTCGGAGTCGGGGATTTTTTGCAGCCGTGTGGCCGTTATCGCTTGTTGTAGAGGTTCATCGTGCGTTCGGCGCCGATAGTGGCGAAGCTGAGGATGGCCTCGGCGAAGACCTTCAGCCGTTCGGGCAGCGCCTCGCGCTCCTCGGCCGACCACGACCCCAGCACATAGTCCACCTGGTGGCCGCGGGCGAAGTCGCCGCCGATGCCGAAGCGGATGCGGGCATAGGCCTCCGTGCCCAGCAGCTCGGTGATGTTCTTCAGTCCGTTGTGGCCGCCGGCGCTCCCTTTCGGCCGCATGCGCAGCGTCCCGAAGAGCAGGTCGATGACGTCCAACACGACCACCAGATTCTCCGGCGAGATCCGCTCGTCCTCCAT
>USBO01000074.1 GCA_900552955.1 uncultured Alistipes sp.
ATATTGCGGCTCTTTGGGAGCCGCGCGGGCCGCAGCCTCCGGCGGCGGAGGCCCGCCCCTGGCGTCCCTCCGCAGGCCGCAGCCCGCTCTCCCTCTCCCTTGCTCCCTCCCGAATCTTTATACAATAAACTATTGCACGCATTTTTTTTGGGGGGGGCGAGTCATTTGCGGTTCGCCGACGGCGGCGCGACGAGCAAGAGCCGATCAGGCGAGTTGCAGTCCGCCGCGTGGGGCGGCGGCGAACTGCCGGCATCGCGGCGCGATGCCGAATTATCAGGAACGATTGCAGCGAACAGGTTTTGCGGCTCCTTCGACCCGCACTCCGTCTCTGCCTTTCTCTGCCCCCCCCCGAGGTGGTATGCAATATCATATTGCATGCCTTCGTGGGGGCACCTTTCCCGGAGTGATGCAATATTTTCTTGCGAAATAACTTTATTCTTATTTTTCAATTTAATTCGCATTCTGTGACTGTGCAGCCTCAGACGCGGATTTTACATGTCGTGTCCAAAAAAAATCGGATTAATTTTCATATAAAAACTTGTATTTTCGGACAATTGTTTTTATTTTTGGGTACGGTTTCCACACGTTGTATATATGGAAACTGTTTGAGCCCTGTTATACAAACTGACAAAAACTGGTAATTTTTGAATTGTAACAGGAAAACGGAAGGCTCATGTACCCTGTGCGATAGGCATGGGCTGACCGTTGTTTATAGAGCATACCAGTGCTTGTCAGTTTGCGGTCAGGTTCGTGCCTTTCGCACTTTTTTGGTGTTCGGGCGGGCGGCTTGATCGATCGGAGGCAGCAATGGATTGCGACGCAGCGTTTTCAGACGTCTCTCTTTGATTTTCTGCTCCGGTGATTGCGGACAGGGGTCGTCTCTCGGAAGAATGTCGGATCTCGTTCAGCCGGAGGCGTGTGTGGGCCGCGATCTCCGCGCAGGGGCGGATTCTCGTTCGACGGAAATTACCGAGGTGCTTTTTTGTCCGTCTGGATAAATCGACTTATTTTTATCAGTTGTATGGACATCAAGTATTTCGTTCCGTATCTCGAGGCGAAGAAGCAGCTCGACATCCGCGCTTCGATCATCGGCCGCTGGCTCGAAGCGGGAACGTATGAAGACCGTCGGGGCGACGGCGTGTGGCGCCGGATGCGCGGGTCGCGGACATCCGGCGACCTGACGCTCCGGCTGCTCGATTTCAAGAATCGCAGCCGGCTGGTGCGCACCGAAGTTGCGCCCCGAAAGCGGCGCTATGCGGTCGTCGCCGATATCGATCCGGCCGACATTCCCGATCTCGGGGAGTTCCCGCGAATCGGCGGTATGTTGGACGTGCGATACGATGCGGCGACCGACTCCTACTACGAAGTGGGGGAGGCGGGGCTGTTGTCGGTGCGCAGCGGGTTCTCGGATTACATGGATTATCGTTTCAGCCGGCGCAGCGGCGAACTGGTGTTGCCCGACGGACGGATGCTGGTCATGCGGCTCGACGAGGAGGAGATGTGGCTGATGGATCACGACCAGTTCGGACTGGCCTATCCGACCGTCGAACGGTTCCGGCGCCTGAAATAGGACGGTGCCTGGCTCTCCGGCCGGATGCGCGCCTCAGAGCAGTCCGGCCGAGCGGAACGAGAAGCTGCCCGCGCGGGCGACGATGATGTGGTCGAGCAGCCGGATGTCGAACAGCGCGGCGGCCTGCGCGATGCGGGCGGTCAGCAGCCGGTCGGGCTCGCTCGCATCGGCGCTGCCCGAGGGGTGGTTGTGGACGAGGATCAACTGTGTGGCCAGCAGTTCGAGCGCCCGTTTGACGATCAGCCGATGGTCGACGACCGTCCCCTGCACGCCGCCCTGACTGATGCGCTGCCGTTCGATGATGCGGTTCGATGACGAGAGGTAGACCGCCCAGCACTCCTCGTGGCTGAGCTGCTCCAGTTCGGGACGGAAGAGCCGGATGACGTCGTCGCTCGTGACGAGTGTCGTCGTCTCGGCCGCTTGATCCCGCAGGATGCGCCGTCCCAGCTCCGTGGCGGCGGCGATGCGGGCGGCCCGTCGCCGGCCCATGCCCTCGACCATGCGCAGCCGCGGCAGCGGATCGTCGCTCAGCCGCGACAGCGAACCGCCGTAATAGTTCAGCAGCCGTTCGGCCAACTGGCGTGCCGGCGCCTGCTCGCCGCCTTCGCCTAAGAGCAGCGTCAGCAACTCCGCATCGTCGAGCGACACGGGGCCGCGCGAGGTGAGTTTGTCGAGCAGTTGTTTCATGGCCGATCGGGTTGGGGATATTCGGCCTCAGCGCGTCGCCTCGTCCAGCCGCAGGCGGTCGACTTTGTCGAGCAGCGCAGCGCAGGCTTCGTCGGTGAAACTCTGCGCCACGGAGAACGACGCCTGCTGTTCGGCCTCCTTCTTCGATTCGCCGCAGCCGTGTCCCACCTCCATGTCGTCGATGAGCACCGTCGAGCGGAAGAGCGGATGGTTGGCCGCGGAATTCTCCTGCCGCACCGTGCGGAAGCGGACGGCATGATGATTCTTCTGGCACCACTCGATCAGCCGGCTCTTGAAGTCGTTCTCCGACTCGGTCAGCTCGTCGAGCGACAGGTGCTCGCGGTAGAGGCGGTTGATGAGCAGCCGGTTGACGAAGTTGTAGCCCTGATCGAGGTAGATCGCACCCATCATCGCTTCGAAGGCGTCGCCGAAGATGTGCTTCTGCGCCAGCGTGTTGCTGCTGCCGTCGAGGATGACGCAGCGATCGAGCCCGATCCGGCGGGCGATGGCGTTGAGCGACTGGCGCGAGACGATCTTCGACCGGAGTTTGGTCATGAACCCTTCGTCGCGGTCGGGAAATTCGATGTAGAGGTAGTCCGACGTGACGGCCTCGATCACGGCGTCGCCCAGATATTCGAGCCGTTCGTTGTTGATCTGCCGGCCGTCCTCCAAAACCAAAGAAGCTGACTTGTGAATCAAAGCCAGCTTGTAGAGTTCGATGTTGTGCGGAACGAAGCCGAACAACTCGTCGATCGTGCGGTAAAACTCCTTATCCGGGCCGAAATTGCGCCGCCAGGGGCGTAACAGGAAATCAATCACGGCCGTCGGACGTTAGAGCTTACGGAAAACGATCGTGGAGTTGTGACCGCCGAACCCGAACGTGTTGCTCATCGCTGCGCGCACCTCACGACGCTGTGCGGTGCCCAGCGTGAGGTTGAGTTTGGCATCGATCTGGGGATCCAGCTCCTCGACGTTGATCGTGGGAGGCACGACGCCCTGCGTGAGGGCGAGGATGCAGGCCAGCGCCTCGACGGCTCCGGTGGCACCCAGCAGGTGACCCGTCATGGATTTGGTCGACGAGATGTTCAGGTCGTAGACGTGGTCGCCGAAAACGCCCGCCACGGCCTTCAGCTCGGCCAGGTCGCCCAGCGGGGTCGAGGTGCCGTGAACGTTCACGTAGTCGACCTCCTCGGGCTGCATGCCGGCATCCTTCAGCGCGGCTTTCATCGACAGGATGGCGCCTTTTCCTTCGGGATGGGGTGCCGTGAAGTGATGCGCATCGGCCGATGCGCCGCCGCCCGCCACTTCGCAGTAGATCTTCGCACCGCGCGCCTTGGCGTGCTCGTACTCCTCGAATACCAGCGCACCGGCGCCTTCGCCGATCACGAATCCGTCGCGGTGCACGTCGAACGGACGCGAGGCGTGCTGGGGATCGTCGTTGCGGGTCGAGATGGCCTGCATCGACGAGAATCCGCCCACGCCCGGCTCGTTGACCGAAGCTTCCGAACCGCCGGTCACCATCACGTCGGCCTTGCCCCAGCGGATCTGGTTGAAGGCGTCGATCATGCCGTGATTCGACGAGGCGCAGGCCGAGACGATGCAGTAGTTGGGACCCATGAAGCCGTATTTCATCGAGATGAAACCGGCTGCGATGTCGGCGATCATGCGGGGAATGAAGAATGGGCTAAACCGCGGGATGTTGCCTCCCTCGGTATAGCCCACGCATTCGTCGAAGAACGATTTGAGTCCTCCGATACCCGAACTCCAGATCACGCCCGCCTGCTCCTTGTCGAGCTTCTCCATGTCGAACCCTGCGTCCTCCACGGCCTGCGTGGCGGCGATGAGGGCATACTGGGTGAAGAGGTCGTATTTGCGGACCTCCTTGCGGTCGAAATGCTGGGACGGGTCGTAATTCTTTACTTCGCAAGCGAATTTCGTCTTGAATTTCTCCGTGTCGAAGTGCGTGATGGGGGCGGCTCCGCTGACACCTTTCTCGAGATTCGAAAAATATTCCTGAATGTTGTTGCCGAGTGGGTTGATCGTACCTATACCTGTCACCACTACGCGTCTTGCTGTCATAAACGATTCGGATTTGGTTGAAATGAACGAACTGCTGCGAAATACTTATGGCAGAATTATTTCTTGTGCTCCTCGATGTAGCTGATGGCGTCGCCGACGGTTGCGATCTTCTCAGCGTCCTCGTCGGGGATCTGGATATCGAAAGCCTTCTCGAACTCCATGATGAGCTCTACGGTGTCGAGCGAATCCGCACCGAGGTGGTTGGTGAAGCTTGCTTCGGGCACTACTTCCGACTCTTTGACTCCCAGCTTGTCTACGATGATCTCGACGACTTTCTGTTGAACTTCTGACATGATTGTAATTTTTTAGTTAAACAAAATATTGTTGAAAATACTTTTCTATTTTCACGCAGAATTTTTCGCAAAAATAACACTTTTTTTGTTACATTTGTCATACTGGCGAAAGATTTTATCAACACGATTGTCCACAAAACGTGCGCCGTTTTGTTTAAGATTATGAATTACAGTATTTTATGAGATTATTGCTGATTTCCAACTCGACCAATGCGGGCGAGCCGTATCTGACTTATCCGCTGCCGCGCATCGGGGAATTCCTCTGCGGGGTGAAGGAGGTGGCGTTCGTTCCCTATGCCGCCGTCACCTTCTCCTATGCCGAGTACGAGCGGCGTGTGCAGGAGCGTTTTTCGACGCTCGGCATCCGCGTGCGGTCGGTGCACCGCGCGGCCGACCCCGCGGCGGCGATCCGCCGTGCCGAAGCGATCTGCGTCGGCGGCGGCAACACCTTCGCGCTGGCCAGGAAGATGCAGGAGCATGGGCTGATGCAGGCGATCCGCAGCCGCGTGAAGGCCGGCGTGCCCTATGTGGGGTGGTCGGCGGGCAGCAACGTGGCCTGCCCTGCGATCTCGACGACCAACGACATGCCGATCGTCGAACCCGCCTCGTTCCGTGCCGTGGGGGCGGTGAAGTTCCAGATCAATCCCCACTATCTCGACGCTAATCCCGAGGGACATGCTGGCGAGACGCGGGAAGTGCGTCTGCTGGAGTTCATCGCCGCCAATCCCCGCCGCTATGCCGTGGGGCTGCGCGAAGGCTGCATGCTGCGCTTCGAGGAGGGCCGGCTGGAGCTGTTGGGCGACCGCCCGATGCGGATTTTCAAGAAGGGCATCGCTCCTTTCGAGGTGCAGCCCGGTGACGATCTCTCGTTCTTATTATAATAAGGTATGAAGATTCGGGAGATCGAGGCGGGGCACGACATCATGGAGGTGAACCGGCTGGCGGGGCTGATCTGGCACGAAGCCTACCGCGGGATCATCTCGCGCGAGCAGATCGCCTACATGGTCGAGCGGTTCCAGTCCGTGCGGGCGATCACCGAGCAGGTGGCGCTCGACGGCTATCGCTATTTTCTGCTGGAGGACGAGGGGCGTGCCGTGGGCTACTGCGGCGTGCAGATGCGCGACGGCGAGTTGTTTCTGAGCAAGATTTATCTGCTGGTGGAGGTGCGGGGACGGGGCTTTTTCCCGCAGATGCTGGAGCACCTGACGGACCTGTGCCGCGACCGCGGCCTGCGGACGATCCGGCTGACGGTCAACCGCCACAACGAACGGGCGATCGGCGCCTACCGGCGTGCCGGTTTCCGTGAGGTGTGCACGCAGGTGACCGACATCGGCGGTGGTTACGTGATGGACGATTATGTGATGGAGCGCGAGGTCGCGCCCGAAAAGCGATAGAGGATGAATGTTCTGATTGTAGGCGTCGGCCTGATCGGCGGATCGTTTGCGCTGGCGCTGCGCGAGCACGGACTGGCGGCGCGCATCGACGGCGTGGAGTTGTCGGAGGAGCACGCCCGTCGGGCGCTCGAACGGGGCTTGGTCGACCGCATCGTGACGCTCGACGAGGGGCTTCCCGCGGCCGATCTGGTGGTGCTGGCGACACCCGTTGACACGATACCGCTGCTGACGGTGAAGATTCTCAACCGCATCGCGCCGCACCAGATCGTGATGGACACGGGTTCGATCAAGGGCGAGCTGTGCGAGGTGGTGGCCATGCACGCCCGCCGCGGACGTTTCGTGGCTACGCACCCGATGTGGGGAACCGAATACAGCGGCCCCGACGCCGCGTGCAGGGGCGCTTTTGCGGGGCGCACGGCCGTCGTCTGCGAGCGCGAGCGCAGCGACCGCGATGCCGTCGAGACTGTCGAGCGGATCTACCGCACGCTGGGGATGCCGCTTGCGGCGATGGATCCCGAGGAGCACGACCTCCACACGGCCTATGTCTCCCATATTTCGCATATCACGTCGTTCGCGCTGGCGCTCACCGTGCTGGAGAAGGAGCGCGAGGAGCAGCACATCTTCGATCTGGCGGGCGGCGGTTTCGAGTCGACGGTGCGACTGGCCAAGAGCGCGCCGCGCACGTGGGTGCCGATCCTGCTGCGCAACAAGTACAACGTGCTCGACGTCCTGCGCGAACATATTCACCAGTTGCAGATCATGCGGCGCATGATCGAGCGCGACGACGCCGAGGGGCTGTCGGCGGCTATGCAACGGGCCAATACCATCCAGAAGATTCTGCCGTGAGCCTCCCGCCGTCCGCCGATACGGGCCGCCGCGGCGAACAGGCGGCCGTCGACTACCTGCGCAGGGCGGGGTTTTCGATTCTCGAACGCAACTGGCGCTCGGGACGTTACGAGCTGGACATCGTCGCGCGGCGGTGGGACGAACTGCATTTCGTAGAGGTCAAGACCCGCCGTGCCGGCGGCCTGACGACTCCCGAGGAGGCGATCACACCCCGCAAGTTCGCCGCGCTGCGCCGTGCCGCTATGGCCTATATGGCGCAGCGCGGCGTGCGGCTCGAACCGCAGTTCGATCTGGCGGCGGTCGATCTGATGCCGGACGGGAGGCTGAATGTCCGTTTTGCCGAACGGGCGATGGAGTGCAACTGGTGATTTGGCTTTTAATGCAAAAATGGTTACCTTTGCCGCACTCAACTTTCGATAACAGCGCATGTGGTTGTATAATTTGGGCATTTCGCTCTATGCAGGAGGCATCCGTCTGGCCGCTCGGTGGCACGGCAAAGCCCGCCTGTGGAGCGAAGGCCGACGGAACTTATTCGCACGTCTGGAGGCTGCCGTCCGTCCCTCCGACCGGATCGTCTGGGTGCATGCCGCTTCGTTGGGCGAGTTCGAGCAGGCGCGTCCGATCATCGAACGTCTGCGCGAGGAGCATCCCGAGTTCAAGATTCTGCTCACGTTCTTCTCTCCGTCGGGATACGAAATCCGCAAGAATTACGAGGGTGCCGATTATGTCTTCTACCTTCCGGCCGACACCCCCTCCAATGCCCGCCGTTTTCTGGACATCGTCCGTCCCGAGATCGCCATTTTCATCAAATACGAATTCTGGATCAATCTGCTCGCCGAATTGCGCCGCCGCAAGGTGCGATCGTATATCGTCTCGGCGATCTTCCGCCGCAACTCGGTCTTCTTTCGTCCCTACGGCGCCATGTGGCGTCAGGCGCTGGAGACGTTCGACACGTTGTTCGTGCAGAACGCCGAATCCAAGCGGCTGTTGGCCGAGATCGGTTTCGACAACGTGGTCGTCGCGGGCGACACGCGCTTCGACCGCGTGGCGCAGATCGCCGCAGCGGCGCCGCGTGTGGAGCGGATCGAACGCTTTCGCGGCGACAGCCGTCTGTTCGTCGCCGGTTCGACATGGGGCCCCGACGAGGAGATTCTCCTGCCGCTGGTGAATGCCAATCCCCGCGTGAAGTTCGTCATCGCGCCCCACGAGATGGACGAGGGGCGCATCGCGCGTCTGCTGCGCGAGACGAAGGGCGGTGCCGTGCGTTATACGCAATGCGACGACGCAACGTGCTTCGACGACGTGCAGGTGCTCGTGCTCGATACGATGGGGATGCTCTCGTCGGTCTACGGATCGGCGACGAAC